>DASWSP010000030.1:0-3502 GCA_036402575.1 Allosphingosinicella sp. | reverse complement strand
GTCTCCTTCGGTGACGAGCGCGCCCGCCGCCGCCAGCGCATCGAGCGGCTGGCGGCCATAGACCGCTGCCGCCAAGGCCGTGGCATTGCCGGTGAAGGTGACGTCGGCGCCCTCCCCTTCGCCGCGGACGATATCGAGCCGCCCCTTGGCGATGCCGCCGACGAACCGATCGGCGCCGAGCCGGAAGGCGATGCGCGCCGAAAATCCCTTCGCCCGTTCCGCGCTGAACATGGTGCGGAAGCTCAGCATGATCGATGTGGCGCTGATCGGCAGCGTCGGGTCGTGCGCGGGCGAGCGAGCGGCCCATTTGCCAAGCGACTGGACGATCGGCTCGGCTTCATGGCCCCAGGCCGTCAGCTCGTAGACCTGAGTTGAAGCCGGCGGCGGCAGCTTGCGCCGCACCAGCAGGCCCGAAGCCTCCAGGCTTTCCAGGCGCTGGGTCAGCACGTTGGCGCTGATGCCGGGCAGGTCGGCGCGGATGTCGCTGAACCTTTTCGGACCCAGCATAAGCTCGCGCATCACCAGCAACGCCCAGCGCTCGCCGATCAGATCGAGCGCGTGGGCCGTACCGCACGCATCGTCGTAGCGGCGGCGGGCGGCTGAGGATGGCCGAGTTATTTTTTGTAACTTCATAGTTGCTTTTGGTAACTCACAGGCGCATCAACGTCAAATGCCGAGTCGTTGACGTGGATCAGAAAGACGCCTGAGCGGGGAGGAAGGACATGTCCGTCGATCCAGCGGCCGCCATCGAGATCTCGGCCTTCAACTGGGTTCCCGATTTCGCCAGAGGGCTGGTCCGCGACCTGCGCGTCCGCTGGGCGCTCGAGGAGGCCGGACTCCCCTACCGCGTGCGGCTGCTCGACCCGATGGCGGAACGCCCGCAGGACTATTTCCTGGAGCAGCCGTTCGGCCAGGTGCCGGTGTTCGTCGAAGGCGAGCTCCGCATGTTCGAAAGCGGCGCGATCCTGCTCCACCTCGGCGGGCGAAGCGAGGCCTTGCTGCCGCGCGGCGAGATCGAGCGGGCGCGGGCGATGTGCTGGCTGATCGCCGCCCTCAACAGCATCGAGCCGATGATCTTCGAGCTCGTCGACATCGACGTCTTCAACCGCGGCGAGGAGTGGGCGAAGCTGCGCCGGCCCGCCGCGATGAACAAGATACGCGAGCGGCTGAAGCGGGTGGCGGACTGGCTCGGCGGCAGGGAATTCCTCGAAGGCCGCTTCACCGTTGGCGACCTGATGATGACGACGGTGCTGCGCAATTTGCGGCACACCAGGCTCGTCGCGGAGCATCCCAATCTGGCCGCCTATGTCGCGCGCTGCGAGGCGCGTCCCGCTTTCCAGCGCGCGCTGGCCGCGCAGCTCGCCGACTTCGAGGAACGCGCACCCGCCTGAAGTTCAACAAGAGGAGAGAGGCCATGGCGACCGACACCACGCTGCAGGAACGCCAGGACACGCAAGGAAAGCCGGACCAGGGGCCCACCCACGGAGTCACGCCCCATCTCACGATCGCCGGCAGGCGCGGCAGGGAAGCGGCCGAGTTCTACAAGCAGGCGTTCGGCGCCGACGAGGCGATGCCGCCGCACCTGGCCGATGACGGCGAGCGCATCATGCACGCCCATCTCAGGATCAACGGCGGATCGGTGATGCTGAACGACGAATTCCCCGAATATGGCGAATGCGGCGCCGGCGGCCCGCCCGGCGCGGTGACGCTCCACCTCCAGGTCGACGATGCCGACCGCTGGTTCGAGCGCGCGACCGGCGCCGGCGCCACGGTGACGATGCCGCTGGCCGAACAGTTCTGGGGCGACCGCTACGGGCAATTGAAGGATCCGTTCGGCCACAGCTGGTCGATCGGAGCGCCGAGCCGGAAATGAACCTGCCCGGCGCGGCCGGGAAATCCGAGGAGAAGGAAGATGACCTACATCGAAGGATTCATCGTCGCGGTGCCGACCGCGAACAAGGAAGCCTATCGCCGGCACGCAAGCGACGCCGCGCCGCTGTTCAGGGAGTTCGGCGCCACCCGAATGGTCGAGGCCTGGGCCGACGACGTGCCGGACGGCAAGGTCACGGACTTCCGAATGGCGGTTCAGGCCAGGGAGGATGAGAGCGTCGTCTTCTCCTGGTTCGAATACCCATCAAGGGCCGTGCGCGATGCCGCCAACGAGAAGATGATGAGCGACCCGCGCATGAAGGATATGGGCGACCAGATGCCGTTCGACGGCATGCGCATGATCTTCAGCGGCTTCGACTCGTTCATCGATGAAGGGACGGGCGGCCGCGGCTTCTATGTCGACGGCTTCGTGCTGCCGGTGCCGAACGGCAACCGCCAAGCCTATCGCGATTTGGCATCGAAGGCGGCGGCGAAGTTCCAGGAATTCGGCGCGACGCGGGTTGTCGAAGCCTGGGGCGACGACATTCGCGACGGCAAGGTGACCGACTTCAAGAAGGCGTCGAAGGCGCAAGACGGCGAGAACATCGTCTACTCCTTCATCGAATGGCCGGACAAGCAGACGCGGGTCAAAGGCTGGGAGAAGCTGATGGCCGACCCGACCATGCAGCCGGACCACGGCGATATGCCGTTCGACGGCACGCGCATGTTCTGGGGCGGCTTCGAGATCATCGTGGACACCGCGAAGAGCGGCGCGCGATCGGCCGAGCGCGAGCTCGCCTGACGTGTCGGACCTCCACAATTCCCCTTCCGGGGGCCTGACTCGCCGAGGAGCAGGATGATGAAAGGCAACAAGCTTACGCCTTGCTTGTGGTTCGACCATGGCGAGGCGCGCAAGGCCGCGGAATTCTATGCCGCCACCTTCCCCGACAGCCAGGTCGGCCCGACCAACCAGGCGCCGTCCGATTATCCGGGCGGCGCACAGGGGAACGAGCTGACCGTCGAGTTCACAGTGCTCGGCAACTCCTTCGTCGGGCTGAACGGCGGCCCGAATTTCAAGCCCAACGAGGCCGTCAGCTTCATGGTCGTCACGGAGAACCAGGAGGAGACCGACCGCTACTGGAACGCGATCGTCGAGAATGGCGGCGCGGCGAGCGCGTGCGGATGGTGCAAGGACCGCTGGGGATTCTCCTGGCAGATCACGCCGCGCATCCTGCTCGAGGCGATGGCCGATCCCGACAGGCAAGCCGCCAAGCGCGCGATGGACGCGATGATGACGATGATGAAGATCGACGCCGCGGCGATCGAACGGGCGCGGGCGGGCGCAACCGCCGGCGCGTAGCATCGTCGCCGGGATTTTCGTCTCGCTCAACGAGGTCAGGCAGGCCCGGCCGCTTCACGCGCGGCGGAAGCGCGAGGGCCAAGGCCGCTCGATGCCCGGATCGGGTCGCGACGGGGCCGCGCGCCGCGTCCGGGCCGGGGCCCCGTTACGCCAGGTTTTCGACGATCGTCACGTTGGCGATGCCGCCGCCTTCGCACATGGTCTGCAGCCCATAGCGCCCGCCGCGCTTCCTGAGCGCGTGCACGAGGGTGGCCATCAGCTTCGCGCCGGACG
>DASWSP010000029.1:0-46078 GCA_036402575.1 Allosphingosinicella sp. | reverse complement strand
TTAGCCCCGGCAATCCTCGACGACCCGCGCCGGCTCCGGCCAGGCGGGTATCACCAGCATCGGCAGCCCCGGAGTCTCGACCGTGAAGCGGCCGCGGCTGAAGGCGATGCCGTCGAGGAAACGGTCGCTCGCCGCGAGCCTGGCCGTCAGCGTGGGCCGCGGATCGGCGTCGACCACCACCGGGAAAGCGCGCGCCGCGAACGAGGTGCGCACCGTCATCGGGGCGCGGCTGCTGCTGCCCTGCCGCGCCAGCACCACCTGCCGGGCGGCCCGGTCGCAGCGGACGGCGAAGGCCGCCTCGCCGCCGGCGGGGCCGAACAGCGCCTGCGAGCCGTTGCCGTCGCTTCGGTAGCTCCAGCCGCCCGGGCTGAGCGGGAGGTCGCCCCAGTCGACCGGCGGCGGCGGCGGCGCGGGGCGCGCGGGAACGACCGGTCGCGGCTGGGACGGCGGCGGCGGAGGCGCCTGGCGCTGCGGGACGCACGCCGCGAGCGCCGCCACGCCGGCCAGGACCATGAGGACACGCACGTTCTTCATCGCTTTTCCGCTCCGCAACCGTGACGTTGGCCGATGGACAGGCTCGCACGCCCGATCAAGCCCTAAACGCCCGGGCGGTTGGATATGGGCGGCCACCCGCTTATCTCCCGCCCATGCGCGCGCCGATCCTCCTCGCCCTGCTGCCGCTCGCCGCCTGCTCGCAGAGCTTCGAGGGGCGGATCGTCGAGCGGCTGTCCGAAGCCGGCCTGTCGCGGCCGATGTCGGAATGCATGGCGGAGCGCTGGGTGAAGCGGCTGAGCATAGTCCAGCTGCGCCGCCTCTCGGGCCTCGCCGAACGGCTGGAGGCGGAGGGGCGCGCGCTGAGCGTCGGCCGACTGATCGGCGCGGTGCGTGAGATGGACGATCCGGAGATCGTCGAGGTGGTGACCGGCTCTACTCTGGTCTGCGCGCTGTCGGCCTAGGCTCGGCCGAATTGGCCGCCGGCTCCGCCGCGGTTGCGGGCGGGCCGGCCGCTTCGGCAACATTGCCCGGCGCCGTATCCGCGCGCTGCTCCGAGCAACCGCGGATGAACTCGCCCAGCAGCGGACTGGACGGCATCACCAGCGGCTCGCCATTGCCGATCCGAACCGTGATCCGGTCCTGCGCGGAAGCCAGCTCGCCGATCAGCTCTGTGTTGGCCGGCGCGGCGGCGCGCAGCAGCGGCAGCGTTCCCTGGACCGGATTGACGGCGAGCCGCCGGGTCGCACCGCCAAGCTCGACCACCATCATGTTCATGCCCGGCCCGACGATCACGCCGTGGCGCTGGAGGATCAGGCCTTCGCGGCCGTCGCAGCGCAGGCTGAACAGAGGGGACGTCTGCGGCGGCCCGAACAGCAGCGCCGGCTCGTCGTCCTGCATCGAGCTCGCCCATTCACCGAGCGCGAGCTCGCCCTCGACCGCGAGCGGCGCGGTCACCGGATCGACCATGTTGTAGCCGTCGTCCTCCTGCGGCGGGACCAGGCTCGCCTCCTCGCTCTTGGCGCAGGCGGCGAGCGCGAGCAGGGCGGCGGCGACTGGGGCAATGCGGATCACGGTGACTCCTCGGGCGGTGGCGGTGCCGCTGTAGGCGATCAGGCGGCGTCGTGGAAGATGATGCGGAGCGTCATTCGAAGGCCGGAGCGGACCCGGCTGAACCGCGCGCATGTTCATTCGATGCCAGCCCCGGCTTCCGCGCACCTCACATTCGGACAGGTATCTCGCAATAGCGGAGCGCGCGCGGCGCGCGGCTAGCGCAGGCCGCCCGCGCGCTTTCCCATCCGCATCTGTTTCTGCTTGCCGTAGCGGGTCTTGCGGGTGCCGGGCTTGCCTTCGTTGCTGCGGCCCATGATCGGGGCGCGCTTGTCGGCGTCGGGGATGCCGAGCTCGTCGGCCTCGAGGCGGCGGATCTCGTCGCGCAGGCGCCCGGCTTCCTCGAACTCGAGGTCGGCAGCCGCCTTGCGCATGCGCTGCTCGAGATCCTGGATGTAGGCGCGAAGGTTGTGGCCGACGAGGTGGGGCGCGTCCTCGTCGCCGGTGTCGACGACGACGCCGTCGCGTTGCGAGACGTGGGCCAGGACGTCGCTGATGTTGCGCTTGATCGTGGTCGGCGTGATCCCGTGCACCTCGTTATATTCGCGCTGCTTCTGGCGGCGGCGGTCGGTCTCGCGAAGCGCGCGTTCCATCGATCCGGTGATCCGGTCGGCGTACAGGATCACCCGGCCTTCGACGTTGCGGGCGGCGCGGCCGATGGTCTGGATCAGCGAGGTCTCGGAACGCAGGAAGCCTTCCTTGTCCGCATCGAGGATCGCGACCAGGCCGCATTCGGGGATGTCGAGGCCCTCGCGCAGAAGGTTGATGCCGACGAGCACGTCGTAGACGCCCAGCCGCAGGTCGCGGATCAGCTCGATGCGCTCGAGCGTCTCGACGTCGGAGTGCATGTAGCGGACCCGGAGACCCGCCTCGTGGAGGAATTCGGTCAAGTCCTCGGCCATGCGCTTGGTGAGGGTGGTGACGAGCGTCCGGTAGCCCTTCTGCGCCGTCGCCTTGGCCTCGAAGATCAGGTCGTCGACCTGGTCTTCGACCGGCTTGATCTCGACCGGCGGGTCGATGAGGCCGGTGGGGCGGATGACCTGCTCGGAAAAGACGCCGCCGGTCTGCTCCATCTCCCACGGCCCCGGCGTCGCCGACACCGCCACCGATTGCGGGCGCATCGCATCCCATTCGTTGAAGCGCAGCGGACGGTTGTCGATGCAGCTCGGCAGCCGGAAGCCATATTCGGCAAGGGTGATCTTTCGGCGGTGGTCGCCGCGCGCCATCGCGCCGATCTGCGGCACCGTCTGGTGGCTCTCGTCGACGAACAGCAGGGCGTTCTCGGGGAGATATTCGAACAGCGTCGGCGGCGGCTCGCCCGGCAGCCGGCCGGTGAGGAAGCGCGAATAATTCTCGATTCCGGCGCACGAGCCCGTGGCGGCGATCATCTCCAGGTCGAAGTTGGTGCGCTGCTCCAGCCTTTGCGCCTCCAGCAGCTTCCCTTCCGCGACCAGCTCCTTCAGCCGCTCGGCGAGCTCGTGCTTGATCGCCTCCATCGCCTGCTTGAGGGTCGGCCCCGGGGTCACATAGTGCGAATTGGCGTAGACCTTCACATAGTCGAGGCTCGCCACCTTCTTGCCGGTCAGCGGATCGAACTCGACGATCTCCTCGATCTCATCGCCGAAGAAATTCACCCGCCAGGCAGTGTCCTCATAGTGGCTGGGGAAAATCTCCAGATTGTCGCCGCGCACTCGGAAATTGCCGCGCGCGAACGCCTGGTCGTTGCGCTTGTACTGGAGCGCGACGAGCTTGCGGATGATCTCGCGCTGGTCGACCGTCTCGCCCTTCTTGAGCGAGAAGACCATCGCCGAATAGGTCTCGACCGAGCCGATGCCGTAGAGGCACGAGACCGAGGCGACGATGATGACGTCGTCACGCTCGAGCAGCGAGCGCGTCGCCGAGTGGCGCATGCGGTCGATCGCCTCGTTCACCGAGCTTTCCTTCTCGATGTAGGTGTCGGACCGCGGCACATAGGCCTCGGGCTGGTAGTAATCGTAGTAGCTGACGAAATATTCGACGGCGTTGTCGGGGAAGAAGCTCTTGAATTCGCCGTAGAGCTGGGCGGCGAGGATCTTGTTCGGAGCCAGCACCAGGGCCGGGCGCTGCAGCTCCTCGATCACCTTGGCCATGGTGAAGGTCTTGCCCGAGCCGGTAACTCCGAGCAGCACCTGGGTCTGCTCGCCCTGGCGCATCTGATCGACCAGCTCGGCGATCGCGGTCGGCTGGTCGCCCGCCGGCTCATAGTCGGATACGATCCGCAACCGCTTGCCGCCCTCGGCCTTCTGCGGGCGCTGGGGGCGGTGCGGAACGAAGGTCTGGCCGGTGTCGGGCTCCTCGAGGCCCGTTCGGATCGCGATTGCCATGCCCGCTATATGGTCATTGCGCCGTCCGCGCGCTACCGTCCGCATGCGACGAAAAGGGGGGGCCTTGCCGATGCGTTTCCTGATGATGATTCCGCTGCTCGCTGCGGCCGCCTGTTCGGAAGGCGCGGAGCAGCCCAAGGCGGCGCCCGCGCCCAAGGCCGAGGCGCTGCAGGCGGGGCAATGGCAGACCACCGCGGAGGTCATCAAGCTGATCCCGCTGGACAAGGGCAAGCCCCGGATCGCCACTCCGGCCGGAACCCGCATCGACGATAGCGTCTGCCTTTCCGAAGCGGAGGTGAAAAAGCCCAATCCAAAGCTTTTCGCCGGCAGCAAGGACAGCTGCGAATACAGCAATTTCTACATGTCGAAGGGCACGTTCAACGCCTCGATGCGGTGCAACCGCCCGGGTCTCGACGGCCAGCTGATGACCACCGTCTACGGCGACTATACGCAGGACAGCTTCGAGATGCGGCTCGACGTCGCCACCCGCCTCGCGAGCGACGGCGACGTCAACGTCTCCTCGAAGCTGACCGGCCGCCGCGTCGGTCCCTGCACGGCGGGCTGATGCGCGCGGCGCTGCTGCTTGCGGTGCTGCTCGCGGCGGGCTGCGACCTTCCGGAGGAGCCGTCCGCCGCGCCCTCCGGCGAGCCGGACGCGATCGAGCCGGGGCTGTGGACCGTCAGCCGCAACGTGCTTTCGCAAAAAGTGGGCGAGGGCCAGCGCCGGATCGCGATCGCGGCGGTGCCGGGGCTGGAGACGAAATGCCTGACCTCGCCGATCGGCAAGATGGCGGCGATCCAGTTCATGACCGACACCGCCGCGGTCGAGTGCCGCCACGACAAGGCCGTGCTGGAGGGCGGCAAGGTCGATGCTTCGCTCTCCTGCACCGCGCCGCCCACCCACAGGGACAATATCGTCACGGCCGCCGGCGACTATACGCCCACCAGCTTCCTGCTCACCGTCGAGGCGAAGGCGAGCGCGGTGCCGCCGGGCGAGGATATCGAGATCCGCCAGTCGGTCGACGCCAAGCGCACCGGCTCCTGCTGACCCGATGACGCTCCTTCCCTGCCAGCGCCACCTGTTCGACATCCCCGACAGCGTCGCCTATTTCGACTGCGCGAAGATGTCGCCGCTGCTCAACGCCGCCGCGGAGGCCGGCCGCCGGGGCCTGGAACGCAAGGTCCACCCGTGGGAGATCGAGGCGCGGCACTTCTTCGATCAGTCGGAGGAAGTGCGGGCGCTGTTCGCGCGGCTGATCAACGCCGCCGCGGACGACGTCGCGATCGTGCCGTCGGTCAGCTACGGAATGGCGACGGCGATGCGGAACGCCGACATCGCTGCCGGACAGACGATGGTGGTCCTCGCCGAGGATTTCCCCTCCGGAGTCTTCGCCGCCCGCGCCAAAGCGGAGCAGTCGGGCGCTCGGCTGGTGACCGTGGAGCGGCCGGCGGACGGCGATTGGACCGCCGCGCTGCTGGCGGCGATCGACGATCGCACCGGCCTGGTCTGCACGCCGCACTGCCACTGGGTGTGCGGCGGTCTGGTCGACGTCGCCGCCGTCGCCCGCCGCTGCCGCGAGGTCGGCGCCCTGGTCGTGCTCGACACCACCCAGTCGACCGGCGCGCTGCCGATCGACATCGCGGCGGTCGATCCGGACTATCTCGTCGCCGCCTCCTACAAATGGCTGCTCGGCCCCTATTCGGTCGGCTTCCTCTACGTCGCCCCGCGGCACCAGCAGGGCCGTCCGATCGAGCTCAGCTGGATCACCCGCCTGGGCTCCAGCGACTTCCGCCGGCTGATCAATTACGAGGAGCAGCTCGAGCCCAACGCGCGCCGCTTCGACATGGGCGAGCGCTCGAATTTCGCGCTGCTGCCGGTCGCCGGGGCGGCGCTGGAGCAGCTCCTCGAATGGGGCGTCGCCGACATCGCGCAGACATTGGGCGCCTTGACCGCCGGCATTGCCGAACGTCTCGCGCCGCGCGGCATCATCGCGCTTCCGCCAGACAGGCGCGCGCCGCATTATCTGTCGGTGCGCTTCCCGGGCGGCCTGCCCGGCGGCATTGCCGAACGGCTGGCGGCCGCCGACGTCCATGTCAGCCTGCGCGGCGAAAGCATGCGGATCACGCCCCACCTCTACAACAACGAGGCCGATGTGGAGCGGCTGGTGGAGCAGCTGGGATAGGGCTGAGGTCGTCGGCGCGCAGCGTGGCAACGGGGCGTCATCCCGCCGACTGGATTGCCGCGCTTCGCTCGCTATGACGGCTGCAAGGAATGGCTTTTCCCCTCCGCTCTGCCCGAAGGGAGCATAGCTTTCCGGGTTCGTCCGCTTTAAGATGCTCGAACTCTGATGCGATGCGGGGGCAGGAGAATGGCGAAGGGGGTATTCACGCTGGCCGCGCTCGCCTCGCCGTTGCTCTTGCTCGCCGCCGCCGCCGACCCGCCGGCGCTCGCGCCCGGCTTGTGGGAGGTCAAGAACACACCCGGAGTCGCGACGCTCGACGGCAAGGTGCTCGACGACCTGCCGCTCGGCGAGGCAAGGACCCAGCAGATCTGCCTCGCCTCGGCGCAGGCCGCCGACCCGGTCGCCTTCTTCGTCCGCGACACGCAGGAAGCGTGCAGGATCACCAGCGCCAGCGCGGCCGCGGGCCGGGTCGAGATCCAGGGCAGCTGCCCCGACCCCGAGGAAGGCAATGACGGCAGTCTGAAGCTCAGCGGCCGCTACGCCAGCGACAGCTACGATCTCGACTTCACCACCACCGCTGAGGACTTCCAGGGGGTGATGACCTTCAGCGGCAAGCTCACCGGCCGCCGCATCGGCCCCTGCTCCGCCAGCAACTGACCACCGGAAGGATCTCATGCACTTCAAAGCTCTCTTTCTCGCGACCGCGTTCGCCGCCGCCCCGGCTTTGGCCGCCCCGGATTTCGCGCCGGCGGTGAAGGCCGATTACGACAAGCAGCTGAAGGCGCTGTTCATCGATTTCCACCAGAACCCCGAGCTGAGCTTCAAGGAGAACCGCACCGCCAAGATCATGGCTCAGCAGCTGCGTGCCGCGGGCGCCACCGTCACCGAGGGCGTCGGCGGAACCGGCGTCGTCGGCGTGATGAAGAATGGGCCGGGGCCGGTGGTGCTGCTGCGCGCCGACATGGACGGGCTTCCGGTCGAGGAGAAAAGCGGCCTTCCTTACGCTTCCAGGGCGCGCCAGACCGGGATCGACGGCGTCGAGGTGCCGGTGATGCATGCCTGCGGGCATGACGTCCACATCACGTCGATGATCGGCACCGCTCGGCGGCTGGCGGCGATGAAGGACCGCTGGAAGGGCACCGTATTGTTCGTCGTCCAGCCGGCCGAAGAGCGGGTCGGCGGCGCCAGGGCGATGATCGAGGACGGGCTCTACACGCGCTTTCCCAAGCCCGATTACGCGGTGGCATTCCACGTCGGTTCGGACCTCGCGACCGGCAAGGTCAGCGCCAGCGAGGGCATCCAGTACAGCTCGGCCGATAGCGTCGACATCCTCGTTCACGGCGTCGGCGCCCATGGCGCCTCGCCCAACAGCGGCAAGGACCCGGTCTATATCGGCTCCCAGATCGTGGTGGCGCTGCAGGGCATCATCGGGCGCGAGCGCGAGCCGCTGAAGCCGGGCGTGATCACGGTGGGCGCGTTCCATTCGGGCCTCAAGCACAACATCATCTCCGACCGAGCGGACCTCCAGGTGACGGTGCGCGCCAATGACGAGGAGACCCGGGCGATGCTGCTCGCCGCGATCAAGCGGGTCGCGGAAGGCATCGGCCGCGCCAATGGGCTTCCGGACGACAAATTGCCGGTGGTGAAGGTGTCGGAAGGAACGCCGACGACCAGCAACGACCCGGCGCTGGCGCGGCGCCTCAACGCGACGTTCGCCCGCGAGCTGGGCGCGGGCGCGGTGGAGCCCTATGTCCAATCGGGCATGGGCGCGGAGGATTTCGCTTACTTCGTTGAGCAGAAGCACAATGTGAAAGGCTATTATTTCAGCGTCGGCGGCACCCCGCAGGCGGCCTTCGACGCGCAGAAAGCGGGCGGGCCGCCGGTGCCCTCGCACCATTCGCCCTTGTTCAAGATCGACCCGGAGCCGTCGGTCCGGCTCGGCACCGAGGCGATGACGGTCGCGGTGCTGGACCTGCTGAAGCCCGGCGGCGCCGCGGGCGGCAATTGAGGAGAGGCCGAGCCATGAAGCACCGCATTCTCATCGCCGCGCTCGTCCTCGCCGGCTGCGGCCAGGAGCCCGAGAAGAAGGGACGGCAGATGACGGCCGAGGAGGTCGCCGACGAACTCTCCGAGATGAAGATCCAGCCGGGCCAGTGGGAGGCTACCAACGAGATCCTGTCGGCGGCCGCGCCCGGCATGCCGGAGGGCATGCTGAAGCAGATGATCGGCGAGAAGACCACCGTCCAGAACTGCATCACTCCCGAGCAGGCGGCCAAGCCGAGCGCCAACTTCCTGGCGGCGCAGGAGAACAGCAACTGCACCTACCAGGACTGGTCGATGGACGGCGGCCGGATGACCGGCACGATGACCTGCGAAGGCGGCGAGATGCCGGGCAAGATGGTGATGACGATGGCCGGCAAGTACGGATCGTCCAGCTACGACATGAACATGGACATGAACACCACCGGCCTGCCCAACAACATGAGCATGACGATCAAGGCACGGACGACCGGCAGGCGCGTCGGCGACTGCGCGTGAGGAGGGGGAGATGATCGGCTACGCCACCGTCGGCACCAACGATCTCAGCCGGGCGCTACGCTTTTACGACGCCCTGTTCGCCACGATCGGCGCCAGCCGCAAGATCGAGCTGCCGCACGGCTTCACCCTCTACGGCACCAGCATGGGGCGGCCGGGCGTGGTGGTGACTCCGCCCTATGACGGGCAGCCAGCGACGGCGGGCAACGGGGCGATGATCGCGATCGTTGTGGACGGCCGCGACAAGGTGGACGCGTTCCACGCCAAGGCGATCGAGCTGGGCGGAAGCGACGAAGGCGCGCCGGGGCTGCGCGGTCCTGAAGGCGACAAGGCCTTCTACGGCGCCTATTTCCGCGACCTCGACGGCAACAAGTTCTGCGTGTTCCGAATGGGACCCGCCTGAACCGCCGGTAAGCAGTCCTTTACCCCTTCCGGCGCATTCTGCGCGCCGGGCGGGGTACGAAGGATGATGGTGATGAACCGAGCCCTGTTCGCCCTGCCCCTGGCGCTCGCCGCCTGTCAGCAGCAGCCGCAACCGACCGTCGCCGAGCAGAACCGGCACCGCGCCGACGTCGTCGCGGCGACCTCCGATCCGGGCGCCTTCAGGGCCGGCCGCTGGGAAACCAAAACCGAAATCGGCTCGGTCAGCAATTCCGGCCTCAACGCCCAGGGCAGGGCCGAGCTCGTCGCCCAGGAGAGCGCGCTCGACCAGTGCCTCCCCACCGACGAGGTGCGCCGCCCGGACGCCAATTTCTTCGCGGGCGGCGACGGCAGCGAATGCCAGTACACCCGGTTCGCCATGGCCAACGGCCGGCTCGACGCGACGATGAGCTGCACCGCGACCCCTGGGACGATCACGCTGGCGCTCGCCGGCACCTACACGCCGACCCGCTACGCCCTCGATGCCACCGCTACCAACAGCGGCACTCCGGGCGCCCCGATGACCACGACCGCCAGGCTCAGCGGAACGTGGCTTGGTCCGTGCGGGGATCCGAACCGGCAGCGGGCGCCGGAAGACCCGGCACGCTGAAGCTCCGCCCGGCCTCGATGGCGATGAATCGGCCGGGCGCGATCCGCCGCTGCCGCTTCAGCGCCTCCAGCCGCTGGCGCGGCTCGTCGATCGGCTCGAAGGTCAGCTGTACGGTGCCCCAATGGATGCCGAGCGCCTGGACCGGATCCAGCGCCTCGAATATCCGCACCGCCTCTTCCGGGTTGATGTGGTTGGTCTTCATGAAGTCGCGCGGCTCGTAGGCGCCGATCGGGATGATCGCCAGCCGGTACGGTCCCTGCGCCGCCGCCTCGCTCACCCAGCTGCCGTCGCCGAAGCCGGTGTCGCCGGCGTAGAAGAGGTTTCCGCCGGGCAGCCGCACCGTAAAGGCCGACCACAAGGCGCGGTTGCGGTCCGCGCCCCAGCGCGAGCTCCAATGATGGTTGCGCGCCACCGTCACCGTCGCGCGATCGCCGGGACAGCCTCCATCGGGGTCGCAGCGCGGCTGGCCCTGCTCGATCACGGCGCCCTTGTGGGTCAGGGTGACCGCGCCGTTCCAGTCGAGCGCGACCGCCTCGATGCCGCGCGCGTTGAGGATCGTGTCATTGCCGAGGCTGGTGACGATCAGCGGCCGGTCGCGCCGCCACAGCCGCTTCAGCGTGGCAATGTCCATATGATCGTAATGGTTGTGGCTGATGAGGACGATGTCGATCCTGGGGAGCCGGTCGAACGCCACCCCCGGCGCCCGCACCCGCTTGGGCCCGAGGAAGGAGAAGGGCGAGGCGCGCTCCGACCAGAGCGGATCGGTGAGGATGTTGAGCCCGTTCGCCTGGATCAGCACCGTGGCATGGCCGATCCAGGTGACTCGCATCTCATCCCCCTCGACCCGGGCCGGCGGCGTCGTCTGGCGGACCGGCACGCGTTCCGGCCAGCGGGCGCGGTCGCCGCTCAGGAAGCGGGTGATGAAGCCGCGGCGGCCGGCGGCCTGCGCCCCCGCCGGGGGATCGCCGGCCGGGCCGGGGTTGAAGAAGCGCTCGCCGTCGAAATGGCCGCTCGGCGGCCCGCGATAATAGATCCGGTCGAGAAAGGGCGGGATCACCGTCGGCGCCAGCGCGAGCGCGATGACGGCGAACAGCAGCACGGCGCCGGTCCATTTGAGGAGTCGCATCGGCGTTCCTCATAGGGCGGCGCGGCGGCGCGGCAACCGATCGCGCTTGCATGGCGCGCCGAGCCGCGCGAGGAGCGCGCCATGCGCCCCGACCAGCTCGCCGCCTATCTCGGCCGGATCGGCCTCGATCAGGCGCCGGCGGCGGACTTTGAAGGCCTCGTCGCCGTCCAGCGCGCCCACCGCCTTGCCATCGCCTTCGAGAATCTCGACATCCCGCTCGGCCGCGGGATCGACCTCGCGCCCGACGCGCTGTTCGGCAAGCTCGTCGAGCGCCGCCGCGGCGGCTATTGCTTCGAGCAGAACGCGCTGTTCCTCGCCGCGCTCGGCGCGCTCGGCTTCGAGGCGCGACCCCTGCTCGCCCGAGTCTGGCTGATGGCCGAGCGGACGCCGCCCTGCACCCACACGCTCAACCTGGTGCGGATCGGCGGCGCCGATCATATCGCCGATGCCGGGTTCGGCGGCAGCTACACCCCGCCCATGCCGCTCGCCGCCAATGCCCCCGTCGCCACGCCCGACGGGGCGCGCCACCGCCTGCTCGAGGATGCCGAGCATGGCTGGATGCTGGAGCGCGACTCCGGCGCCGGCTGGGCGCCCCAGTACAGCTTCACCCTCGGCCGAATATGGCCCGCGGACCTCGAGATCGGCAACCACTGGACCGCCACCCGCCCCGGCAGTCGCTTCACGACGCTGCGCATCGCCTCCCGCGCCCTGCCCGACGGCTATGCATCGCTGGTCGACCGCACCCTCACCGTCAGCCGCGACAACCGCCCCCAGGTCCGCCAGGTGGCCGACGCCGCCGACTACCGCGCCATCCTCGCCGGCACCTTCGACCTCGAGCTCGCCGAGGCGGAAGTGGAGGCGCTCGGCCTGTTCTGAGCCCGGGCGCCCGTTGGCCGTTGCGGGCAGACGGGAAGCGGCGATGTCAGAAGCCGCTCAGGTCATTCCCACTCGATCGTCCCGGGCGGCTTGGACGTGTAGTCGTAGACCACGCGATTGATGCCGCGGACCTCGTTGATGATGCGGGTGGCGACGCGGCTGAGGAAGGCGGCGTCGAACGGGTAGATATCGGCCGTCATGCCGTCGGTGGAGGTGACCGCGCGCAGGGCGCAGACGCTGTCGTAGGTGCGGTGGTCGCCCATCACTCCGACCGTCCGGACGGGGAGCAGCACCGCGAACGCCTGCCAGATCGCATCGTAGAGGCCGGCGTTGCGGATCTCCTCCAGATAGACGGCGTCGGCCTTGCGAAGGATGTCGCAGCGCTCCTTGGTGACCTCCCCCGGGATGCGGATGGCGAGGCCCGGGCCCGGAAACGGGTGCCGCCCGACGAAGGCGTCCGGAAGCCCCAGCTCGCGGCCGAGCTCGCGCACCTCGTCCTTGAACAGCTCGCGAAGCGGCTCGACGAGCTTCATGTTCATCCGCTCGGGCAGGCCGCCGACATTGTGGTGGCTCTTGATCGTCACCGAAGGGCCGCCGGTGAAACTGACGCTCTCGATCACGTCCGGGTACAGCGTACCCTGCGCCAGGAAGTCGGCGCCGCCCAGCTTGCCCGCCTCCTCCTCGAACACCTCGACGAAGGTCTTGCCGATGAACTTGCGCTTGGCCTCGGGGTCGGTGAGGCCGGCGAGGCCGTCGAGGAACAAGGCTTCGGCGTCCACATGGACGAGCGGGATGTTGTAGTGGTTGCGGAACAGGCTGACGACCTGCTCGGCCTCGCCCAGGCGCATCAGGCCGTGGTCGACGAACACGCAGGTGAGCTGCTCGCCGATCGCCTCGTGGATCAGCACCGCGGCGACGGCGCTGTCGACGCCGCCCGAAAGGCCGCAGATCACCCTCCCCTTCCCCACCTGCGCGCGGATGTCGGCGATCTTGGTGTCGCGGAACTCGGCCATCGTCCAGTCGCCGGCAAGCCCGCAAACGTGCCGCACGAAATTGGCCAGCAGCTTGCCGCCGTCGGGCGTGTGAACGACCTCCGGGTGGAACATCAGGCTGTAGAAGCGCCGCGCCTCGTCGGTCGCCACCGCATAAGGCGCGCCTTCGGAACGGGCGGCCACGCTGAAGCCCTCGGGCAAAGCCTCCACCCGGTCGCCGTGGCTCATCCACACCTGGTGGAGCTCGCCCGGCTTCCACAGCCCGTCGAACAGCGCGCTGTCGCTCACCACCTCGATGAAGGCGCGTCCGAACTCGCGGCTTTCCGACGGCGCCACCCGCCCGCCCAGCTGATGTGCCATCGTCTGCTGGCCGTAGCAGATCGCCAGGATCGGCAGGCCGGCGTCGAAGAAATGCGCCGGCGCGCGCGGGCTGTCGTCCCACATCACCGACGAAGGCCCGCCGGACAGGATGATGCCCTTCGGCTTGAGCCGCTCGAACGCCGCGTCGGCGCTGTTGAACGGAACGATCTCGCTGTACACCCCCGCCTCGCGCACCCGGCGCGCGATCAGCTGGGTCACCTGGCTGCCGAAATCGACGATGAGGATGGAATCGCTGGGCTGGATCGTCATGGCCCGGGCGATAGGAACCGGCTTGCGCGCTGTAAAGTTAGGCGTTCGCTAAAGTTTCCGTTGCCCAAGACGTGACGGCCCGTTAGTTAGGTACATGCTTAACGGATCGGCGCGCCTTGATCTCGCCTTCCAGGCGCTCGCCGACCCCACCCGCCGCGGCATGCTCGCCCGGCTCAGCCGCGCCCCGGCTTCGGTGAGCGAGCTTGCGAAGCCTTTCCGGATGTCGCTTCCGGCGGTGATGCAGCACCTCCAGATGCTCGAGGCGAGCGGTCTCGTGCGCAGCGAGAAAAAGGGCCGGGTGCGCACCTGCCGGATCGAGCCGGAGGCGCTCGCCGCGGCCGAAGGCTGGATGGCCGAGCAGCGCGCGCTCTGGGAGGGCCGCCTCGACCGACTCGAAGACTATCTCGAAACGATCCAGGCCAGGGAGAATGACGATGGCTGAAGCCAACGACCTCGTGCTCGAACGAGTCATGGACGCGCCGCGCGACCTCGTCTGGAAGGCGCTGACGACGCCCGAGCATCTCAGGAAATGGTGGGCGCCGCGACCCTATCAGACGACGGATATCGAGATCGACCTTCGCCCCGGCGGCATCTTCCGCCTGCGCATGACCGGGCCGGACGGCTTCGACACCGGCGCCGGCGGCGCCGGCTGCGTTCTTCAAATCGTCGAGGGCGAGAAGCTCGTCTGGACCAGCGCGCTCGGCCCCGGCTTCCGGCCGGTCGAGACGGTCGAGGATTGCGGCGGCTTTCCCTTCACCGCGATCATGAGCCTGGAGGACGCCGGCGACGGCAAGACCCGCTACCGGGCCGTGGCGATCCACCGCAACGAAGCCGACCGCGAGGCCCATGCCAGGATGGGCTTCCACGAAGGCTGGGGCACCTGCGCCGCCCAGCTCGAGCAGGTCGCGGCCGGGCTGGTGGAGACGGCCTGATGGCGGAGCCGATCGCCGTCACGGTCGAGCGGTATATCGCGGCGCCGCCGGAGCGGGTGTTCGAGGCCTGGCTCGATCCGGCAAGCGCCGGGCGATGGCTGTTCGCGACTCCGGACGGCGTGATGGAGCGGGTGGAGATCGACGCGCGCGTCGGCGGCCGCTTCCAGATCGACGAGCGCCGCGGCGGCGAGCTTGCCGAGCATTTCGGCGAATATCTCGAAATCGACCGGCCCCGCCGGCTCGTCTTCACCTTCGCCGCGGTGCGCGGCAGCGGCACGACGCGCGTCGCCGTCACCCTCGTCCCGGAGGACGATGGCTCGCGCCTTAACTTGGTGCACGAGATGGATGCCGGGTGGGCGGATTATGAGGAAAGGACCCGTGAGGGCTGGACCACGATCGTCGAAGGCCTGGCCCGAAGCGTCGGCGGCCGCGCCTAGCCCGAAACAGGTTGCGCGCCGGATCGCTCCGGCGCGCAAGCCCGTTTGGACGGCCGCTTAGAGGCGGCGGGTGTCGAAGTCGGTCACCCGGCCGTCATAGCGGGCGGTGCAGCTGAACCGGACACCCTCGCCGTAGCGGTCGTAGCGGTCGTAACCGTAGCCGCGATTGTAGTAGCCGCCGCGGTTGTTGCCGTCGATGATGCCGTGGACCCGGAAGCTCCGGCTGCCCTTGCGGTCGACGTCGGTGATGCTGACCTGGCCCTGGCCGTAGCGCTGGGCCTGGTAGCCGCAGGCGCTGACCGCGGCCTGCTCGCCGCTGCCGTAGCGGTAGTTGTTGTAGCCGTAGCCATTGCCGTAGCCATAGCCGTTGCCGCCATAGCCGTTGCCGTAACCGTAGCCGTTGCCATGGCGGTAGTAGCCGGTGTCGTAGGCGCCGCGGGCAACGCTGGAGAGCGCCCCGGCCGCCGCGGCGATGCCGCCGACGATGGCGACGCCGGTCAGGATGTCGCCCGCATCGATGCCGCCGCGATCGCGATCGCGATAACGATACTGGGCCTCGGCGGGGGCCGCGGCGGTGACGGTGACTGCGGCCGCAGCGGCGGCGCCGGTCAGGATCTTCGAAAGCTTCTTCATTGCAGACCTCCTAAAAGCGCCCCGTAAGTCGCGGGCTTGTCTGGCTTTTTAGCGGAGCCGAGTGAGCCGATGCTGAACCGGCCTGTCGCCTGCCGTTCATGTACGCCGGGGCGCGCCTTGGCCGGATCAACGGCACGGCCGCCGGCTCGATCCGGCGCCACGGCCAACCGGTCGCAGGAGGCGGCGGAAAGAGCCTAGCGGAAGATGAAGCCGGCGGGCGCGCGCCGTTCCGCGTGCTCGCTGTGGTACATGTCCATCACCACCTGGGCCGCGCCGGGCGCCGCGGCGCCGCAATCGATCCGGTAGGCCGAGACGATGCTGCCATAGGCGCCGACCCCGGCCGGGCCGCGGCTGCCGATTCGCGGCGCCGAGCCGTCGGCGCAGCGCAGCCGGGCGAGATAGGCGCGTTCGCCCTCCGGCCCGCCGACCCGCACCGGATTCTGCAGCGAGCCGAGCGGGTGGGCTTCGGCCGCGGCGACCGCGCGTGCGTCCGAAAGGTCGAAGTCGAGGCCGGCGAGGAGGTCGCGCGGGACCGGCGACTGCTCGCGCGGCGGCTTGGCCGAAGCGGGGGCGGCGGCGGCAACGGCGGCGGCGGCGGCGGCGGCGGCGAACAAAGCACGGAGTTTACGCATGGCTGGCTCCTCTAGCCTGAGGCGCCCAGCCTGTCCAAAAGCCGTTCCCGCTCAATGAAAGTCTCTGGTTTTCACGCGGATAACCTCCTGCGGCCCCCCGCCGGCAGGGGCCGGGGTGCCGTGCCGCTCGCGCTGCCGGCGCTCCCATTCGGGCTCGCCGCGATCGGGCCCGCCGCCGCCGGCGCGGTGCGGGAACTGCATCTCGCCGACCGAGTGGAGCAAGGGGGTATAGTCTTCCAGCCGGTCGGCGATGATGTGGATGACCGCGCCTTCGCGCTGGACCGTTCCCTTGACCCCGACCATCGGGACCGACATCGAAATGCGCCGGTGCGCGTCGAACACGCGCTGCCACAGGATCGCGTTGGCGATCCCGGTCTCGTCCTCGATCGTCAGGAAGGTGACCTTCCCCTGGCCGGGCTTCTGGCGGATGAGGACGATTCCGGCCACCTCGACCTTGCTCCCGTCCCTGACCCGGGCGAGCTCCGCGCACGCGATGATCCCGCGCCGGCCGAGCGTTTCGCGCAGGAAGCTCAGCGGATGCGCCCGAAGCGAGAGCTGGACGGTGCGATAATCCTCGACCACCTCGCGGCCGGCCGCCATCGGCGTCAGCTCTACTTGGGGTTCGCGTGCCTCATGGATCGCGGCGAAAAGCGGAAGCGGCTTCTCGCCGAGGCCGCGCACCCGCCAAAGCGCCTGCCGCCGGTCTAAGCCCAAGCCGGCGAAAGCGTCGGCATCGGCAAGCTTCTCCAGCGCCGCCGCCGGCACGCCCGAGCGGCGCCAAACATCCTCGATAGAAGCGAAGGGATCATCGCCGCGAACCGCGATGATCTTCCCGGCATGGTCGTTGGAAAGGCCGCGCACCATCCGCAGGCCCAAACGCAGCGGGAGCAGCCCCTCCCCCTGCTCGATCGTGCAATCCCAGCGGCTCTGGTTGATGCACACCGGCCGAACCTCGACATCATGCGCCTGCGCGTCCCGAACGATCTGCGCGGGCTGGTAGAAGCCCATCGGCTGGGCGTTGAGCAAGGCGGCGCAGAAGACGTCCGGATGATGGCATTTCATCCAGGCCGAGGCATAAGCGATCTTGGCGAAGCTGGCGGCGTGGCTTTCGGGAAAGCCGTAGCTTCCGAAGCCTTCGATCTGCTTGAAGGTGCGTTCGGCGAAATCGCGTCGGTAACCGCGCTCGATCATTCCGCCCACCATCTTGTCGCGGAACTTCGTGACTCCGCCCGTCGCCTTGAAGGTGGCCATGGATCGGCGAAGCTCATCGGCTTCGGCCGGCGTGAAGCCCGCGCCGACGATCGCCACCTTCATCGCCTGTTCCTGGAAGAGCGGGACTCCCAGGGTCTTCTTAAGGACCTCTTCAAGCTCCGGCTTGGGATATTCGGGCTCCTCCTTCCCCTCGCGCCGCCGAAGATAGGGATGGACCATGTTGCCCTGGATCGGGCCGGGGCGAACGATCGCGACCTGGATGACGATGTCGTAGAATTCGCGCGGGCGAAGGCGCGGCAGCATGCTCATCTGCGCCCGGCTTTCGATCTGGAAGGTACCGATCGTGTCGGCCTGGCAGATCATGTCGAAGGTCGCCTCGTCATCCTCCTGCATCTCGGGAGAGGCCAGGTCGAGGCGCTTGCCCTTATGCTCGTCAAGCAGATCGAAGGCGCGGCGCATGCACCCCAGCATGCCGACGCCGAGCACGTCGACCTTCATGAACTTGAGCTCCTCGATATCGTCCTTTTCCCATTCGATGACTCGGCGATCCGCCATCGCCGCGGGCTCGATCGGGACCAGGTCGTCGAGCCGGTCCTTGGTCAGCACGAAGCCGCCGGGATGGGTGCCCAGGTGCCGCGGCGTGCCGATCAGCCGGCGGGAGAGATCGATCGCGAGCGCCAACCGGGGATCGCGAAGGTCGAGGTTCAGCTCCTCGACGTGGCGCTGCTGCACGCCCTCGCTCGACCAGCCCCAGATCTGCCCGGAAAGCGCGCCGGTCACATCCTCCGGAAGGCCCAGCGCCTTGCCCACCTCGCGGATCGCGCCGCGGGTGCGGTAGCGGCTCACCACCGCCGTCAGCGCCGCATGGGAGTGGCCGTAAGTCTCGTAGATCCACTGGATCACCTCCTCGCGCCGATCGTGCTCGAAATCGACGTCGATGTCGGGCGGCTCCTTGCGGCTTTCCGAAAGGAAGCGTTCGAACAGCAGGCCGTGCTGGACCGGATCGATCGAGGTGATTTCGAGCACGTAGCAGATCATCGAATTGGCCGCCGAGCCGCGGCCCTGGCACAAGATGCCCTGGCTTCGCGCGTAGGCCACGATCGAATTCACCGTGAGGAAATAGGGCGCGTAGCCCCAGCCGGCGACGAGGCCGAGCTCCTTTTCCAGAAGATTCCGATAGTCCTTGGGCGACGTGCCTGGCCTCAGGTTGGGCGCGGCGGGGATCTTGGTTTCGATCGCCGCCCTCGTCAGCCGCTCCAGCGCCTGCTGAGGCGTTTGCGCCGTCATCACGATCTCGTCGGGATATTGGTAGCTGAGCTCGCGAAGCGAGAAGGTGCAGCGCTCGGCAAGGTCCGCGGTGGCGCGGACCGCATCGGGATAGGCGGCGAAGCGGCGCTCCATTTCGGCGACGCTCTTGAGGTGCCGGTCGGCATGAAGTTCGCGGCGGAAGCCGAGATCGTCGATCGTGCAATGCTCGCGGATCGCGGTGACCACGTCCTGCAACATCCGCTTGTCCGGCGAGTCATAGAGGATGTCGCCGGTCGCCAGGCCGCGCACGCCGTAGCTGCGGGCGAGCCGATCCAGCTCGTGAAGCCGAAGCTTGTCGCCGGGGCGGCGGCGATAGCTCAGCGCCAAGTGCGCCCGGCTGCCGAAGATGTCGGCCATCTGCGCCAAGGCGGTCTGTGCCACTTCATTCGCCTGGTCGGGAAGAAGCGCCGCGACGAGATCGTCCGACCAGGCGGCGACATCCTCCCAATGGAGGAAGCATTGTCCCTTCTCTCCCTTCTGGGGGATGGCGCGCTTCTTCCCTTCGGTGAGAAGGCGCGTGAGGCGCGACCAGCCGGCGCGGTTCTCCGGCCAGGCCAGCAGCGAAGTGCCGTCCATCAGGTCCAGCCGGCACCCCGCTACCAGCCTGACGCCGGTCGTCTCCGCGCCGCGGAGCGCGCGAACCAGGCCGCCGACCGTGTTGCGATCGGTGATGCCGAGCGCGGAATAGCCGAGCAGGGCGGCCGCGGAGAACAGCTCTTCCGGGCTGGAGACTCCGCGCAGAAAGCTGAAATGGGTCGCAACCTGGAGCTCGACATAGGTCATCCGAACGCCCCCTGAAGCCACCAGCTGAGATCGCCGGTGCGGGAATCGATGCCGTCGCCGCGGCGGTAGAGCCAGAAGCGGCCGCCTTCCTCGTCCTCGACCTGGAAATAATCGCGCACCGCATCGGCCTCGCCGCTGCGCTTCCACCATTCGCCATGGATCCGCTCCGGCCCGTCGGCGCGGCGGACGAGGTGCGGCCGGCCCCGCCACGTAAAGCGGCGCGGCGCCCCGTCCGGAAGCAGGGCGACCACCTTCTCCACCCGCTCGGGCGGCGAAAGGAGGCGGATCGGGCGCGGCCATTCGGGCCAGCCGGACACTTGATCGAGCGGTCCGACGCGGCGGCAGCTTCGTTCCGGAACGTCGCTCTCGACCGCGCTCCAGCGGAACAGGCGGCCTGCCCCGATGCGGCCGGCCAGGCGGTCGACCAAAGGCACGATGTCCGCCGGCGGCACGTCGGTCAGCTCGTGCTCGATCGGCTGCGGCCCCAGGGGCTCGCAGCGTTCGGCGACGAGGTGCATCGCCTCGATTCCGAAGCCGGGGTCGATCGTCTCGATCTTCATTCGCAGAAGGTGGAGGAGGTGGCGGCCGTCGCGGGTCGCTCGAGCGGTGCCTATTCCCGCCTTCCGGGCCTGGCCGTCGATCCGGTCGCAAATCAGGCTGAGCCTGCGGGCCGCAAGTCCCTGTCGTTCGAGCAGGACGATGAGCCTGGCCATCAGGTCGCCGAGCACCAGTTCGATCGCTTCGGCGGTCGAGACGGGCTCGATCATGCGCAGCGTGACGCTGGGCGGCTCCTCGGGAACGATCGGGTCGAAGGGCTCGGCCGAGCGCCCGAGCGCCTGGTCGAGCCGAACAAGAAGGCTCTGACCGAAGCGGCGGTTGAGGGGGCCGCGCGGCATCGCGATCAGCTCGCCGATCGAAACGATGCCGAGACGATGGGCGGCGCTAAGGGCGTTTTCCCCCAGCCGGAGCGTTTCGAGCGGGAGCGGTGCGATCGCTTCGGCCTCTTGGCCGGAAGCGCAAAGGGTGACCGGATCGCCCAAGCGGCGCACCAGCGCGTGGGCGGCGCCGTAGGTGCCGGCGACCGCGATCCGGGCGGCGAGGCCCAGCCGTGCGCAGAAGGCGATGATCCGCTCGCACATCCGCCGCTCGCCGCCGTGCAGATGCGCCACTCCGCTTAGATCGAGGAACAGGCTGGCGGGATCGGCGACGGCGGCCCCCGGAGTCCATCGGCGGGCCGCGAACGAGGCGAGGCTGCGGAGAAAGGCGGCATCGGCTTCATGCTCCGCATCGCGGACATCCAGTCCCGGAACGAGGATCCGGGCCTGGGTCAGCGGCATGCCGGGGTTGAGGCCGAGCGCCAGGGCGGCCGGACAGGCGGCGGCGATCTCGATCCGCTGGCCGACGCGGTGCACGGTCACCAGGGGCATGTTCAGGCTGTGAGACCCGCTGGCGCCGGGCGGACGGACTTCCTCCGTCTTGCGGAACGGCGCTTTGGCGGGCTCGCTGCGGCGGCCGAGCTCGCGCATCGAGGGGCGCTGATGGGCGGGAAGCGCGTCGATCCGCGCCTGCCTCTGCTCGCGTGCCCAACGCGCGCCGGGACGCCAGTGGCCGCCGCGGGGGCAGGAGCAGGAGCCGATGCGGTCGCCTTCTTCCAAGCCCCTCCCCTCGATAGGGAGGGGTTGGGGAGGGGTGGAGTCAATGAAGGATGGTGCGCTTCCGGTTACGGCACCCCTCAACCCTCCTCCATCGAAGGGGAGGGCTGACGAGGTCCCATTGTCGGGGCTAAGCCGCCCGCCGGCCCTCGCTTCGATCCGCCTGATCCGGTCGATCGCGAGGTAGGGCAGGTAGAGCGAGGCGACCCTGCGCATCGCATGCCTCCATGATCAAGGTGAACGGTTCGCCGCCGCGCTGGCGGACGAGGTCGAGATGCCAGCGGGGGCGTCCGACACCCTCCACCGGCAGCGGCGTGGAAGGGGCGCGGCCGATCCGCCAGCGCGTCATCGCCGAGGACGGCTCGGCGAGCGGATCGGCACGCTTCCAGCGCTTCAGCATCAGCGCCATCGTCCCCCCCTCCTCGGCGGCGAGCTGGAGGCGGCGGGTGGAGACCATCGCGGCGCGGCCCACCTCGCCCACCACCGCCGCAAGGCCGCCGTGGCGCAGCCCCTCCTCCATCACCGCCAGCACATCATCGTCGGTGCCGCATTCGGCGTAGATGATCCGGTCGGGGCCGAGGCCGGCCAGAGCGAGCCCCGGCGCGAACAGGTCGCGGCGGCAGAACGCCCAGATGACGGTGCCGGAAAGGCGCGCGGCGATGCCGGCGATGAACAAGGTCGCGGCGGCATCGTCGCCGAGGTCCGGGCCGACGCCGGCGGCTTCGTGCAATGCGGATACGGCCAGGCCGCCCCCCGCCAGCCGCCGGTCGATTGCCTCGGCGCCGAAAGGCAGGCATTCCTGCGCCGCCCCCCGCCCCGCCGACTCGATCGCCCGCACCTCGGCGCGCAGGGCGTCGAGGCGTTCGGCACGGGAAGAAGATCGATTTGGCATGCGACTCGAGACTCGGTTGTTCCTGTTATGTTCCTACCCTATTCATCAGGAGTCAACCGACGGCGGGGGAGAGAGGGCTCTCTTCCTTCCGGTAACGGGATGGAAATTGCCTGCCTCCTCGCCCAATGGCGGCGGCGGCAAGTCTCCCTGTATCCAGGTGAAGTTGCAGGTGAACCGTAACCCATGATCCTCCTCCGCGGCTTCTTGCTTGCTTTCGTCCTGCTCCTCGCCGCGCCGCTCCAGGCGGCGGGCGATACGGCGTGGTTCTACCGGGGGAGCGACATCCCGCCCGATCCCCAGTGGCAGTTCGGGAGCCTGCCCAACGGGGTGCGCTATGCGGTCCGGCGCAACGCGCAGCCGGCCGGGCAGGTGTCGATCCGGCTCAGGATCGCCACCGGATCGCTTCACGAGGAGGACCAGGAACGCGGCTGGGCGCATCTCGTCGAGCATCTCGCCTTCCGCGGATCGAAGAGCTTCGGCGACCGCGAGGGGCGGTATATCTGGCAGACGCTGGGGGCGAGCTTCGGCAGCGATACCAACGCCTCCACCGGCCCCACCCAGACCATCTACCAGCTCGATCTGCCCAATGCCGACCAGGCCAAGCTCGATCGGAGCCTCCACGTCCTTTCCGAGATGGTCGACACGGCGCTGTTCGATCCAGCCGCGGTCGAGGCGGAGCGCAAGATCGTGCTTCAGGAACGGGGGCGCCGGCCCGAGCTCACCGCCAGACTGATGGAGGCGAGCCTGCCGCTTTTCTACGGCGGGCTGCGCTTCGCGACGCGCGAGCCCATCGGCACCGAGCCGACGCTTCGGGCCGCCACCTCCGAAGGGCTGCGCGCCTTCTACGAGCGTTGGTACCGGCCGGACCGAACCACCGTGATCATGGTCGGGGACGCCGATCCGGCGATGATGGAGGCGCTGATCGCCAAGCGTTTCGGCGACTGGCAGCCGAGCGGACCGGCGCCCAGGGAGCCGGATTACGGCAGCATCGCCAAGCGCTCCGAACGCGTCGGCGCGCTCGCTTACCCGGGCGCGCCCTATGCTGCGTCGATCCTGTGGCTCCGGCCGTTCGAGGCCAAGCCGCACACGCTGGCCCGCGAGAAGGAAGACGTCGCCCGGGCGCTCGGCGCCCGAATCGTCAACCGCCGGCTAGAGGCGAAGGCGCGCTCGGACGCGGCCTATGTCAGCGCCGGCGTGGCGGCCGGCCGCGCCGTCAACATCGCCGATTCGACGCAGCTTTCGGTAGCGGCGCGCGACGGCAAGTGGCGGGAGGCGCTCGCGGACGCGTTCGCGATCATCAGCGACGCGGTGGCGACTCCGCCGAGCGAGACGGAGATCGACCGCGAGCTCCAGAACGTGCGCACCGCCGCGACCTCGGCGCTTGAGGGCGAACGGACGGCGCGCTCGCAGCAGCGGGCACAGCAACTGGTCGCCGCGGTCAACGACGCCGACGTCGTCGCCGATGCGGAGACCTCGCTCAGGATCATCGACCAGCTCGCGCCGCAGATGACTCCGCAGCTTGTCGGAGCGGCGATGCGCGACCTGTTCAAGGGCGAAGGGCCGCGGCTGATGCTGCTCTCGCCCCAGCCGATCGAGGGCGGGCTGCCGGCCGTGGCGGCGGCGTTCGCGGCGGCCGAGAAGGCCGCTCCCGCCGTGCGCCAGGCCGAGCGGAAGGTCAGCATGGACAGCCTGCCCCCGCTTGGCCGGCCGGGCCGCGAGGTGTCGCGGCAGCGGATCGAGGACCTGGGCGTCACCATCGTGCGCTTCGACAACGGCTCCACCCTCACCTTCAAGCAGACCGAGTTCGAAAAGGGATCGGTCCAGGTCAGGCTGCGCTTCGGCGGCGGCTCGGTGGGGCTCCCCACCGACCGCCGGACCCCCGCCTGGCTGGCCGGGATCGTCGGGCCCTCCGGGCTGGCCGACCTCGACCTCGACGGCATCGAGCGGTTGCTGACCGGGCGGCGGATGAACCTCAGCTTCGGGATCTCGGACGATGCGTTCGTGCTCGGCGGGACCACCACCGGCAAGGACCTGCCCGACCAGCTTCGCCTGCTCGCCACCAAGCTGGCCTACCCGCGCTGGGACGGCGCGCTGCTGCAGCGCTTCAAGGCGGGCGCGCTCGACAGCTACGATCTCAGCTTCTCGTCGGCCTCCGCTCGGGCGGCGCGCGAATTCTCGGGCTTCACCCGGAGCGGCGATCCGCGCTGGACGCCGACCGAGAAAGCGGAGATCGCCGCCGCGAACCTCGATCAGTTCAGGAACTTCTTCGAGCCGCTGCTGGCCGCCGGCCCGGTCGAGGCGATCATCGTCGGCGACGTCGACCTGGAAACGGCGGTCAACGCGATGAAGAGGACGGTGGCCGCGCTGCCGAAGCGCGCGCCGGCGCCGGTCCCGGAGGCGCTGCGCCGCACCCAGCCGCCCGCGCCGGACCCGAAGCCCAGGGTCTTCACCCATGAAGGCGACCAGGCGCAGGCCTATGCGCTGATCGGCTGGACGACGTTCGGCGGGACCGGCCGGATCCTCGAGCGCCGGGCGCTCAGCCTCGCCGCCAACATCTTCGAGGTGCGGCTGTTCGAGCGGCTGCGCGAGGCCGAGGGCGCGACCTATGCGCCGAACGCCGCGTCGAGCACGTCAGAGGAGCTGCCGGGCTGGGGCATCTTCTACGCCGCGGCCGAGATCCGGCCGGAGAGCGCCGACACCTTCTTCCGGATCGCGCGCGAGATCATTGCCGAAATGGCGGCCAGGCCCGCCGCCGACGACGAGTTCGCTCGGGCGCATAACCCGATCGTCAGCGGCATCGAGCGGCGGCTCAGGACCAACGGCTACTGGCTGACGGCGATGGAAAACTGGACGACCGAGCCCGAATTGATCGACCATACCCGCAACTATCTCGCCCATTACCGCGCCATGACGGCCGAGGACGTGCGGCGGGCGGTGGCGGCGCATGTCGCTGATTCGGGCGACTGGTCGATGCTGGTTTTGCCGGGTAAAGCGAAAGCCGGTGGCGACTGAACCGATCAACCTGACCGCACCCGCGCCCGCCCAGGCGGCAGCCCCGGCGGCTGCCGCGGCTGCCGCGGCGGCGGTCCCTCCGGCCAAGATGCAGGGCCCGCTGCGCCTTCAGCAGCAGCCTTTCTTCGACGACAAGAACCGGGCGTTCTGGATCCTCCAGTCGGCGGGCTGGGCCGGCTATTTCGTGCTGCGCACCCTGTCCGGAATCGCCAACGCCATGGGGTGGAGCTTCGTCATCCACACCGCGCTCCTGACCGGCACCGGCTATTCGATCACCCTGCTGATGGCGGCCGCCTACCGGCGGCTGATCAGGCTGAAGCCGATCATCACCTGGGCAAGCTCGATCCTGCTGGTGCTGGTGGCCTCCGCCTGCTTCTCGGCGATCGAGACGTGGAGCTACGCCACTTTCCTGCGGCCGGGCGCGCGGCCGGCCGGGATCGAATTCCTGGGATCGATCCTGCTCACCTTCTCGCTGCTCGCCGCCTGGTCGGCACTCTATTACGGGATCAATTACTATCTGCTGCTCGAGGAACAGACCGATCAGCTGCTCAGGCTCGAGCACCAGGCGAGCTCGGCGCAGCTGGCGATGCTGCGCTACCAGCTCAACCCGCACTTCCTGTTCAACACCTTGAATTCCATCTCGACGCTGGTGCTGCTGAAGCAGACCGACCGGGCCAACGCGATGCTGTCGCGGCTTTCCTCGTTCCTGCGCTACACGCTGGTCAACGAGCCGATGGGGCAGGTGACGGTCGAGCAGGAGGTGGAGACGCTCAAGCTCTACCTCGAGATCGAGAAGATGCGCTTCGAGGAGCGGCTTAGGCCCAAATTCCATATCGATCCCGCGGCCGCCCCTGCCCGGCTGCCCTCGCTTCTGCTCCAACCCCTGGTCGAGAACGCGATCAAATATGCGGTGACCCCGCAGGAGGAAGGCGCCGACATCGCAATCGAGGCCCGGCGAACGGGCGATACGGTGCTGATCACGGTATCGGACACCGGCCCCGGCGCCGACGCGCAATACCCCGTTCGGGCCGAGCAATCGACCGGAGTCGGACTGGCGAATATTCGCGACCGTCTGGCGCAAGCCTATGGCGCCGGACATCGTTTTGAGACTCAAACGAACATTCGCGGGGGGTTTCGCGTTATCATAGAAATTCCATACCAGCTCAAAGCCGAGGAAACGAAATGACCATTCGTACGATCCTGGTCGACGATGAACCGCTGGCCATTCAGGGCCTGCAGCTGCGCCTTCAGAAGCACGAGGATGTGGACGTCATCGAGACCTGCTCGAACGGGCGGGAGGCGATCCGGGCGATCAAGACGCACAAGCCGGATCTCGTCTTCCTCGACATCCAGATGCCGGGGTTCGATGGCTTCTCGGTGATCCAGGGGCTGATGGAGGTGGAGCCGCCCTTGTTCGTGTTCGTGACCGCTTATGGCGACCATGCGATCCGGGCGTTCGAAGCGCAGGCGATGGACTATCTGATGAAGCCGGTCGAGGAAGACCGGCTCGCCGACACGCTCGACCGCATCCGCCAGCGGCTGGCCGAGAAGCGCGGCGTCGAGGAGGTCGGGCGCCTGAAGGAAGTGCTCGCCGAAGTCGCGCCCGAGGCGGTCGATGTCGAGGGGGTCGAAGACGCCCATTCGTCGAACCGTTACGAGAAGCTGATCAACATCAAGGACCGCGGCCAGATCTTCCGCGTCGATGTCGACACGATCGAGAAGATCGACGCGGCCGGCGACTATATGTGCATCTACACCGGCGACAACACGCTGATCCTTCGCGAGACGATGAAGGACCTCGAGAAGCGGCTCGATCCCCGCCGCTTCCAGCGCGTCCACCGCTCGACCATCGTCAACCTCGATCTGGTGCGGCAGGTGAAGCCGCACACCAACGGCGAATGCTTCCTGGTGCTGGATTCGGGGAGCCAGGTGAAGGTAAGCCGCAGCTATCGGGACGTGGTGGCTCGGTTCGTCCACTGAGCCTCCCGGTCGCGACCGACGCGGCCGATCTGCCCGTGACGGTCGACCAGGAGGGCAGCTATGGCCCGGCGCCGGCAATCGTGGCGCAAACCGCTGCGCTGGCGATCGCGGACGCGGCCCGGGCGGCGCTCAGGCGGGAGCAGCGTTAGGCGACCGCGCCGCTTTCAGTCCGCGAGCAGATCCCGGCTGTCCGGGTGGCGCTCCATGTAGCGCTGGACGAACGAGCAGAGCGGACGCACCCCGCGGCCGCGGCGGCGCACGTCCTCCAGCGCCCCGGCCACCAGCCGGCTGCCGATGCCGCGGCCTTCGAGCGCCTGCGGAACCTCGGTATGGGTGAAGACGACGGTGTCGCCCTCCAGCCTGTAAGCCGCGATCGCCGTCGCCGACCCGTCGACCAGCTCGTAGCGGCTTTCGGCTTCGTTGTTCGTCACCTCGCTCTGCCGTTCCATCCTGCTCTCCTCCGCCTGCAGAACTCGTCCCGGCCGACATGGGTCCAGGCCTCGCGCCGCTTGCCGCCGGACGGCGCGTGATCGACGCTGCGGCACCATTGTGCTCGTGGAACGTAACGTTCGCAGGTAACGTCACTGCTGCGGCAACGGAGGCTCAAAAGGATGAAGCGGCTGCTGGTCTTGTCCCTGCTGGCGGGGAGCGCGCCCGTTCTCGGCGGCTGCATGGCCGGCCTCGCGGCGAGCGCCGTCGGCATGGCGGCCCGAAGCGCGAGGGGCACGCCGCAGAGCAACGAGCATCTGCAGCCGGCAGCGGCGGAGGCGTGCAAGGCCCATGCGTCGCAACATGGATCGGTGCACGTCATCGACGTCGAGCAGCGCTCGCCGAGCAGGATCATCGTCTGGGGGACGGTCGGGGACGGCAGCGCCCGGCGTTCGTTCCAGTGCGACTATGGCACGAAGATCCTGGACTTCAAGCTGCGGGCGATACCACCCGGCCGCTGAGCGGAAGGCGCTGAATCCGTTTTCCTACAGCACCTGCCGTCCAGCATGAGCTTGGAATGGCGATTCCTTCCCCCCTGCTCGAGCGCCCACGCTGCAGCACTGGCAGCAAAGGATTTTCAGGCGCGACCCGCGCAATTTCGCTCACTTTGCCGGCGGAAGGTTTTTCGCCCCTGAGGGTGTGAACCTTATGACACGTCCGCGGGCGCCGCTATTCCGCCGGCACCGGCGCGGCCGCGGGCGGCTTGCCGCGCAGCCGTTTGACCAGGCGGGGGATCGGGCCGTGGCGGTCCATCCAGGCGGCATATTCCTGGTAGGCGGGATCGGCGAGCAGATGCTGCTCCTCGGTCCGGGCGCGCCAGTAATAGACGCCGGCGACGATCGCCAGCATCACCGTGTTGCGGATCATGTCGACCGGATTGCCGGTGGTCGCGAGGAACGGCATCGAGGCGAACCACCAGAACAGGTTCTTCGAGAGGTAGGCGGGGTGCTTCGACCAGGCATAGGGGCCGTGGGTGAGGATGCCGCGGTGGGTGAGGTTGGAGAAGCGCAGGCCGAAGGCGACCGTCGCCCAGGCGTAGATGAAGGTCAGCGCGACCAGGATGAAGCCGATCGCGGCCAGCGCCAGCGGGCGCCCGTCGAGCCAGTGGCTCCAGTCGGCCGTGCCGGGATGGTAATCGAGCGGGCCGCCGCCACCCATCAGGATGAAGGGCGGATAGCAGATCAGCGCCGCCACCCAGCCCGACGCATAGGGGTTGGCCGATCGGATATGAGCGTCGAGCGGCTTCATCGTCAGCATGTAGCCGACCGTCGCGAAGCTGACGTCGATCATGAACATCACCCCGATCAGCCAGCGCGCGAGGTTGACCGGATCGGCGAGGATGTCCGCAAAGGCCGGCCGGATCGTGTCGGCCCAATTGCCCGGCACGATCGAGATCATGAAGGCGAGGAAAAAGCCCTTCACCGCCCAGGCGCGGAAGAAGTCGTAGAGGATCTCCCGGTCGACGCGCTCGCGCCGCCCGATGATCAATTGGCCGAAATGCCAGGCGCCGTCGCGCGGCTCGACGAGGCGCCGGTCGAGCCACAGCACGTACGGCACCGACAGCACGAGCATCGGCAGCGCGGCATAGGCCATCGCCTCCATCGCGAACAGATAGGCGCCGTCCCAGTACCAGCGGGCGATGCAATAGAGGCTGCCGATCACGCCCCACATCGCCCACAGGCCGGAGAGCTTGACCATGGTGAAGTCCATCGCCTCGGCGATCGGGCGCGGCGGGCCGTCCCAGTCGATGCCGGTGCTGGGATTGCGGTGCACCTTGTCGACCAGCAGCGACCACAGCACCATCGGCACGCCGCAGGCGAGCAGCGTCACGAGCGAGGCCATCGGTCCTTCCATGCCGTAGACGCGGGCGATCGCGGCCCACGCCGCCAGCCCGGCGAGGCCGGCAAACCCCACGCCGGTGCTGACCGCCGACGCCGGACGCGGGTCCCGGCGCGTGAGGGTCTCGATCCTGGTTTCGGCGTTCATGGCCAGTGGGATAATGGAAAAGGGTGGCCAAGCTGTGAAGGCTTGTTGCACGTGCCGCCCGTCCCGAATGGAGACGCCGTAATCCCTGCAGCGCAGCGTAAGGTCTTCTTAAACTTTCCACAGCGTAAAGTTGCATCGAAGCCGCTGCGCCGGGTGGGGCGACGAGCGGCGGACTGCGACGAAGAGGACGCTCGAATGCAACACGCCCTGGAGGAGACCACCTTCTCCTTTTCGACATCGGCCCCGCAGCCCGACCGGCGCCGCCACGGACGCCACCTCACGATCCTTCGCGTCGGCGCGCTGATCATCGACGGCCGCCGCGAGCTCTGCCTGATCCGCAACATTTCCGGCGGCGGCCTGATGGCGCACGTCTATTCCGACATCCCGGTGGGCCAGCGGGCGGCGGTCGAGCTCAAGGGCGACGGCTCGATCTGGGGCGTCGTCGCCTGGGTCGACGAGGCCAATATCGGCATCACCTTCGACCAGCCGATCGACGTCGAGGAGATCCTCGCGGTCCAGACGGAATCGGCGAGGGGCTGGCGGCCGCGGCTGCCGCGGGTGGAGGTCGACCGCCTTGCGACGATGCGCATCGGCGCCCGCACCTATGCGGTCAGCACCTGCGACATCTCGCAGGGAGGGGTGAAGGTCGAGACCGACCAGGCCTTCCAGCCCGGCGAGGAGGTGGTGCTGACGCCCGAGCGGTTCCGGTCGATCCAGGGCGTCGTGCGCTGGTACCATGGCGGCGTGTGCGGCATCTCGTTCAACCAGGTTATCCCGTTCCACGAGCTGATGCGCTGGCTTCGCGGCGACGAGGAGCAGCGGATGCGGCGCGCGGGCGGAAGCGCCTGAGGCTGGAGCGGGTAGCGGGAATCGAACCCGCGTCACAAGCTTGGAAGGCTAGTGCTCTACCATTGAGCTATACCCGCCGGCCGGCCGTTCCCTGCCGCAATCCCTGAAACTTGTCCAGCGGGCCCGCAAAAGCGCGGATCGCCGGCAATCCGTCCTCCCAGCGCGTCGTTCACGATTTGCGTCGCTGTGTCCCTGTTGTGGACTGTGCCAATCCGGCGGCCGTTCAAGGGTTGCCCGCGGCGATCGGCTTCGGCCAGATGCCGGCCTGTCGATGCAATTCGGGAAGCTGGAATGACGAAGCTCAAGCAACTCCTCCGCGACCAAAAGGGCGCCGCGGCGATCGAATACGGCCTGCTGGTCGCCCTCATCTCGCTCGCCATGGCCGGCGCCGCCCGCGACGTCGGGCAGCAATTGGCCAACACCTTCGAGACCGTCGACGCCGCCATGTCGCAGCGCCCGCACGTCGTGATCCGCAGGCCATAAGCCGGCCGATCAGGCAAAAACGACGTTAGGGATAGCGCCGCGCCTCGCGCCGCCGCAGTCCGGCCTTCGCTGCCTGACCCGCGGGATGGTGGACAGGGCTGGATTCGAACCAGCGTACGGGAAACCCGGGCAGATTTACAGTCTGCTGCCTTTAACCACTCGGCCACCTGTCCGGCGCGTGGAAAGGCGGCTCCTTGGCGGAAGGGGCCGCGCCTGTCAACGCGGCCGCTGGAGCCCGGGCGCCCGCTCGCAAGCCGCGCCGGGGGCCACTCTCCATGATCACGAGGCACGCGCGCGACGATGATCCGGTCGGCGCCGGCGTGGAAGGAGCACGCGCCTGAACGTCATGGTCGGTGATCGGCTTCACCTCCGGCCCTGTACAGGCTTGCAGCGCTCGTCCTAGGAGGAAGCGATGCCGGCCGACGCTTCGATCCTCCCCCATCTCCAGCGGCTCGAGGCGGAGAGCATCCACATCTTCCGCGAGGCCGCCGCCGAGACCGAGCGGCCGGTACTGCTCTATTCGATGGGCAAGGACAGCGCCGTCCTGCTGCATCTCGCGCGCAAGGCCTTCCATCCGGCGCCGCCGCCCTTCCCCCTGCTCCATGTCGACACCGGCTGGAAGTTCCGGGCCATGTACGAGATGCGCGAGCGCGCGGCCGCCGCCGCGGGCATCGAGCTGATCGTCCACCGCAACCCGGAAGCCGAGGCGCGCGGCATCAACCCCTTCGACCACGGCCCGCTCCACACCGACCTGTGGAAGACCCAGGGGCTGAAGCAGGCGCTCGACAGCCACGGCTTCGACGCCGCGTTGGGCGGGGCGCGGCGCGACGAGGAGAAGAGCCGCGCCAAGGAGCGGGTGTTCAGCTTCCGCTCCGCCGGCCATCGCTGGGACCCCAAGAAGCAGCGGCCCGAGCTGTGGCGGCTCTACAATGCCCGCAAGGCGCCCGGCGAGAGCTTCCGCATCTTCCCGCTCTCCAACTGGACCGAGTTCGACGTCTGGCAGTATATCGAGCGCGAACGCATCGCGGTGGTGCCGCTCTACTTCGCGGCGCCGCGGCCGACGGTGGAGCGCGACGGCCTCATTCTGATGGTCGACGACGATCGGATGCGGCTCCCTCCCGGCGAGGCGCCGGTCGAGCGCTGGATCCGCTTCCGCACCCTCGGCTGCTATCCGCTCACCGGCGCCGTCGAGAGCCGCGCCGCCTCGGTGGCCGAGATCCTGGCGGAGATGCGCTCGGCCACCACCTCCGAGCGCCGCGGCCGAGCGATCGACCGCGACCAGGCGGCGAGCATGGAGAAGAAGAAGCAGGAGGGCTATTTCTGAGCCTGCTGCGCTTCATCACCTGCGGCAGCGTCGACGACGGCAAGTCGACCCTGATCGGGCGGCTGCTCTACGACGGCGGGCTGCTGCCCGAGGACCAGATCGAGGCGCTGGAGGCGGAATCGCGCCGGACCGGCGGCGCCGGGCTCGATTTCTCGCTGCTGGTCGACGGCCTCGCGGCCGAGCGCGAGCAGGGCATCACCATCGACGTCGCCTACCGCTATTTCGCGACCGGGCGCCGCAGCTTCATCGTCGCCGACACGCCGGGCCACGAGCAGTATACGCGCAACATGGTGACAGGCGCCTCCACCGCCGACCTCGCGGTGATCCTGCTCGATGCGCGCAAGGGCGTGCTCACCCAGACCCGCCGCCACGCCTATCTGGCGCGGCTCATCGGCATCCGCGACGTGGTGATCGCGGTCAACAAGATGGATGCCGTGGGCCACGAAGAAGCCGTGTTCCGAGCGATCGACGGCGAGGTGCGCGAATTCGCGGCGCAGATCGGGCTGACGAGCGTGGCCGCGATCCCGGTGTCGGCGCTCAACGGCGACAATGTCGCGGCGCGGTCGGAGGCGATGCCCTGGTACAAGGGCCCTACCCTGCTCGACCTGCTGGAGACGATCGAGCCGCAGGCGGCCGCGCCGGCGCAGGCGCCGTTCCGGATGCCGGTGCAATGGGTCAACCGGACCACCGATTTCCGCGGCTTCAGCGGCACCGTCGCCGGCGGCAGCGTTCGACCGGGCGATGCCGTGCGGATCCTCCCCTCCGGCCGCTCCACCCGCATCGGCCGGATCGCCGGCTTCGACGGCGATCTCGCCGAGGCAGCGGCGGGGCAGGCGATCACCGTCACCCTTGCCGATGAGGTCGATTGCTCGCGCGGCGATATGATCGCGGCGGCGGACGATCCGCCCGGGACCGCCGACCAGTTCGAAGCCACCCTGGTCTGGATGGACGAAGAGCCGATGCTGCCCGGCCGCTCCTACTGGCTCAAGATCGGCGCCGCCACCGTGGCCGCGACCGTCACCGGGCTGAAATACCAGGTCAACGTCAACACTCTCGAGCACATCGCCGCCAAGACGCTGGAGCTGAACGGCATCGGCGTCGCCAACCTCGCGCTCGACCGGCCGATCGTCTTCGCGCCCTATGAGGAGAATCGCGACCTCGGCGGCTTCATCCTGATCGACCGGATCAGCAACGCGACTGCGGGCGCGGGCATGATCCACTTCGCGCTCCGCCGCGCCCACAACGTCCACTGGCAGCACCTCGAGGTCAACCGCGCGGCGCACGCGGCGCTCAAGGGGCAGACGCCGCGGGTGATCTGGTTCACCGGCCTGTCGGGCGCGGGCAAGTCGACGATCGCCAACCTCGTCGAAAAGAAGCTGCACGCCGCCGGCCGCCATACCTTCCTGCTCGACGGCGACAACGTCCGCCACGGCCTCAGCAGGGATCTGGGCTTCACCGACGCCGACCGGGTCGAGAACGTTCGCCGGGTCGGCGAGGTCGCTCGGCTGATGGCCGATGCGGGGCTGATCGTGCTGTGCGCCTTCATCTCGCCGTTCCGCGCCGAGCGGCGGATGGTGCGCGCGATGATGCCCGCGGGCGAATTCATCGAGGTGTTCGTCGACACACCGCTCGAAGAGGCCGAGCAGCGCGACACCAAGGGGCTGTACAGGAAGGCGCGGCGGGGTGAGCTCGCCAACTTCACCGGCATCGACAGCCCCTATGAGCCGCCGGAGAATGCCGAAATCCGGATCGACACCACGGCCCTGTCGGCCGAAGCGGCCGCCGACCTGATCATCGAGGCGTTGAGCCGATGACCGACGCCGAGCTCGCCGCCGCGCTCGCGCAAGCGGCCGGGAATATCGCGCTGGCGATCCGCGCCGGCGGCGTGCTCGAAGGACCGCCGCTCGGGGTCGCCGGCGACAAGCTCGCCAACCAGTTCATCCTTGCCGGCCTGGCGATGCACCGGCCCGAGGACGGCCTTCTCTCCGAAGAGAGCGTCGACACCGTCGAGCGGCTGGCGAAGGAGCGGGTGTGGATCGTCGATCCGCTGGACGGCACCCGCGAATATGTCGAGGGCCGCGCCGACTGGGCCGTGCATGTGGCGCTGACGGTCGGCGGTCGCCCGACCGCGGGCGCCGTCGCGCTGCCGGCGCAGGGCCTGGTGCTCCGTTCCGACGCGCCGCCGCGTCCAGCCGCGGTGCCAAACGGCCCGCTCCGCCTGCTCGTCAGCCGCACCCGCCCGCCGGCGCTGGCGGAGCGGGTCGCCGCCGCGCTCGGCGCCGAGCTGGTGCCGATGGGCTCGGCCGGCGCCAAGGCGGCTGCCGTGCTGCTCGGCCAGGGCGACATCTATCTCCACGCCGGCGGCCAGCACGAATGGGACAATTGCGCGCCGGCGGCAGTGGCGCTGGCAGGGGGCTTCAACGCCACCCGCCTCGACGGGGCGGCGCTGGTCTACAACCAGGCCGACACCAACCTTCCCGACCTGCTCATCTGCGCCCCCGCCCTGGCGGAACGAGTCCGCGCCTCGCTCGGCTGAGCTTCAGCCCGTGCCCAGCCGCGTGCCCGCGTAGCGCTGCTCGCGGATCGGGCGCCACCACCAGTCGTTCTCGAGATACCAGTCGATCGTCTTGGCAAGGCCGCTTTCGAAGCTCTCCTGGGCCCGCCAGCCGAGCTCGTTCTCGATCTTCGACGGGTCGATCGCATAGCGGCGGTCGTGGCCCGGCCGATCGCGGACGAACTCGATCAGCGCGCGGCGGCCGCCGCCGCCGGGGAGCGGCCGACGTTCGTCGAGCAGGTCGCAGATCGCCTCGACCACTTCCAGGTTGGTGCGTTCCGATCGGCCGCCGACATTGTAGCCTTCGCCGATCCGGCCGCCGGTCATCACCAACTCGAGCGCGCGGGCATGGTCCTCGACGTAGAGCCAGTCGCGGACGTTGGCGCCGGCGCCGTAGACGGGCAGCTTCCTGCCTTCCAGGGCATTGAGGATGACGAGCGGGATCAGCTTCTCGGGAAAATGATAGGGCCCGTAATTGTTGGAGCAATTGGAGAGCACCACCGGCAGCCCGTAAGTCTCGTGCCATGCCCGCACGAAATGGTCCGAAGCCGCCTTCGACGCCGAATAAGGCGACGAGGGCGCGTAAGGCGTCTCCTCGGTGAACACGCCCTCGTCGAACGGCAGGTCGCCGAACACCTCGTCGGTCGAGATATGGTGGAATCGAAACGCCTCGCGCCGCTCCCCTTCCAGCAAGCGCCAGTGGTCGAGCGCGGCGTTGAGCAGCCGGTAGGTGCCAACGACGTTGGTCTCGACGAACGCTCCGGGGGCGTCGATCGAGCGGTCGACGTGGCTTTCCGCGGCGAGGTGCATGATGGCGCCCACGTCCTCCTCGCGAAGCACGCGCAGCACCGTCTCCTGGTCGCCGATGTCGGCCTGGACGAAACGGTAGTTCGCGCTGCCCTCGATCGACTGCAGCGACGCGGGGTTGCCGGCGTAGGTGAGCAGGTCGAGATTGACGACTCGGTAGCCGCCGGTGCCGACCAGGTGCCGGCACACCGCCGAGCCGATGAAGCCGGCGCCGCCGGTGACCAGAACCGTCTTCATGCCGTCACGCCGTGGATGAAGCCGGTGTCGCTGTCCGCGAGCGTCGGCGCGTCGCGGTCCTTGTCCGACAGGATCACCTCCTCGCCGGCCACGGGCCAGTCGATGGCGAGCGCGGGATCGTCGAAGCGGATCGAGCGGTCGTGCCCCGGCGCGTAGACCGCCGAAACCTTGTAGAGCACCTCGCAATCGGGCTCGAGCGTCACGAAGCCGTGGGCGAAGCCGGCAGGGACCAGGACCTGGTTCCATTTCTCGGCGGAGACGGTCAGCGCGGCCCAGCGCCCGTAGGTCGGCGAGCCCCGGCGGATGTCGACCGCCACGTCCCAGATCGAGCCGCGGATGACCCGCACCAGCTTGGCCTGGGCGAAGGGCGGAGTCTGATAATGGAGGCCGCGAAGCACGCCGCGCGCCACCGAGAAGCTCTGATTGTCCTGCACCCAATCGAGATCCACGCCCTGCTCGGCCAGCCGGGCGCGGCTCCACACCTCGGAGAAGAAACCGCGATGATCGCCATATTTCTCCGGAACGATCTCGAGCACTTCCGGGATGTCCAGCGGCCGAACGATCACCATACGCGCTCCGTCAGCCGCCGCAGGTAGCTCGCATAGCCGGTCTTGCCGAGCATGTCGGCGCGCTTCAGCAGCGCCTCGCGGCTGAGGTAGCCGAGCTCGAAGCCGATCTCCTCGGGACAGGCGATCTTGATCCCGGTGCGATGCTCGATCGTGCGGACGAAGGCGGAGGCCTCGTGAAGGCTCTCGTGCGTGCCGGTGTCGAGCCAGGCATAGCCGCGCCCGAGCCGGGTGACCCTGAGGTCGCCGCGCTCGAGATAGGCGCGGTTGACGTCGGTGATCTCGAGCTCGCCGCGCGCCGAGGGGGCGATCGAGCGGGCGATCTCGACCACGTCATTGTCGTAGAAATAGAGACCGGTGATCGCCCAGTTCGACTGCGGGTTGCGAGGTTTCTCCTCGATGCTGGTCGCCTGCCCCGTCTCCGCATCGAAGGTGGCGACGCCGTATCTCTCCGGGTCCTCGACATGGTAGGCGAAGACGGTGGCGCCGCGCTCCTGCGCCGCCGCGTCGCGGCATTTCGCCGCCAGCCCGTCGCCATGGTAGATGTTGTCGCCGAGGATCAAAGCGGCCGTGTCGCCGCCGACGAAGTCGCTGCCGATGATGAAGGCTTCCGCCAGCCCGTTCGGCGCTGCCTGCACGGCATAGGAAAGATTGATCCCGAACGCCGATCCATCCTCCAGCAGCGCCTGGAACTGCGGCAGGTCGCGCGGCGTGGAGATGATCAGGATGTCGCGGATCCCGGACAGCATCAGCACCGAAAGCGGATAATAGATCATCGGCTTGTCGAACACCGGAAGCAGCTGCTTGGAGACCGATAATGTCGCCGGGTAAAGCCGGGTGCCGCTTCCGCCGGCAAGGATCAGACCTTTCACAAGGAACCTTCGAGTTGTTGCCGTTCGCCGGCGGAGCCGCTCGGTGCGACCCTCCCCAGCGCGAGTTTACTGTTCTTTCTGCGCATTATTGGCAAATCAAATGTTCCCAAGAATGGGATTCGTCCTTCCTGCGGGGGCTGGAGACCGTTCATCATCGGCGGCCGCCGCGTACCAGGCGGGGACAGCTCAAGGGGCTCCAAATCTGCCTGTCGACTCTTCCCGCCGGGGCAACTAACGTTTCCGACTCAATAGCTTGTGGTCCAGGTGCATCCGGGGAGCATTCGATGCAGACCTACCGACTCTACCTCATCGGCGAAGCGGACGGAGTGGTCTACGGCATCAAGGAATATGAGGCGGAGACCGACGCCTCGGCCGCCGCGGTGGCGGAATCGCTGCTGCCGCGGGAGGCGGTGTGGGGCGGCCAGCGGCTGCTCAAGGAGCTCAGCGTCAACGCCGGCCACGTCGAGGCCGCCGCGCGGATGCAGTAGCTACTCCGCGGCCGCCGACTGCTTGAGCGACCCGCTCGCGGCGCTCAGCCACAATTCCAGGCACAAGGCCGTCCAGGCAAGCTTCGCGCCGCCGCCCGTCGCGAGCGCCGCGGGCGAGAGCATCGCTTCGACGCTGGCGCGGGGGAGGAACGGGCGAAGCCCCGAATTGGCGGCGAGCAGATGGTCGTGGACCATGCCGCGCAACCCCGCATGGCTGCTCAGCCACTCGCCCAGCGGCAACCGGAAGCCGCTCTTGCGGCGCCTGATCACCTCGGGCGGGAGCTTGGCCGCGAACGCCTGCTTCAGGATGCGCTTGCCGCCGAGGCCCCTCACCTTGGCGGCGTCGGGCAGCGCCACCGCCCACGGCGTCAGGACGATGTCGAGCAGCGGCACGCGCTGCTCCAGCGAGGCCTGCATGGTCGTGTAATCGCCGCGGTGGAGAAGGTTGTTCGGAAGCCACGACTGGAGGTCCAGCATCTGCATCCGCTGCATGTTCGACCATTTGGCGGGATAGGCCGCAACCCGCTCCTGAACCCAGACCCGCGCCCGGTCAGGCTCGGCGCCGCCGTCGAGCAGGGCGGCGATCATCGCCGGCGGCGCCGCGTCATTCTCGAACCAGTGCATCCAGCGCGGCACGCGGCGCGGCTCCGCGAGCGCGCTGGCGGCGATTCCGATCCGCCCCCGCCGGCGCAGCAGCGGGTTGGCCAGCCGCATCGGCAGGCCGAGCAGCGGCGCGTACCTGTCGGCGGCATATTTGGGATAGCCGGCGAACGCCTCGTCCGAACCCTCGCCGGTCAGCACCACCTTCACATCGTTGCGGGCGGCCAAGGACAGCTTGAGCATCGCGATGTCGGCGTGGTCCGGAAAGGGGCCGTTGCGGCTGCCCGACAGGATCGGCGCCAGCTCCGCGAAGTCGTCGGGAGTGACCTCGACCTCGTGCAGCTCGGCGCCGAGCGCCTTCGCGACGATCCGCGCATAGGGCAGCTCGCTGCGCTCGCTGGCCGAATCCTGGAAGCCGACCGAATAGGCCTTCAGCGCCCCCTTCGTCTCGCCCGTCAGCGACTGGGCGACGATGCTCGAATCCAGCCCGCCGCTCAGGAAGCAGCCGACCGGGACGTCGGCGATGGCGTGGTGCCTGACGCTGTCCACGACCCGCTCTTCCGCCTGCAGCGGCGACGGCCGGCCGGCATGCTGCGCCCTGTGCTTCTCGACCTCGTCGGCAAGGCTGGTGAAGCGGACCTCCCGCGCCGTCTCGGCGCGGGCGGCGATCACCAGCGCGACCCCGGGCGCGAGCCGTTCGACGCCCTTGTACAAGGTGTGCTCGCCGAACGGGTGGCGGTGGACGATCGTCTCCAGCACCGAAGTGAGGTCAAGCGCGGGCACGACCCCCATCATGTCGAGCAAAGCCGCCTGCTCGGACGCGAAGTAGAAGCCGTCGCCTGCCCTCGCCACGAACAGCGGCTTGATCCCGAACGGATCGCGGACGAGCAGCGTGCTGCCGTCGCGGTGATCGTGGATCGCCAAGGCGTACATGCCGCGCAGACGAGCGAAGCCCTCGATTCCCCAGGCAAGGTATGCGGCGAGGATGGCTTCGGTATCCGAGCGGGTGGCGAAGCGGTGGCCGCGCTGCTCGAGCTCGCCGCGCAGCGCCGCGTAATTATAGATCTCGCCATTGAAGACGATGGTGGCGAGGCCGTTGACGTCGCTCATCGGCTGGGAGCCGCCGCCGAGGTCGATGATGCTGAGCCGGGTGTGGCCGAGCTGGACCGTGCCGATCAGCGCGTGGCTCTGCTCGTCCGGGCCGCGATGGCGCAAATAAGCGAGATTCCGCCCGTCCCAGCTAGCGGGCGCCCGACCGACCCTGCCGATAATCCCGCACATGGCGCTAGCCGAGCGCCCGGCGCCGGGATTCGTCCCGGTGCCACAGGCCGGCGCGACCCCGGCGCCGGTTCAGCCGATGCAGCAGCCGCCCGGCCAGTTTGATCCCGTAATAGACGACGACGTCGCGGGTCGAGCCGCTCGCCGCCCACAATTGCCGGACGGGCGCCGCGCCCACCCCCGGATGGTCGGCCGCCGCCGGATCGTGCGCCAGCAGCTGGACGTCGCCCGAGCGCCAGCGCGATTCGCAGGTGACGAGGTTGCCGATCCGCCTGGGCACCAGCACGTGCGAACGGACCGGCCGGCCGCTCCGGTCCTCCGACACGCGCCGCTGCCGCGAAAGCGGTATGCGCGAGCGGATGAACGTATCGTCCGCGATGATCGCCGGGAACTCCCCGATCTGCGCCACGCCTTCCTCGGAGAGGCCGACGACGCCGCTGCCGCCGACCCCCTCGCGAAGATAAGGATGATGCCGCCAGACCCGGTAATAGGCGCGAACCCAGGGATCGCAGGCCTCCGTCACCAGATCGGCGGCCGGCGAGGCGGCGAGCACGCCGGGCTCGCGCAGCGCATCGGCGACGGCGCTCAGCGCGTGGTGGGTGATGCGTACATCGGCGTCCATGAAGAGGATCGGGAAGGCGCTCGCTCGGGAGAGCCCCAGGTTGAGCGCCGCGGGCTTCGAGCCGGCGGCCAGCTCGAGCACGGTGGCGTGCGGCGCGGCCGAGCGCGCGATCCCGGCCGTATCGTCGGTGCAGCCGTTGCACACGACGATCAGGTCGGCAGCGCCGTCGTCGCCGCCGGCCATCGTGCGCAGCGTTTCGGCGATGACCGCGGCCTCGTTGTGAGCCGGGATCACTACCGTGAAGCGTGCCCTTGTTCGATTCTCTTCCGGCAAAAAGGATTGTCCCGAGCCGCCAGCAAAGGCCTGTCGTACCGGCGCGCCCGGACGAGGACAAGCGGAGCGGCCGGCGACGCTTGCATCGGTGGGGTGGCTATGCGAGCGGCGGAAGCAGGAAGGGTCCTATGAAGCACGGCACCGGTGGGGAGATGCGCCTCTTCGTCCGCGACGACGATGTCGGCGCGCTGACCGACGCGCTGCGCTTCTTCGTCGAGACCTTCGCCGAACGCGAGATTCCCGTCAGCTATCAGGTCATCCCCGCCCGCTTCACCCAAGAGGCCGCGGATTACATGCTCGACACGTGGCGGCGGCACCCGGAGCTGATCGAGTTCGGCCAGCACGGCCTTACCCACGAGATGACGGTGCGCGGCCGCCGAACGCTGCGCGAGTTCGGTCCCGAACGAAGCGCGGCGGAGCAGAAGGAGGTGATCTCCCAGGGCCTGGCGCTGCTGCGCACCCGCCTGGGGGGCGAGCCGGAAATCCGCACGTTCACGCCGCCGCGCCATAAATATGACGGCGCGACCGTGGCCGCTGCCGCCGCGGCCGGCCACAGCGTCTTCTCGGCCGCTTACTATCCCTCGCGGCACCACCAGCTCGCCTACCGCATCGGCCGCGTCCTCGGGATCAGCAGCATCCGCCACCACGGCATCTCCTATCACGGCCGGCAGCGGCCGGAAGCGGCGGTCACCGAGGTGTCGATCGCCGTCGACGTCGACGACGGGATCACGTTGCTGCACCGCGCCGACGAAACCGCCGCCGCCATCTCCCGCGCCGCCGCCCGAAGCGACATCGTGGGCCTCATGTTCCACCACGAAATCTACAAGGATCCGGCGCTTCGCGCCGAGCTGGTGGCGATTGCGGACGGACTGGCGTCGATGGGCAGGACGCGGTTCGCGCGCATGCGGGCGATCGGCGAGGATCTGGCGCAGGCTGCGGCCGGAGCGCGGCAAAGGCGCAGTCCGGCCTGATCGTCAACGCCCTCGCCGGCGGCGCGAGGTGCCATTCTGCGACAAGTCGAGTTCGTTGGCGATTGTTTTCCCTGAGAAAAAGTTTACCGCTTTTTAAGCATAGGGGCGACTCGGCTGGGGGGAAGGTTTTCGCCAAACCATCCTATCGATTCAAACCGTTGTACGATGCTGATGCTCGTTGCTGGGCAGGTGGACTTGTCGGTCGCGAGACCGAGCGAGCTGTGGGGGGAATTACAACATGATCGGGCGTTTTAAGTTTGGCTTTATATTGGCCGGCACGGTGCTGGCGCTGGGCGCCGCGGCGCCGGCAGGCGCTGTGTCGTTCGTCGGACTGTTCAATACCGGCGTCGACGACAGCGGGAACATCCTGACTCCGGGCGTGGCGGACACGCACTACAAGATCGTCGCCAGCGACAATCCCGTGCTCGGGCTGCCGCTGCTCGCGCCGTATCCGACCAATCCGGTCAGCCCGACCGCGACGGCTTATGCCACCTTCAAGTCGGACTCCTGGAACCCGAACGGCAACGGCTCCTCGTGGATCAGCCCGTTCGTGAAGTCGGTGGCCGACGGCGGAGAAGTGCTGCCGAGCACCGCGTTCGACACCAATCCGTATACCCCGCGCTATTACGACTATGTGCTGACGTTCAATCTCGGCACCGTCAGCATCGACGACGCCTTCATGCAGGGTCAGGTCCAGTCCGACAACGCCGTCTCGATCTTCCTGAACGATGCCGAGCTGGTCGGCCAGGGGCAGCCGGACACCGGGGCGCCGAACACGCCCTACTTCCAGTCGTTCTCGGCGTTCGGGACGACCAACGGCTTCCAGGCGGGCGACAACACGCTGCGCTTCCGAGTGACCGATTATGGCGTCGTCACCGGCCTTCGCGTCGGCTCTCTCGTCTCGAGCGCCATCCCGGAGCCGGGCGTGTGGGCGATGATGATCGTCGGTTTCGGCCTCGTCGCGGGCCAGATCCGCCGCCGCCGCCGCAACGGGAATTTCGCGATCGCCTGATCGGATGATCGGATGATCGACGGCTGAAAGGGCCGGTCTTCCCGATGGAAGGCCGGCCCTTTTCGTTCGGGCGACGCCCGGCGTGGAGGCCCCCGCCCCGCTAGACGAAGAAGTCGATGGGCTGGATCGGCGTTCCGGAATTGACGAACTCGATCACGAAATCCTGTCCGGACTGGTAGCCGGCCTGGCCATTGGCGTCGACGACGGCGAAGGTCCGTCCCAGGTAATCGCCCGCGTCGGCAACGAACAGGACGGCCCCGTCCACGCCGAGCACGCCGTTCAGCGCGGCGGCGAGATCGGCATCGAAGCTCGCGGCCGAGAGCGTGCCGCCCGCGGCGCCGGCGATGCCGCGGTCGCCCGGCAGGTCGATCCTGTCGACCGTGCAGTCGAAATCGATGATCGTGTCGAAGCTCGTGCCGGTCGATTCCGCCGCTGCCTGATAGAGAAAGGTATCGCCGCCGCCGCCGCCGACGAGGAGGTCGGCGCCCAGGCCGCCGTAGAGCAGGTCGGCGCAGCGGCCGCCGGTCAGCGCGTCGTTCGCGGCGCCGCCGAAGAGCCTGAGGATGCCGTCGGTCTCCGCGCTTCCGTCGAAGACGAGCGTCTCGGTGGCCAGCAAGGTGCTGCCGTTGAAGATCATCGTCGCTCCGGCGGCGATGTTGTTGTCGTGGCTGGCGAAGGTGTAGCCGTAGTTGAGGCCGGCGGCGAAATAGCGGGTGTCCGTCGCGGAGTTGAAGACGATCGCTTCGACGTTGGTGAAGGCATCCGGCCCGAAGGCGACGGTGTAGCGGCCCCTCATCACGATCGTGTCGCGGCCGCCGCCGCCATCGACGCTGTCGCTGGCGCTGTAGCGCCCGTCCTCGGCGAAGAAGAAGATGTCGTTGCCCGCGCCGCCGGTCAGCTTGTCGACGCCCTTGCCGCCGATCACGAAGATGGTGCCGTCGGTCTCGGCCGAGGCGTTGAAGGTGAAGTTCTCGCCGGCCAGCAGACTGGCGCCGTTGAACAACTTCTGCTCCCCGGCGCCGACATTGGGATCGATGGTGGTGATGTTGTAGCTGTAGCGATTGCCGGCCGTGTCGCCGTAGCGGACATCGGAGCCGCTCAGCAGCGCCAGCGACTCGACCTCGATGAGATTGTCGGCGCCGAGGACGAGATTGTAATTGCCCTGGATGCCGACGGCATCGCGGCCTTCGTAGCCGTAGATCCGGTCCGACGGATCGAGCGTGGCGCCGAGATAGAAGGCATTGGTGTTGGCGTCGCCGTAGCGCGGCGGATCCGCCGGCACCCGAACGCTCGGCACCTGATAGCCGATGCCGGGAACGGTGAGCCCTTCCACGCTCGCGACCGCGACCGCGTTGAGATCGCGGATCTGCGCCGCCTGCTGCGGATTTTCGTTCAAGATCCAGTTGTCGGTGATCGCCACGTTGATGTTGTCATGCTGGATCATGACGTCCGTGACGTTCTTGCGGACGACCCCCTGCTCGACGCCGTACACGTAGATCCGGTTGAGGAACGAATCGGTGTTCCACGAGATCGCGGTGTTGCCCTCGACCGTCACGCGCGTGCCGCCGCCGACGTGGATGCCGTTATAGCCGGCCACGTAGACCAGGTTGTTGAGGATCCTGACGTCCTCATAACCAAAGGCGTTGTTGTCGTTGCCCAGGAAGATGCCCTGCGTGCTGGTGCCGGTGCCCTGCATGATCACGTTGTCCATGATCAGGATGTCGCGGGACGGCCGCGTCGTCGAGCTTTCCCAGAACTGGATCGCGTCCGGATGGTCGCCGGGAAGGACCGAGAAGTTGGTGAAGCGGTTCGCGGAGATGCGGACATGCTCGGCCTGCGCGAAATGCACGCCGCCCATCCGAATGTCGTGGAAATAGTTGTCGATCACGTCGACATAGTTCGTGTTGCCGAACATGGCGCTGTGCTTGACCTGCTGGAACTCGGAGCGGATCACGGTGATGTGATGGCTGTCGAGGACGCTGAGGCCGTCGCAGTCGTTGCCGGCGAAGCCGTCGAGCGAGCCGTGGAAGGACACGCTGTCGAACGTGATGTACGAGCTGTTGTTGACCTGCGCCATCTTCGCATAATCGGCCATGCCGACAGGCAGGGTGAAGCCGATCTCGACCGACTTGAAGGTCAAATTGTGCGCGTTGACGACGTTGAGCGACCGGATCAGCGCCTGGTTCGCGGGATCGAGCGAGATGATCTCGACCGGGGCGCTGAACGTCTTGTTCTGGATCGTCAGGTCGCCGTAATTGCCGGCCGCCAGCAGGATCTTGTCGCCCCCTGTCGCCGCGCTGATGGCGTTCGCCAGTTCGGCCGCGTTCGAGACGGTAATGCTGGCCATTTTCTGCTCCGTTGTGGCGGTCGACTGCGCGTTCACGTCCGGCGAGCCGCAACCCGTCAGGCACCAAAGAGCTATAAGTGCGAGGATTAAATGCATGCTGAAGGGCGATGGTTAACGGCTTCTGCCCCTAGTTTACCGTACTCTCCGCCGCGGTCATTTGTCAGCAAGGCGCCGCCCCGGGAGAGTATGGCAAGAGCCGGAGCGCAAGGCGACTTAGGGTAGATGGCGAACGTCATCCGCTGCCGTCGTTCATCTTGGCTTTGACTGAAGAACGACCAGGCATGTGAGGCAGCTTTAGTTGAAGTGGATCGGACGCGACTGCTCCGCGCGTGACCTGCCGATTGATTTCGATGACCCCCGTCTTACCCGCACGCTGCATGAACAGCGGGAAATGCCTACCGGAAGCTGGCGACCCCCGATAGCGCGTTCGGCTGAACGGAAGCCGGGCTGCGACCAATGAGCCGCACAGGTGCGGCCGGCGCTGCGCTCAGGCCCGCGCGCCTTCCGCCACGCCGACGCTGTTGATGCGCAGCGCCTTCAGCACGGTATCGACGATGGCGGGCGCGTCGAGGCGGGCTTCGGCATATTGCCGCTCCGGCTTGTCCTGTTCCTGGAAGCAATCGGGCAGGCGCATGGTGCGCAGCTTGAGGCCGGAGTCGATCAGCCCCTCGTCGCTGGCCAGGGTCAGGACGTGCGCCCCGAAGCCGCCGATCGCCGCCTCCTCGACCGTCACGGCGACCTCGTGGGTGGTCAGCAGTCGGCGGATCAGCGCCTCGTCGAGCGGCTTGGCGAAGCGCAGGTCGGCGACGGTGGTGGAGAGGCCCTTGCCCTCGAGCTGGTCAGCGGCCTTGAGCGCCTCCTCCAGCCGGGTGCCGAGCGAGAGGATGGCAACCTTCTTGCCCTCGCGAACGATGCGCCCCCTGCCGATCTCGATCCGCTGCGGGACATCGGGCAAGGCGACGCCGGTGCCGTTGCCGCGCGGGTAGCGGACCGCGATCGGGCCGCCGTCGTGGAGCGCCATGGTGTGGACCATGTGGACGAGCTCGGCCTCGTCCGCGGCGGCCATCACGACGAAATTGGGCAGGGTGCACAGATAGGCGAGGTCGAAGCTGCCGGCGTGGGTCTGGCCGTCGGCGCCGACGAGCCCGGCGCGGTCCATCGCGAAGCGGACCGGCAGGTTCTGGATGGCGACGTCGTGCACCACCTGGTCGTAGGCGCGCTGCAGGAAGGTGGAATAGATCGCGCAGAACGGCCGGTAGCCCTGCGCGGCGAGGCCGGCGGCGAAGGTCACCGCATGCTGCTCGGCGATGCCGACGTCGAACGTGCGCGCCGGATAGGCCTGCCCGAACAGGTCCAGACCTGTGCCGGACGGCATGGCGGCCGTCACCGCCACCACCTTGTCGTCGCGCTTCGCCTCGTCGATCAGCGCCTTGGCGAAGACTCCGGTATAGCTGGGCGGTCCGGGCTCGGCCTGGGCCTGCTCGCCCGAAACCACGTCGAACTTCTGGACG
>DASWSP010000028.1:0-12438 GCA_036402575.1 Allosphingosinicella sp. | reverse complement strand
AGCCGGGCGAGGAGGCCGCCCAGGTCCTCGCTCTCCTCGAGGTAGATCGAGCCGCCGTAGATGTGGGCGACGTCGCGGACGATGGCGAGGCCGAGGCCGGTGCCGGGTTTCTCGATATCGAGGCGGGCGCCGCGGTCGAAGATGGTGGTGCGTTCCACCTCCGGGATGCCCTTGCCGTCGTCCTCGACCAGGATCTCGACGCATTCCGGCGTGGTCTCGACCGTCACGAACACGCGGCCGCCGCCATATTTGGCGGCGTTCTCGATGAGGTTGCCGAGCATTTCGTCGAGGTCCTGCCGCTCGACCCGGACCGAAGCTTTCTTGTCGCCGGCGAGATCGATGGTGACGTGCTCGTGCAGCCGGTCGACCGCGCGCTCGACCGCTTCCAGCGAGGGCCAGACGTCGGCGCGGGCCTGGGCGCTCGCCCGGCGGCCGACGGCGCGGGCGCGGGCGAGGGGGTGATCGACCTGGCGGCGCATCGTCGTCGCCTCGCGGCGCACGGTCTCGGCGAGGTCGGGGCTGTTGGCGCTGGCGGCGTTGGTGACGACGGTGAGCGGGGTCTTGAGCGCATGGGCGAGGTTGCCGGCATGGCGCCGCGCCTCCTCGGCCTGGACCTCGTTGTGGACGAGCAGGGCGTTCAATTCCTCGGTCAGCGGCTCGATCTCCTGCGGGAAGCGCTCCTCGATCCGCGACTTCTCGCCCGAGCGGATCGAGGCGATCGCCTGGCGCACGCGGCGCAGCGGCCACAGGCCGTAAAAGGCCTGCAGAGCGGCCAGGATGATCAGGCCGAGGCCGAGGATTCCGAACGATCGCACCAGAGTGCGGCGAAGCACGGTGATCTGTTCGTCGAGCCCCTCGCGGGTCTGCGCGACCTGGAAGCGCCAGCGCAGCGGCGAGCCCGGCAGCCGCACGTCGCGCTCCAGCAAGCGCAATTTCTCGCTCGGGAATTCCTCGCTGTCATAGGCGTGGACGTCGAAGTCGCGGTGCTGGCCGTTGACCCGAAGCGCGCGGTCCCACAGCGAGCGCGAGCGGAACGGATCGAAGCCCTCGCCGCTGATCTGGAAGTAGAGGCCCGAATAGGGCTCGAGGAAGCGCTGATCGGCGGGCGGGCGGTTCAGATAGGCCTCGCCGTCCGGCCCGATCTCGGACGAGGCGATGAGCGCGGTGAGGACATAATCGAGCTGGGCGTCGAAATTGCGGGTGATGGCGTTGGTCAGCACCCGGTCGAGCGCGTAGCCGCCGCCGGCGAGCAGCACCACGATCCACAGCGCCGCGACGCCGATCATGCGCCGGGTCAGCGAGCCGGTGGAGCGGCGGCGGGTCTCCGGTTTGAAGCCGGTGAGGTGCAGTCTCATTCGATCGTCACCCCGGGTCCGTGTCAGGGCCCCCGGGGGAGGCGCGGCCCCGGCCCGGATGCTGAAGCGGGTTCAGCATGACCGGGACCGGCTCAAGCGCCCGGATCCTCCAGCGAGTAGCCGAGGCCGCGGATGGTGGTGATGACGTCGGGGCCGAGCTTCTTTCGGATGCGCGTGACGAACACCTCGATCGTGTTGGAATCGCGGTCGAAATCCTGGTCGTAGATATGCTCGATCAGCTCGGTCCGGCTGATCACCTTGCCCTTGTGGTGCATCAGGTAGGAGAGCAATTTATACTCCTGCGCGGTGAGCTTCACCGGCTCGCCGTTGAGCGTGACCTTGCCCGAACGCGTATCGAGGCGGACGTCGCCGGCGGTGAGCTCGGTCGAGGCGTTGCCCGAGGCGCGGCGGATGAGCGCGCGCAGCCGGGCGATCAGCTCCTCGGTCTGGAACGGCTTGGCGAGATAATCGTCGGCGCCCGCGTCGAGCCCCGCGACCTTGTCCGACCAGCTGTCGCGCGCCGTCAGCACCAGCACCGGCACCTTGATCCCTTCCTTGCGCCAGCGGTCGAGCACGGTCAGGCCGTCGACTTCCGGCAGGCCGAGATCGAGGATGATCGCGTCGTAACTCTCGGTCGAGCCCAGATAATGGCCGTCCTCGCCGTCGGTGGCGAGATCGACGGCGTAGCCGGCTCCCTCCAGCGTCGCGCGCAGCTGGCGGCCCAGATTGGGCTCATCCTCGACGATCAGCACCCGCATTCCATTCCCCTCGGCTTGAACTCGCTGCCGGCCAGTGTACCCGCCCAACCAGCGCGATTGCCAATGGTTTCATCAAGGGAAGCCGAGGACCGTTACGGGCCCGGCGGGTCAATAGCCGGCGCGGCCGATCACCTGGCCGGTGCGGGCGTCGACGTCGACCCACATCACCTGGCCCTCGCGCATGAACTTGAGGCGGTAGCGGCCCGAGCCGGCGTCGAGCTCGGGGCCGAGATACTCGGCGCCCCTCATCCGCGGCACGATGCGGGATTCGATGGCGCGCAGCGAGAGGAAGTGGCCCTGCTGCGTCGCCTTGAAGGCGGTGTCCTGCTCCTTGTCGCGCGGGCGCGCCTCGGCGGCCGCTGCGAGCGGCGCGGTGCCGAGGACGGCAAGCAGGAGGAGGGTACGCACGAACATCATCACATTTCCCGGAATACCGGGCCGGCATAGCCAGGCGGCATTGAATAAGCCATGAATGCTTCGTTCAGGCTGCGGAATGGTGCCTGGGCGGCGCGCCTAAACCACAGACAAGTGAGGGAAAAGATGCGGGCGTACGGAATCGCGGCAGCGCTTGGACTGGCGGCGGCGGCGCTCTCGCTCGCCGCTCCGGCAGGGGCGGCCGAGCCCGCCGCGGCGATGCAGCCGGTGCCCGAGCGCGGCGCCGGCGAGGGCCAGGGGCCGTTCCGCAAGCTCGTGATCCGCGGCGCGATGCTGATCGACGGCAGCGGGGCGCCGCCGATGGGGCCGGTCGACATCGTCGTCGAGGGCAACCGGATCACGGCGGTGAACGGCGCCGGCACGCCCGGCCTGCCGCTCAAGCCGGGCCGCGAGCCGCGCGACGCCGACCGCGAGATCGACGCCGCCGGCATGTACGTGCTGCCGGGCTTCATCGACACCCACGGCCACAATGGCGATCCCGCCAAGGCGCCCAATGCGAGCTACGGCTACAAGCTGTGGCTCGCCCACGGCGTGACCGCGGTGCGCGGCGTCTCCTTCTATTTCGGCCCCGACAACATGTCGCTCGACGACAAGCGGCGGAGCGCGGCCAACACGATCGTCGCGCCGCGGCTGTTCGCCTATCTGGCGCTCGGCGACGCGTGGGGCGGCGGCCCGGTCGACACCGCCGAGCAGGCGCGGGCGTGGGTGCGCTGGGCGGCCAAGGCCGGCTATGACGGCGTCAAGCTGTTCAACGCCGAGCCGCCCGCCGTCACCGCGGCCGCGATCGACGAGGCGCGCAAGCACAGGCTCGGCACCGTCGCCCATCTCGGCCAGGCCGGGGTCGCCCATGTCAATGCGCGCACCGCGGGCGAAATGGGGCTCGGAACGGTCACGCATTTCTACGGCCATTTCGAAGCGCTGCTGAAGGAGGCGCGGCTGCCCGCCTATCCGGCCGACTACAACATGCTCGACGAGCAGTCGCGCTTCGCGGAGATCGCCAACTTGACCGGCCAGATCGTCGAACCCGGCGGCCCGGAATGGCAGGCGTATCTGGCGGCGCAGAAGGAACGGGGCGTGATCTTCAACCCCACCTTCAACATCTATTCGGCGAGCCGCGACCTGATGCGGGCGCGCAACGCCGACTGGCACGAGCGCTACACGCTGCCCTCGCTCGCCACCTTCTTCCAGCCGAGCCGGGTCAATCACGGCAGCTATTTCTACGACTGGACGACCGCCAAGGAGGTCGCCTGGCGGCGCTTCTACGGCCCGTACATGCGCCTGATGAACGACTATAAGAACATGGGCGGCATCGTCACCGTCGGCTCCGATCCCGGCTACATCTACCAGAGCTGGGGCTTCTCCTACATCCAGGAGCTGGAGATGCTGCAGGAAGCGGGCTTCACGCCGCTCGAGGCGATCCAGGCGGCGACCAGCAACGGCGCCTACGAGATCTACCGCAGCAAAGGCATCGAGGCGCCGATCGGAACCGTGCGCGCCGGGATGCTCGCCGACCTGGTGATCGTGCCCGAAAACCCGCTCCACAATTTCAAGACGCTCTACGGCACCGGCTTCGAGCGGCTCGGCCGCGACGGCAAGGTCGAGCGCGTCGGCGGGGTCAGATGGACGATCAAGGACGGCATCGTCTACGACGCCAAGGCGCTGCTCGCCGACGTCGAGCGGATGGTCGCGGCAGCGCGGACCGGCCAGGAAGCTGTGAACTAGAGACGCGCAGCCGCCCGGGCCGCTCCCGGCGCCGTTATGGCGCAGACTCCGCTTGACCTTGGCAGCCGATCCGGCAGCAATCGGCCTCAGGGCCGCCGGCCGCGGCCCGGTGGGGAGAACGGCCATGCCCAAGAAGACGATCGAGCGGACGCTCGATGCGATGCCCGACACCGTCGATTTCCGCGACGCCATGTACAGCCCGGCGCTGATCGAGGTGCCTCCCGTTTCGAACCTGGCCGGCTACCGCAAGAGCGGCATCCCGGTGCTCGACCAGGGAAAGGAGGGCGCCTGCACCGGCTTCGGGCTGGCGACGGTCGCCAATTACCTGCTTCGCGACCGCGGCAAGAAAGCGGCCGCCGACGAAGTCAGCGCCTGGATGCTGTACGCGATGGCCAAGCGCTACGACGAATGGCCGGGCGAGGAATATTCGGGTTCGAGCGCGCGCGGCGCGATGAAAGGCTGGCACAAGCACGGCGTCTGCGCCTCGCGGCTGTGGAAGGACGCGACCGGCGCGGCCGACCTCGACGAGCAGCGCGCCGCGGACGCCATCACCCGGCCGATGGGCGCCTATTTCCGGGTGAACCACCGCGACCTGGTCGCCATGCATGCGGCGATCTCGGAGGTCGGGATCCTCTATGCCACCGCCCGGGTCCACGCCGGCTGGCAGCAGGTGCGCGAAGGCGACCAGGAGATCGCCTACAGCCCGGACGTGATCGGCGGGCACGCCTTCGCCATCGTCGGCTACGACCGCGAGGGGCTGTGGATCCAGAACAGCTGGGGCCCGGCCTGGGGCAGCGGCGGCATCGCGCGCGTCCGCTACGGCGACTGGCTCGAGAACGGCACCGACGTGTGGGTCGCCGCGCTCGGGGTGCCGATCGATCTCGGCAACGTCGCGGCGCCGGCCTCGATCCGATCGGCCGCGCCGCGCAGCCACGAAGGCTATGTCTATTCCGCGCTTCGGCCGCACATCGTCACCGCCCGCAACGACGGCGAGCTGGACCCCAAGGGGGTCTATGGCCTCACCCAGGAGGGGCTGCGCAGCATCGTCGAGGAGCAGATGCCGCGGCGCATGGAGGGCTGGGCGCGCAAGCGGGTGATGCTCCACGCCCATGGCGGGCTCGTCCCGGAGGGGAACGCCGTCCAGTATGTCGCCAATAGCCGGGAGGCAGCGCTCGCCGCGCAAGTCTACCCGCTGTCCTTCATCTGGCGCTCCGACGCCTGGTCGACGATCCGCAACATCCTCCAGGAGGCGCTCTCGCGCCGGCGCGACGAGGGCCTGCTCGACAAGGCCAAGGACTTCATGCTGGACCGCCTCGACGACACGCTCGAGCCGATCGCTCGGCTGCTGGGCGGAAAGGCGATGTGGGACGAGATGAAGGAGAATGCGAAGCTCGCCACCACCGGCCAACGCGGCGCGGCGCGGCTGGCGGCAGACCTGCTGATCCGGCAGCACGGCCAGGAGAAGTTGGACGAGATCCACCTGGTCGGGCACAGCGCGGGCGCCATCTTCCAGGCTTATCTGGCGCAATATCTGACCGACAAGAAGGTGCCGGTGGAAAGCCTCACGCTGTGGGCGCCCGCCTGCACGTTCGAGCTGTTCGAGGAGATCTACAGGCCGCGCATCGAGGCCGGCCAGATCCGGGCCTTCCGACTGTTCACGCTGGACGACGCCGCCGAGCAGGACGACCATTGCGCGAACATCTATCACAAGTCGCTTCTCTACCTCGTCAGCCATGCCTTCGAACGAAAGCCGCGCATCCCCCTGATCCAAAGCGGCACCCGGCTGCTCGGGCTCGAGCGCGACGTGAAGAAGGAGATCGCGAAGGGATATTGGGACGGCCAGAAGCGCCGCTGGTTCGTCTCGCCCGCGGCGGCGGAAGCGGACGCCACCCAGCACGGCGACTTCGACAATGATGCCGCGACGCTGGCGGCGACGCTGAAGATGGTGACGGGCGGGGCCGCGCCCGCGCCCGCATCGCTGGCGCCGCGGCCGCCGTCGGCAAGCCGGATGGCGCGGCGGCGGCAGACCCTGGACAGCGCGCTCGGCGGAAACGCGCTCTTCCGCTGAACGGGCGCCATTGGGGCTTCCAAAATAGAATTGGGCAAAATAGGATCGGGTCTGCTCCTTGGGCCCGGCGGCCGGGCATCCTACCTCTGCCCCATGTCTGCCTGCCCGTCTGCCTGCCCGCGGCACCGCGGCGCGGGGGACGATTTTTTCGCTCTAAGGGACCCGAACCTTATGAACCTTCCGAACCTTCCGGTCGCCCGCGGCTGATCGAATCGCCATGGCCGCGCCTGTCCTCGCTTATGAAAATCTCGGCCTCGTCCAGGGGGCCGGCTGGCTGTTCCGGGGGCTCGACCTGTTCGTCGGCGAGCGCGACCGGCTGGCGCTGATCGGCCGCAACGGGGCCGGCAAGACGACCCTGCTCAAGTGCATCGCCGGGATGATCGAGACCGACGAGGGGCGGCGGACGATCCGGCCGGGCACCAAGGTGGTGCTGCTCGAGCAGGATCCCGCGCTCGCGGCCTTCGCGAGCCTGCGCGACTTCGTCCTGAACGGCCCCGATGCTCCGCCGGCGCATGAAGCCGATGCCATCGCCCACCAGATCGGCATCGACCTCGACCGTCCGGCGGCGACGGCATCGGGCGGCGAGCGCCGCCGCGCCGCCATCGTGCGGGCGCTGGCGCAGGCGCCGGACGTGCTGCTGCTCGACGAGCCCACCAACCATCTCGACCTCGCCGCGATCGAATGGCTGGAGGACTGGCTCGGCCGCTATACCGGCGCCTTCATCGCGATCAGCCACGACCGCACGTTCCTCAAGCGCCTGACGCGATCGTCGCTGTGGCTCGAGCGGGGCGAGCTGCGGCGCGCGGAGATCGGCTTCGGCGGATTCGAGGCCTGGACCGAGCAGGTCTATGCCGAAGAGGCGCGGGCGGCGGAGAAGCTCGACGCCAAGCTCAAGCTGGAGCTTCACTGGCTGCAGCGCGGAGTGACCGCGCGCCGCCGCCGCAACCAGGGCCGGCTCGCCAAGCTCGGCGAGATGCGCGCGGCGCGGGCGGCGATGCTCGGGCCCGCCGGCGCGGCCCGGCTCGGCCTCGAGAATGACGAGGTGAAGACCAAGATGGTGATCGACGCGGATCGGGTCACCAAGCGCTATCCCGCGTCGTCGGACGGGGCCGGCGAGGAGCGGACCATCATCCGCGACTTCACCTTGCGCATCCAGCGCGGCGACCGGATCGGCGTGGTCGGCGCCAACGGCACCGGCAAGACGACCCTGCTCAAGCTGCTCACCGGCGAGATCGAGCCCGACGAGGGCAAGGTCGGCCGCGCCCGGACGCTGCAGGGGATCATGATCGACCAGCAGCGCCGCCTGCTCGATCCCGACAAAAGGGTGCGCGACGTGCTCGCCGACGGCGGCGACTGGATCGAGGTGCGCGGCGCCAAGAAGCACGTCCAGGGCTATCTCAAGGAATTCCTGTTCGATCCGGGGCTGGTCGACGCCAGGATCGGAACGCTGTCGGGCGGCGAGCGCTCGCGGCTGCTGCTGGCGCGCGAGTTCGCGAGGCGCTCCAACCTGCTGGTGCTCGACGAGCCGACCAACGATCTCGACCTGGAGACGCTCGACCTGCTCCAGGAGGTGATCGCCGACTATGACGGCACGGTGCTGATCGTCAGCCACGACCGCGACTTCCTCGACCGGACGGTGACGATCACGCTCGGCCTCGACGGATCGGGCAAGGTCGACATCGTCGCGGGCGGCTATGAGGACTGGGAGCGGAGGCGCTCCCCGCTCCCGCGGGCGGGAGCGGCCGGGGGAGGGGCTGTCGCAGCCAAGAACAAGCCCTCCCCCAGCCCCTCCCGCGAGCGGGAGGGGAGCAGGAAGCTCACCTACAAGGACCAGCGCGACTACGACCTGCTTCCGGCGCGGATCGAGGAGATCGACGCCGGGATCGCGCGGGACGAGGCCCTGCTTTCGGATCCGGACCTGTACCGGCGCGATCCCGAGCGCTTCGCCGCGCTCACCGCGGCGATCGAGAAGGCGCGGGCGCAGCGCGACGCGGCCGAGCAGCGTTGGCTCGAGCTCGCCGAGCAGGTCGAGGCGCTGGCGGGCTAGCCCTTGCGAGCCGCGTCGAGGTGCTGGCGGATCATCGGGTCGTCGGGCGCGCCGCGCGAGGCGCGCTCGATCAGCGCCAGTCCCTGCCGCTTGTTGGCGCCGCTCTTGAAGAGCAGCCAGCCGAGCGTGTCGGTGGTCGACGGGTTGCGCTTGTCGAGCGCCCAGGCTTTTTGCGCGAGCGGGATCGCCTTGGAATATTGCCCCTGCTCCGAATAGGCCCAGGCGAGGTTGTTGAGCATCACCGCGTCGCCGTCGCCGAGGCGCTTGCGAAGGTCCTCGTAGAGCCGGATCGCGTCCGCCCACTTGCTCGCCTCCATGTGGCGGCTGGCGGCCATCAGCTGCGCCGGCACGTTCTGCGGGTTCTGCAGGAGGAACAGGTCGAGCACCTGCGCCGCCGAAGCGCCCTGGCCCGAACGCTGCAGCGCCTCGATCATCCGCAGCGCCACCGGCTCGGTGAAGGCGAGGTTGGCGGCCTTGCGATATTCCTGCGCGGCGGCCGCGAAGTCGCCCTTCATGCCGAGCGCGTCGCCGACCAGGATGTGCGCGTCGGGGGCGCCGGGATTGTCGGCCTGGAGCTTGCGCGCCCGCTGCAGCGCCTCGTCGCCCATGCCGCCCGACAGCAGCGCGCCGATCAGCAGGATCTGGGTCGGCGCGTGGTTGGGCCGGGCATCGGCATTGTCGCGCAGCAGCGCGAGCTGCTTCTTGGTGGCCGGCGAGGCGAGCAGCGCCGGCGCGCCGCGGCGCTGCGGATGCGAGGCGCGGGCGAGATAGGGCGCGGCGGCTTCGGCCTGGCCCTGCTTCTCGAGCGCCTTGCCCATCAGCGTCAGCGAGTAGCTGTCGGCGTCGGGGCGGTCGGCGAGCGGCCGCAGCGTCTCGACCGTCCGGCCGGCGTCGCCGCGCCTCCAGTGCGAGGCGGCGAGCAGCCGGCGCGCCTTGCGGTTGCCGGGCTGAATCGCGACCAGCCGGTCGAGCCGCTTCATCGCCTGCTCGACATTGCCCGTCTGATATTCGATCGCGCTGGCGAGCAGCATGCCGGCGGGAGTCTCGTCGAGCACGCCTTCGGTGCGCTGGTAGAGCGAGCGGGCGAGCTCGTAGTTGCGCGCGCGGGCGGCGAGCATCGCCTGCAGGTAGAAGGCGACCGGCTGCTTGGGCTGCAGCGACAGCACCTTGCGCGTGCCTTCCAGCATCATCGTCATCCTGCCCAGGTCGCCCAGCGTCGCCGAGCGTTCGAGCAGAGCCGGGATGTTGTTCGGATCGATCTGGAGCGCCTTGTCGAACCAGGGCAGCGCCGCGTTGAGGCCGTACTGGCCGCGCGTCAGCTCGCCGCGAAGCACCAGCGCCTCGACATTGTCGCCATCCAGCGACACCGCGATGTCGGCGGTCTCGAGCGCTCCGGCGAGGTCGCCGTTGGCGCGGCGGAAGCGGCTGATGTCGATCCACACGCCGGGATCGTTGGAGTTGGCGGCGATCGCCTGGTCGAACTCGTCGCTCGCTTTCTCCTCGTTGCCGAGCAGCACATGGGCGCGGCCGCGCATCCGGGCGGCGTATGCGGCGTGCTTGTAGGCGGCGTTCTTGCTCTCCTCGATCGCGCGCTGCGGCTGGTTCTGGAGCAGGTAGGCGTGCGCCAGCAGGTGCGCCGTCTCAGCGGACTTGACGCCGAGCTGGCGGGCGCGGCGAAGCTCGGCCTCGGCGGCGACGCCGTCGCCCAAGGTCAGATAGGTGCGGGCCTGCATCAGCCGCACCTGGCTGTTGTTGGGATCGCCCTTGATCGCGTTCATGAACTCGATCCGGGCGGTGCGCGGCTGGTCGGCCTCGAGCGCGGCGACGCCGCGGGCATAGGCTTCCTCGGGCGAGCCGGCGGAATTGCCGCAGGCGGCGGTACCGGCAAGGAGCAAGGCGACGAGAATGTGCTTGGTCATGGCTGGAGCCCATATTGCTTGAGGAGGTCGTAGAGCGTCGGTCGGCTGATCCCGAGCAGCTTGGCGGCATTGGAGATGTTGTTCTCGGTGCGGGCGAGCGCCTGGCGGATCGCCTTGCGGTCGGCTTCCTCGCGGACCGCCTTGAGGTTGACCGGCATGGCCTCCTCGTGGCCGTTGAGCAGATCGAGGTCCTCGGCGGTGATCAGCTTGCCGTCGGCCATGATCACGGCGCGCTTCATGCGGTTCTCGAGCTCGCGCACGTTGCCCGGCCACGGCCAGTCGTTCATCGCCGCCAGCGCGCTCGGGGCGAAGCCCTTCACCATCGGGTTCATCTCGACCGAGAAGCGGTTGAGGAAATGCTTGGCGAGCAGGGTCGCGTCGCCGTGCCGCTCGGCCAGCGGCGGGATCTTCACCACGATCTCGGCGAGCCGGTAGAACAGGTCTTCGCGGAAGCTGCCGGCCTTGATCATGTCGGGCAGGTCCTGGTGGGTCGCGCACACGATCCTTGTGTCGACCAGGATCGGCTTGCGGCCGCCGATGCGCTCGATCACCCGCTCCTGCAGGAAGCGCAGCAGCTTGACCTGGAGCGGCAGCGGGATGTCGCCGACCTCGTCGAGGAACAGCGTTCCGCCGTGGGCGAGCTCGATCTTGCCCTCGGTCGCCTTGACCGCGCCGGTGAAGGCGCCCTTCTCGTAGCCGAACAGCTCGGCCTCGAGCAGGTTCTCGGGGATTGCGGCACAGTTGATCGCGACGAATGCGCCGCCGCGCCGGCCGCTCGACTGGTGGAGGCCGCGGGCGAGCAGCTCCTTGCCGGTGCCGCTGGCGCCGAGCAGCATCACCGAGACGTTGGCATTGGCGACTCGCTCGATGGTGCGGGCGACCTTGAGCATCTCGGGCGCGGCCGTGATCATCGTGCCGAGCACGGTGCGGTCGTCGCCGACGCGCTCCTCGAGCCGGCGGTTCTCGTTCTCGATGCCGTGCAGCTGGAAGGCGCGGCGCACGATCAGGCCGAGCTGGTCGATATCGACCGGCTTCTGGTAGAAATCGTAGGCGCCCGAGGCGATCGCCCGGAGCGCGCTTTCGCGGGCGCCGTGGCCGGACGCGACGATCACCTTGGTGTCGGGCTTGAGCGACAGGATCGTCTCGAGCGTCGCGAAACCCTCGCTGACTCCGTCGGGGTCGGGCGGCAGGCCCAGATCGAGCGTGACCACCGGCGGCTCCTGCGAGCGCAGCAGGTCGATGGCGGCGTTGCGGTCGGAGGCGACCAGCACGTCGTAATCGTCATAGGCCCAGCGCAGCTGGCGCTGAAGCCCCTCGTCATCCTCGACGATCAGGAGTTTGGCCTTGTCGCCACTCATGCGCTTATCCGTTCGTTGAGGGGGGAGGAGGCCGCTTCTCCGGCGGGCAGGAAGATGGTGAACCGGCTGCCTTCGCCCTCGCGGCTCTCCACCTCGATCCGGCCGCCCATCGACTGGACGAGGGTGCGCGCCTCGAAGGCGCCGATCCCGAAGCCGGCATCCTTGGTGGAGGCGAAGGGCTGGAACAGCCGGGTGCGAATGAATTCCGGAGACATTCCGGAGCCGCTGTCGATCACGTCGATGGCGACGTCGGCGCCGCGCGGGCCGTAGCAGATTCGAACCGCCTGGCCGGGCTCGCTCGCGTCGATCGCGTTCTGGACGAGGTGGGTGAGCGCCTGTTCGAAGCGGACCGGATCGAGCATGGCGCTCGCACTGGCGTCGCCGAACGCCTCGACCGGATGGGCGCGGTTCTTGGCGTCCGCGATCGCGCAGATGAGCGGCTGGAGCGGGGTGGTACGAAGCTCCTCGGCGCCGGCATTGTTGCCGCGGCTGAGGCGGGCGAGCAGGTCGTTCATCTTGCGCACCGAGCTTTGCAGCGTGGCGACCATGTCGGCCCGGAAATCCGGATTGTCGGCGTGGCGCTCGGCGTTGCGCGCGACGAGGCTGAGCTGGCTGACCAAATTCTTGATGTCGTGGATGATGAAGGCGAAGCGCCGGTTGAATTCGTCGAACCGCCGGGCATCGGCGAGCGCGTCCTGGGTGTGCGCCTCCGCCAGATAGCTCGCCGCCTGGATGCCGACGGTCCGGAACAGGTCGAAATCCTCCCAGTCGAGCGG
>DASWSP010000027.1:0-126014 GCA_036402575.1 Allosphingosinicella sp. | reverse complement strand
GTGCTGGGGGATGAGACATGCGACATATCGCCCTGACTTCGCTGCTTTGTGCTTGCGTTGCGTTTCCTGCTGCCGCCCTTGCCCAGGAGAAGGCGACGCGCAGCGTCGAGGACTATCTTTGCACCTTCGCCGGCAAGTGCGGCGATGAGGCGGGCGAAGAGGAACCCACCAAGGTCGCACCGGAGACCAAGGGCTTCAGCCTCGCCCGTCCCGGTAGCGCGAAGGCCCCGGCTCCGGTCAGTCAGCCTGCCCGGGCCGCGCCGGCGCAGCGCGATGTCACCGCTGTCGCCGCCCGTCCCGGCACGCCCCGCCCTTCCAATGCGCGCCCGACCTTCGCCTCCGCGCCCAAGCCGGCCGCGGCGAAGGCCAAGCCGGCGCGTGGCGCCGCCGTCCAGCGGCGGGCCGATCTCCGGCTCACCTTCGAGCTTGGCTCCGCGACGCTTACGCCGCAGGCGATGGAGGAAGCCAAGGTCTTCGCTGAATCGATGAAGCGCCCGGAAATGGCTTCGATGAAGTTCCTGATCGAGGGCCATACCGACTCGCAGGGCAGCCGCGCCTACAATATCGATCTGTCGCAGCGCCGGGCTCAGGCGGTGGCCGAATATCTCGCCAGCCTCGGCGTCTCGTCGGATCGGCTCGAGGTGCGCGGCTACGGCTTCGACCGCCCGCTCAACGGCCGGTCCGCCGCCGCCGAGGAAAACCGCCGCGTCGAGGCCGTGCTCACGTCCTGACCTCCGGCGGCAAGGTCCGCCTGGTCTCGCTGTCACGACACGCTTCAGCAAACGCTGGAGGTTGCTTGGAGCTTCGCAAGCTCAAGAATACCGAACCAAAGCCCACGTGCTGACCGCGGAGGAAGGCGTCGTCCAGGCGCGCCTCGCCGCCGCCCAGCACCCGCCGTGCTCTCCGGAACATGAGCGGCGTCAGAAGACTCCCGCGTAGCGGAGCGTCTGGAACAGGCTTGTGTCCCGAGCCGAACCGACAAGCTCCCATTTCATCAGATAGAACATTCCGATGAGGGCGAAGTCCTGATCCGTATCCAGGATTCCCGCGGTGAGGTCGCGAAGCGCTTCGATGTCGAGCTTGCTTTGGAATGTGACGAACGAGCCCGTTTCATTCCACCAGCTTCCCTCGCTGCTTGCACTGCGCAATTCACCCAGCAGCCGCGAGCGCCGATCCGCTTCATCCGCTCCCGAGATCCGGAAGGTCATCCAATAATCGTTCATGGCCGGCTCGCGTCCGCTGCCGAGGCAGCCTTGCCGCCGGTCGTGCGCGGCGCCTCCAGCGGCAAGGGATAAGCGGTGGTGACCTTGACGCGCTCCATCGCAAATCGCGAGGTCACGTTCTTCAGCGGGATCAGCGAGATCAGCTTGCGGTAGAAATCGTCGAAGGCGGCCATGTTCGCGACCGCGACATGAAGCAGATAGTCCACGTCGCCGGCCATTCGATAGAACTCCATGACCTCGGGCATGGCGGTGATCACCTGGGTGAACTCGTCCAGCCATTGCCTGGAATGATTGCCCGTCTCGACCTCGACGAACACCGAAAGCCCGAGCCCCAGGGCGTCCGGGTCGAGCAGCGCCACGCGCCGTTTGATGATGCCACCATCTTCCAGCTTCTGGATCCGGCGCCAGCAGGGGGTTTGCGAAAGGTTCACCCGTTCGGCGATCTCCGCGACGGAGATGGACGCGTCCTCCTGGAGGATCGCCAGAATCTTGAGATCGGTAGTGTCCACTCTGAAATCTCGCTAACTTAGTATTTTCTTCTACCTACCGATGCTGCGGTGCAATAAACATGCCTTCTTGGGCACCCGGATTGATCCTCAGAAACATCGTGGATATCTGCCCCTTCAATGGCGAACGGCGCATTGGCGCACAAGACGCAAAGTTGCGCACGTCCGACGAAGTTTAGAAGAAACTTCTAAAATCGTCTCATGAGTTGGTGGAGCAGAAGGTGATCGCAGCATTGGATCAGGCGAGGGGGACGCAGGCGGTAGCCCGCTTGAATCGCTTGGGCGGTGCCGCCGATCCCGTCGAGCGGCTGCGACTTATCGGCAGCGAAATCGCTGGGGGCCTGGTGTTCACGACCAGCTTCGGCATCGAGGACCAGGCGCTGCTTCACCTCGTCCTCGAAGCCGGCATCGCCGTCGAGCCGGTTACGCTGGATACGGGGCGCCTTTTCCCCGCCACCTACGAACTTTGGGACAGAACGGAGAAGCGCTACGGCTTGCGCATCCGTTCCTATCATCCGGACGGCGCCGCGCTTGCCGCTTACGTCGCCGATGCGGGAATCAACGGCTTCTATCGGTCCAAGGCGGACCGCATCGCCTGCTGCGGCGTCCGCAAGGTAGAACCGCTGGCGCGCGCCCTTGCCGGCGCTGCAGGCTGGCTGACCGGACTTCGCGCCAACCAGTCGAACGAGCGGAACCATGTCGAGCTCGCCTCCTGGGACGAGCAGCATGGTCTGATCAAGCTCGCCCCGCTGCTGGACTGGACGCGCGAGCAGGTTGCCGACTTCTGCGCGGCGAATGACGTTCCGATCAACGCGCTCCATGCGCGCGGTTTCCTTTCGATCGGCTGCGAGCCCTGCACCCGGGCGCTCGACGCCGGCGAGCCGGAGCGGGCGGGACGCTGGTGGTGGGAAGAGGGTGAAGCCAAGGAGTGCGGCCTCCATGTCGATGCGGCGGGGCGGCTCGTCCGCCGGACGGCGCTCGCATGAGCGCCCGGCCCCGACTGCAGGTCGTCGCGAAACGCGAGCCGGTGACCGTGCCCGCAAGGATCGCGCCGCTCGCCAATCTGCCGCTCTTTCACAAGCTCAAGGGCCGCAAGGTCGTGGTCGCCGGCGGCTCGCAGGCGGCGCTCTGGAAGGCGGAGCTTCTTTCGGCCGCCGGCGCCGACGTGCTGGTCCTGGCGGGCGGGGAGCCGGCCGTCGCCCTGTTCGACGAACTGTCGGCCTCGCCGGTTTCGGGCACGGTTGTCGTCGTCGCGCGGGAGTGGACTCCGGCGGACCTGGCGGATGCGGCGATCGCCGTCGCCGACATATCGGGGGCGGAGGAGGCGCGCCGCTTCGCTGCCGCGGCGCGGGACGCGGGCGTGCCGGCCAACATCATCGACAATAGCGATCTCGGCGACTTCCAGTTCGGCTCGATCATCAACCGTTCGCCGGTCGTGCTGGCGGTTTCGACCGACGGCGGCGCCCCGATGCTGGGCCAGTCGATCCGCGCGCGCATCGAGAGCGTGCTCCCGCTCGGCCTTACCGACTGGGGAAAGGCGGCGCAGAGATGGCGGCCGCTGGTCAAGCAGCGCATCCGCGCCTTTTCCGACCGGCGCCGCTTCTGGCAGCGGTTCGTCGAGCTCGCCTGGCGCGACATCGGCCGGGTTCCGCGCGACAGCGATCTTGAGGCGCTGATCGGCGGAGTCGAGCGCGGCCGCGCCGGCGGCAGCGTCACGCTCGTCGGCGCCGGGCCCGGAGATCCGGAGCTGCTCACCTTGAAAGCGGTGCGCGCGCTGCAGGCGGCGACCGTGATCCTCTACGACGATCTCGTGGGTCCCGACATCCTCGAGCTGGCGCGGCGCGAGGCGCGGCGGATCGCCGTTGGCAAGACCGGCCACGGGCCTTCGTGCGGCCAGGACGATATCAACCGCCAGATCGTCGCGCTCGCCCAGGCGGGCGAGACGGTGGTCCGCCTGAAAGGGGGCGATCCACTGATCTTCGGCCGCGCCGGCGAGGAGATCGAGGCGTGCCGCGCCGCCGGCATAGAGGTTGCGCTGGTGCCAGGCATCTCCGCCGTTCAGGGCGCGGCCGCCTCGCTCGGCTTCTCGCTGACCGAGCGCGGCAGCGCGCGCCGCGTGCAGCTGGTCACGGGCCACGGCGCGGACGGCAGGCTGCCCGAAGATATCGAGTGGCGGGCGATCGCCGACCGCGCGGCCACGACAATCGTCTATATGCCGCGCGCGACGCTGGCATCCTTCGCCGAGCGGGCGATCGCGGCGGGGCTCGATGCCGGGACTCCGGTCGTCGCCGTGGCTTCGGCGACATTGCCGGCCGAGACGCATGTCCGCGGCACGATCGGCGATATCGCCGCGCGCGCCGCGCAGCTTCCCAAGCAGGCGCCGCTCCTGGTCGTCATCGGCGCGGTCGCCCGGGCGCCGGCAAGCGCCGATGCAGGGGCGGCAGCCCGCGCGGGAGCCGTGTCGTGAACGCGCCCGTCAGCTTCGGCCAGCACAGCCTCAGCCATCTCGAGCAGCTCGAGGCGGAGAGCATTCACATCATGCGCGAGGTGGTCGCCGAGACCGAGCGGCCGGTGATGCTCTATTCGGTGGGCAAGGACTCGGCGGTGATGCTCCATCTCGCGCGCAAGGCCTTCTTCCCCGCGCCGCCGCCGTTCCCGCTGCTCCATGTCGATACGACCTGGAAGTTTCGCGACATGTATGCGCTGCGCGACCGGGTGGCGCGCGAGAGCGGCATGGAGCTGATCGTCTATCGCAATCCGGAAGCCGAGGCGCTCGGCATCAACCCGTTCGATCATGGCGGCCTCCATACCGACATGTGGAAGACCGAAGGGCTGAAGCAGGCGCTGGACCGCTATCGCTTCGACGCCGCGTTCGGCGGCGCTCGCCGCGACGAGGAGAAGAGCCGCGCCAAGGAGCGGATCTTCTCCTTCCGCTCGGCGAGCCATCGCTGGGACCCGAAGAACCAGCGCCCCGAACTGTGGAGCCTCTACAATGCCCGCAAGGGCGCGCGCGAGACGATCCGGGTCTTCCCGCTGTCCAACTGGACCGAACTCGACATCTGGCAATATATCTATGCCGAGAGCATTCCGATCGTGCCGCTCTACCTCGCCGCGCCGCGGCCCACGGTGGAGCGGGACGGGCTCATCCTGATGGTCGATGACGAGCGCTTCGCGCTGCGCGAGGGCGAGCGGCCGGTCGAGCGTTCGGTGCGCTTCCGTACGCTGGGCTGCTATCCGCTCACCGGTGCCGTCGAGAGCGAGGCGGCGACGCTCGAGGAAGTGATCCAGGAAATGCTGGTCGCGACCACCTCGGAGCGCCAGGGACGCGCGATCGATCATGACGGCAGCGCCAGCATGGAGCGCAAGAAGCAGGAAGGCTATTTCTGATGGCCACCGCGCTTTCCAGCGTCTCCGCCGCCGCAGCGGCCCGGGCCGAGGTCGCCGCCTATCTGGAGGCGTCCGCGCGCAAGACGCTGCTTCGGTTCATCACCTGCGGCTCGGTCGACGACGGCAAGTCGACGCTGATCGGGCGGCTGCTTCACGACAGCAAGATGCTGTTCGAGGATCAGCTCGCGGCGCTGCGCAGGGACAGCAGGAACGCCGGCGGCAGCGAAGGCGTGATCGATTACTCATTGCTCGTCGACGGGCTCGCCGCCGAGCGCGAGCAGGGCATCACGATCGATGTCGCCTATCGCTTCTTCGCGACCGAGAAGCGCAAGTTCATCGTCGCCGACACGCCGGGCCACGAGCAATATACGCGTAACATGGCGACCGGCGCCTCGACGGCCGATCTCGCCGTCATCCTGGTCGACGCCCGCCACGGCATGCTCACCCAGACCCGGCGTCATGCCTATCTGGCCAACCTCCTGGGCATCCGCCGGCTCGTGCTGGCGGTCAACAAGATGGACCTGGTGGGCTATAGCCAGAGCAGGTTCGACGAGATCGTCGCCGATTTCCGGGCGTTCGCGCAGACCGCCGGGCTCGGCCAGTTTGCTGCCATCCCGGTCTCCGGGCTCCAGGGCGACAATGTCATCGTCCGAAGCGCCGCCATGCCCTGGTATGACGGGCCGGCGCTGCTCGAACATCTGGAGTCGGTGCCGGCCGCGCGTCGGACCGACGCGGCGCCGTTCAGGATGGCGGTGCAATGGGTCAACCGGCCCAATGCCGGCTTTCGCGGCTATGCCGGCCGCATAGCGAGCGGATCCGTGCGGCCCGGCGAGCGCATCGCGGTGCTTCCGTCGGGCCAGCAATCGCGGGTCAAAAGCATCGTCACGTTCGACGGCGACCTCGATCTGGCCATCGAGGGTCAATCGGTGACGCTCACTTTCGAAGACGAGCTCGACTGCTCGCGCGGCGACCTTGTCTCGTCGGCCGCCGTTGCGCCCGAGCTCGTCTCCAGCCTCGGCGCGACGCTGGTCTGGATGGCGGACCAGCCGCTCGTTCCGGGCCGTTCCTATTGGCTCAAGATCGGCACCCGCACCGTATCGGCGCAGATCGGCCGCATCGATCATCTGCTCGACGTCAACAGCCTGGAGCGGCAGCCGGGAAGGCCGCTGGCGCTCAACGACATCGGCTGGTGCGAGATCGAGCTCGACCGGCCGGTGCCCGGCATCAGCTATGCCGAGGATCGCCAGCTCGGCGGCTTCATCCTGATCGACAAGCTCAGCAATGCCACGATCGCTGCGGGCCTGGTCGAGAGTTTCACGGCCGCCCGGAGCGGGAGCACCGCGGAAGCCGGCGATAGCCGGATCATGTGGATCGGCGGCGCGAGCGGCGCCGAGAGGGCGGCCCTGGCGGCCGGCGTCCAGCAGCGGCTCCAGGCCGTCGGCCGGATCGGCTTCATCCTCGACGAGGCCCTGCTTCGAACCGGGCTCAGCGCCGATCTGGGCACTGACGGCGAGGACAGGACGGAGAGCATCCGGCGCGCGCGCGAGGTGGCCAAGCTGATGGCGCTGGCGGGGGTCCATGTGCTGGTCGCGATGGATGTGGCGCCGGAGGAGGCGCATCCGGGCCGAATGGTCGGTCCGGCGGATCTTGATGAGAAGGGGGCGGACCAATGGGTGATCTAGGCCTGCGGCGGCGCGATTGCGGCGGCTGCGGAGCGGTTGCGCCATGAGCGTTCGCGAGACTTTTCCGGAAGGCGCGCTGTCGATCGAGCAGTGGCAGCATGTGCAGGAGCTCAGCCGTACGCTGAGCCCCGCGCAGGCGCGCTGGATCAGCGGCTATTTCGCGGGTCTGGACGCGGGCATGAGTCGATCGGGCGCCGAGCCCGCCGCGGCCGTGGCGCCGGACGCGCGCAGCCTGACGATCCTCTACGGCACCGAGACCGGCAACAGCAGGGCGCTTGCCACCGGCCTTGCGGAAGCGGCGGCGGTCCGCGGCCGCGCCGCGACGGTCGCCGACATGGCCGATTACAATCCGCGGCGGCTCAAGGAAGAGCAGGACCTGCTGATCGTCGTCAGCACCTATGGCGAAGGAGATCCGCCGCAGCCGGCGGTCGGCTTCTTCGAGTTCCTCGAAGGGCGACGGGCGCCCAGGCTCGAGGGCGCGCGCTTCTCGGTGCTGGCGCTGGGCGATTCGACCTACGAGAAATATTGCGAGGCGGGAAAGCGGCTCGACCTGCGTCTCGCGGAGCTGGGAGCGACGCGCCTCCACGATCGCGTCGATTGCGACGTCGATTACGACGATCCGGCGGCTGTGTGGAGCACGGCCGTGCTCGACCTCGTGGCGGCGCAGGAGAGTGCAGCCTTCGCAGCGCTCCCCGGCACGGCCGGAGCAACGCTGCTCTCGTCCGCATCGCTGCACGACAAGCGCAATCCCTTCCCGGCGCCGATCCTCGAGAATATGGTCGTCGTCGGCCGCGGATCGACCAAGGAGACGCGGCATATCGAGCTCGACCTTGCGGGATCGGGGCTCGACTACCAGCCCGGCGACGCCATCGGCATTGCGCCTCGCAACGATCCGGCCACGGTCGCGGCGCTGATCGAGGCGGCGGGCCTTGACGCCGATGCTTCGGTCGAGGTGAAGGGCGGGCAGCGCAGCCTTGCCGACGCGCTCGAGAGCCATTTCGAGATCACGCTGTCGACGCCCCGCTTTCTGGCCCATTGGGGCAAGCTCGCCGGCGCGGGCGAGCTCGAGCGCCTTGGCGAGGAGGGCAGGGAGAGCGAGCGGAGCGCCTACCTGCGCGCCCATCATGTCGTCGATATCGTCCGAAAGTTCCCGCTCGGCGGGCTGGCGGCACAGGAGTTCGTGGCCGGCCTCAGGCCGCTGCAGCCGCGCCTCTATTCGATCGCCTCGAGCCTCGCCTTCGCGCCCGACGAGGCGCACATCACGCTGGCGCCGGTGCGTTACGAGCTGCATGGCGAGAGGCGCTGCGGAGTCGCTTCCGCGCATCTGGCCGACCGCGCCGAGGCGGGAGCGAGCCTGCCCGTCTACATCCAGCCGAACCCGCATTTCCGCCTGCCGGCCGACGACGTTCCGATCATCATGATCGGCGCCGGGACGGGCGTGGCTCCCTACCGCGCCTTCATGCAGGAGCGGGAGGCGCGCGGCGCCCGCGGCCGGTCGTGGCTGTTCTTCGGCGAGCGTAACTTCCGAAGCGACTTCCTTTACCAGGCCGAATGGCAGGAGCATCTGAAGAACGGGATTCTCGGCCGCATGGACGTCGCCTTCTCCCGCGACGCGGGCGAGAAGGTCTACGTCCAGCACCGCATGCTCGCGCAGGCGAAGGACCTCTACGCCTGGCTCGAGGAAGGCGCCCATTTCTACGTCTGCGGCGACGAAAAGCAGATGGCCCGCGACGTCCATGAGACCCTGATCCGGATCGTTGCGGAGCAGGGCCGCGCCGAGCGTGAAACCGCCGAAGCCTACGTCAGGAAGCTGGCTGCCGATCACCGCTACCAGCGCGACGTTTACTAACCGGAGAGCTGGACACATGCCGACAATTACCGACATCGTCGACCGCTCGACGGACGTCTCGCAGCCGCTCGAGAAGCTCGGGCCCGACGAGACGCTGAAGTACAACAGCGACTATCTGCGCGGCACGATCGACGAGGGGCTTCTCGACCGCATCACCGGCGGCGTTAAGTTCGAAGAAAACAAGCTGATGAAGTTCCACGGAATCTATCAGCAGGACGATCGCGACATTCGCGACGAGCGGCGGCGGCAGAAGCTCGAGCCAGCTTACACCTTCATGGTGCGCGTGCGGCTTCCGGGCGGCGTCTGCACGCCCGAGCAGTGGCTGAAGATCGACGCGCTCGCCCGCGCCCATGGCGGCGACCAGATCCGCCTCACCACGCGGCAGACCTTCCAGTTCCACTGGGTGGTGAAGGAGGATTTGAAGGCGACGATCCAGGGCCTGCACGAGGTGCTGCTCGACACGATCGCGGCCTGCGGCGACGATGCCCGCACCGTGATGGCGACGGCGAACCCCGAGGATTCGGCGCTGCATGCCGAGGTCGCGGTTTTGTCCAAGCAACTGAGCGACCATGTCATCCCGAAGACCCGTGCCTATCACGAAATCTGGTATGGCGAAGAGCGGGTCGCGACCTCCGAGAATGAGGAGCCGCTCTACGGCAAGACGTACCTGCCGCGTAAGTTCAAGATCGGCTTCGTGATCCCGCCGTCGAACGACATCGACGTCTATACGCAGGATCTCGGCTTTATCGCGATTGCAGGGCCGGACGGGCTGGAAGGCTTCAACGTCACGATCGGCGGCGGCATGGGGCGGACGGACAATGAGCCGACGACCTACCCGCGCCTCGGCGACGTCATCGGCTTCATCCCGAAGGATCGGCTGCTCGCCGCGGCGGACGCGGTCATCTCGGTGCAGCGGGACTACGGCAACCGCAAGACCCGCGCCCGCGCCCGCTTCAAGTACACCGTCGACGACAAGGGGCTCGACTTCATCAAGTCGGAGGTGGAGCGCCGGATGGGCGTGGCATTCGAGCCGGCGCGGCCGTTCGAGCTCACCTCCAACGGCGATGTCTTCGGCTGGCAGAAGACCGACAGCGGCCGCTTCAACTACACCTTGTTCATCGAGAACGGCCGCATCATCGACCGGCCCGGCAAGCCGCTGCTCGCGGCGCTGCGATCGATCGCGGAAGGGCATAAGGGCAAGTTCCGCCTGACGCCGAACCAGAACCTCATCGTCGCCGATGTCGAGCCGCAGGACCGCGCAACCATCGACGCACTGCTTGCGGAGCACGGCCTTGCCGAGAACAGCCGCACCAGCGCGCTGAGGCTCAACTCAATGGCCTGCGTCGCGATGCCGACCTGCCCGCTCGCGATGGCGGAAGCGGAGCGCTACCAGCCCGAGCTGATCACCAAGGTCGAGGCGATCCTCGCCGAGAACGGGCTCACCGACGTGCCGATCACCATGCGCATGACCGGATGCCCGAACGGCTGCGCCCGGCCCTATGTCGCCGAGATCGCCTTCACCGGCCGCGCGCCGGGCAAGTACAACCTCTACCTCGGCGGCGGATTCCACGGCGAGCGGCTCAACCGCCTCTACCGCGAGAATATCGGCGAGGCTGCGATCCTCGAGGTGCTGGATGAGCTGCTCGCCCGCTATGCGCGCGAGCGCCAGGCCGGCGAGCGGTTCGGCGACTTCCTGATGCGGAGCGGAATCCTCGGCTGAAGCACCGCGGCGCTTCAGCCGATCGCGCCGAAAGCCTGCTCGAGATCGAGGATGAGGTCGTCGGCTTCTTCAAGGCCGATCGAGAGGCGCAGCAGGTCGGGCTCGATGCCCGCCTCGAGCTGCGCCTCGGGCGGCATGCCGCGGTGGGTCATGGTCGAGGGCTTGCAGATCAGCGTGGCGAAACCGCCAAGCGAGGAAGCGAGCGTGATCAGGCGCAGCGCCGACAGGAAAGGGGCGGTGGCCGCCGCGCCGCCTTTGAGGCGGAAGCTGATCATCGCGCCGGGGCCGCTCTGCTGGCGGGAGGCGAGTGCGTGGCCGGCATGGCCCGCCAGGCCCGGATAGTGGGTCACGACGACCTTGGAATGGAGCGACAGCCACTGCGCGATCCGCTGCGCGCTCTGCTCCTGCCGATCGACCCGGAGCGGCAGGGTGCGAAGGCCCCGAAGCGTCTGCCATGAATCATGGGCCGACGCGCTGAGCCCGGCCGCATTGGCCCACCAGCGGATCTTCTCGACCAGCTCCGGAGCGCTCGCCAGCAGCACGCCGCCGAACAGGTCCCCGTGGCCGTTCAGCGCCTTGGTCGTGGAGTGCATGACGAGATCGCAGCCGAGCGATAGCGGCTTCTGCCGGCACGGCGTCATCAATGTGTTGTCCGCGATGACCAGCGCGCCGGCAGCCTTGGCCTCGCGGGCGCGCGCTTCGATGTCGGTGACCTGCAGCAGCGGATTGCTCGGAGTCTCGATCCAGACCAGGTCGGCGCCGGAGGAGAGCGAGCGGGCGAAGGGGTCGGCGTCCAGCATGTTGACGAAGCTGACCCGAAGCTTGCCCTGGTCCTCCAGGCCTTTGATCAGCCGGTAGGTCCCGCCATAGCAATCGTGCGGCGCAACGACATGGGCGCCGGCGGGGAGCAGCAGCAGCGCCAGCAGCGCCGCTGACTGGCCGCTGCCCGTGACGGCGCCGCCCACGGCGCCTTCGAGCTCGGCGAGGGCGTCCAGGAGCATGTCGCGATTGGGGTTGACCGTCCGCGAATAGTCATAGCCGGGAACCGTGTCGGCGTCCGTCCAGCGGAACGTGTCGGAGGTCCATAAAGGCGGCGACACGCTCGCGAAAGCGGGGTCCCGGTCGGGCCGGGCCGCGGCGACGACCGTCGCCGGCTTGCGTTCGCCGCGGCTGCTCATGCCTTGAAGAACGGCCCGGCGAGGCCGCCGACCTCGGCCGCCTCCTTGAGGAACATGTCATGGCCGTAGAGGCTCTCGCGAAGATGAAGCCCGGCGAGGTTCGGAAGGCCGGCGGCAAGGTCGCGCATCTGCTGCGCCGGAACGAGCTGATCGCTCTCGGCGCCGATCAGGAGCGCAGGGGCGGCTATCCGGGAAGGGTCGACCTGGTGGCGGTCGATCGAGGCCGAGAGGCTGAGGAAGCGGTGGGGGGTCATGGTTGCCAGGAACGCTTCTCCGCGTGCGCGCAGATAGCCTCCGGGCTCGGAACGGCACAGCGTCTCCTCGCCATCGATTCCTCCCGCGAAGCGGAGCGCGAACTCGTCAGCCGTGCGGTAGGTCATCATCGCCATGCCGCGGGCGATGGCGAGCGCCTCGTTCGCCGCGCCGGCCGCGATACCGAGCGCGACGACACGCCGCTGCAATTCCCTTGCGGCGGTGGCCGCCGCGTGGGGCTCGGCTCCGGCCGAGATCACGACGATCTTTTCCACTCTGTCCGGGAAATGCTCGGCGAGGCTGAGCGCAACCATGCCGCCGTAAGAGGCACCCATGATCGCATGCGCGCGAGGGGCGCCGAGCGCGTCCAGCGCGGCGCAGACGATCCGCGCCTGATCGAGCGTGGTGGGCGCCGCGCGACCGTTCGAATCGGCGGCATAGTCGAGCCCGAGGATACGGTAGCGAGCGGGATCGACGGCCCAGCCGTCGCCAACAAGACCCGGCCACCAGCCCGCTCCGCCGCCGGGCGTGCCGCCGACGAAGCGATTGCCCGATATGCCGCCAAGCGCCACGATCAGCCGGCCCGAAGGGTTGCCGCTCACGATTCCCCGCGTCGTCGGACCGAAGGCGGCAAGGTCGCCTGGCAGCGGAACTTCGAGCTCGACCACGGGCGACGATCTCATCAGCATCGCACGCGCGCTCCCGCTCGCTCGACCGGGACCGGCCGCCTCGACGGCTGGGTTGCGTCGCCTTCGGCAGGGTGCTGCTTCAGTCTCATTCTCATTCCTTCGCCGCCAAGGAATGATGCTGCCCCGAAACCCGCTTCATTGCCGGTCAGGCCGCATCGTCCCTTCCAGGACCGCCACCTTGCCCGGGTAGGCAGGTTGGCGTGAACCAACCGGTTCACTCTTGATGCAGAGCCTTGGGACGAATGCCCGAGGCTCTCGTCGCGCTGTAACTAAATTGTGCAGCTGCGGTCAACCTGCCTCGTCGCGGCGCCGCGGCCGCCGCTCTCAGGCGGGCTCCGCACGCTCCCGGCCACACTGTTGGAGAAGGGCGATCGCGTCGCCGACGGTGCGGCACCGATCGGCGTCGTCTTCCGAGATCACGACCGAGAGGCTGTTCTCCAGCGCCATGACGAGCTCCACCATGTCGAGGGAATCGGCGCCGAGGTCGCGCCGGAACTCGGCCTGCTCCTCGAGCAGCTCGACCGGCACCCCAAGGTGCTCGGCCATCACGGACAAGGCCCTCGCGACGTCCATCTGCCTCCTCGCGCGTCGGTTTTGTTGCAGTGCAGGATGACTTATGTTGCAGAACGGCGCAACGCACCGGCGCTTGCAAAGCGCGCAATCAGGGTCCCGCGGAAGCGGTTCCTCAGCGCTTCGGCGAAGTTCGCGCCAGTCGCCTCAAAGCTGGCCTTGCAGCTCGCTCTGCCTGTCCAGCCCCAGGCTCCGCCGCGCCGGACTCGAATGACCGCGCATCAGGGTTTCCGCCACGTCGGGCTGGCCCGCCTCGATGGCGTCGACGATCGCATGATGCTGGTGATGGCCCGACATCAGGGTCGGGAATATCTTTTCGAGCGGCACGCGGTTGAACGCGACGACGCCCGGCGCCACGAACGGGACGGCATAGACGCGCTGGATGAGCTCGGTGAGCAGGCCGTCGCCGGCGCCGTCGACGATCAGCCGGTGGAACCGCATGTTCATCCGCGCATAGGCTTGCTCGTCGTCCTTGACGACATAGCCCTTGCGGAAGATCCGGTCGCCTTCGGCAAGGCAGTCCCGCAGCTGCTCGATCAATTCGGCAGTCGCGCCGTGTGCGGCGATCTCGCTCGCCGCATAGCCTTCGAGCAGGCAGCGCATCTCCGTCGCCCTGAAGCTGTCCTCGACCGAGAAGTTGCGGACGGCCCAGCCCCTTTTCCCCGCCGGCTGGAGCAGGCCTTCGGTGGCCAAAGCGGGGAGGGCATTCCTGACCGGAGTCCTGGAGACTCCGAGGCGTTCGGCGAGCGCCGCCTCGGCAACCCTCGTGCCGGGCGGCAGGCTGCCGTCGACGATGAGCTCGCGGATGCGCTGCGCGACGGGGCTATCCATGCGACACGGCAAAATACATTCGGACCAGAATGGGATCCATCGGCTGACCTCCGGCGTCGCCGTGTTGATAGCGCCTAGGAATGCGCCGCGTCCACAAGCCCCGTCTTTTGCTCCGCCGCCGGTGGGGAGGGTTGGTGCCAGTGGGCTTGGGCTTCGCCGAGGATGTTGCCGAGCATGGCGTCGCCGCCCCGGGTCAGGACGGATTCGGGATGGAACTGCAATCCGGTCTGGAGCGCCTCAAGGTCGCTTATCGCCATCGCCATGCCGTCGATCGCGGCATGGACCCGGAAGCGGCGGGGAACGTCGCGGGTGCACAGGCTGTGATAGCGCCCGACGTGGAGCGGGGAGGGAAGGCCGCGGAAGGGGCCCGAGCCGTCATGTTCGAGACGGGTGGCCTTGCCGTGGACCGGCATCGGCGCGCGCACCACGCGCCCCCCGGACTCCTCGACGATCGCCTGGTGCCCCAGGCAGATGCCGAGCAGCGGCACGCGCGCGCGGGCAAGGGCGACGAGCTCGAGGCAGCAGCCGGCATCGCTCGGCTTTCCCGGGCCCGGCGACAGGGCGATCAGCGAGCGGGCGCCGATCGCGATCGACAGCGCCTCGTGAGGGTCCGCGTCGTTCCTCAGCACCTTCACGACGCAGCCGAGCCGCTGGAAGGATTCGACCAGGTTGAAGGTGAAGCTGTCGAAATTGTCGATCATCAAAACGGATGGCTTCATTGGACCCCTCCCGAGCTGGCCAGCACCGAAAGCAGCGCCGAGGCCTTTCGCCTGGTCTCGTCCGCCTCGAACTGCGGATCTGAATCGTAGACGACGCCCGCGCCGGCGCGGACGAAGGCGGTGCCGTCCCGAACCACCGCCGAGCGGATGATCACCGCGCTGTCCATCAGGCCGGCGCCGCTCACCCAGCCGATCGCGCCGCCATAGGGGCCGCGCTTGGTGAGCTCGTTCTCGCGAAGCAGCTGGGTGGCGCGATGCTTCGGGGCGCCCGTCAGCGTTCCGACGTTGAGGCACGCCTGCAGCGCGTGAAACGCGTCGAAGCCGAAGCCGAGCACGCCGGTGACGGAGGAGACGAGATGCATGACGCGCGCATAGCGCTCGACCGACATGAGCCGGGCGACCCGCCTCGTGCCCGGAACGCTGATCCGCGCCACGTCGTTGCGGGCGAGGTCCACCAGCATCATATGCTCGGCAAGCTCCTTATGGTCGAGCCGCATCTCGGCCTCGAGCCGGTCGTCCTCGTCGCCCGCGGTCCCGCGCGGACGGGTGCCGGCGATCGGCTTCACCTCGACATTCTTCCAGCCTTCCTGCCGGAATACGCGCACCGAAGTCTCGGGCGAGGCGCCGAACAGGAAATGCTCCGGCGCGGCGACGAAGAAGTGATAGGGGCTCGGGTCGAGCGTCCGGATCGCGCGGTAGGCGGCGATCGGATCGTGGCAAGGCGCGCGGAAGGTGCGCGACGGAACGATCTGATAGATCTCGCCTGCCGCGATATGCTCGCGAAGCCGGACGACGAGGTCGCGGAACGCGGCATCGTCGAGGTCGGTCTCCAAGCCGATCTCGATCGTCGCGGGAGGGGCGGGCGTGGGCTCGGCGACAGGATGCTCGCGAGCCTTTCCGCATCGGGCATAAAGGTCGGCGAGGCGGCTGGAGGCGTCGAAATAGGACCGCTGCGCGGCTTCCGCGTCGTCGGAGCCGATCGCGGTGCAGACGAGCCTCGGATCCGCCTTGTCCTCGAAGACGATCAGGGATTCGGCCAGCCAGAATAGGAAGTCCGGGAAATCGAGCGGGTCCTCACGGGCGCTCGGCAGGTCCTCGAACAGGTCGACATGGTCGAAGGCGGCGATGCCGAGGCAGAGGATGGCGAACGGCTCTTCGGGCGAGAGGCTGTCGAACCCGGTCGTGAGCTCGCGAAGGACGTCGAGCGGGGAGGGGGCGAGCAGCCTCGCCTCGGCATCACAGCCCTCGTGGCGCGGGAAGCGCAGCAGCGCCTCGGATGCGTCCGAATGGACGACCCGGCGTGCAAGCCGTTCGCAGACGAGCTTCAGCGCCAGCCCGCCGTTCGAGGACAACGCCACTATCTTCACGTCTCCGCCGCGGCATTCGATCCGGACCGCCGCCCGGTCCATCAGCAAGGTTGGGCCGGACGCCTGCTCCAGCAGCAGCGTGTCCTTGCGCCGGCCGCCGTCGGTCAGGGCGGCGTAGAGCGCGAGCGGATCCGTGCGCGCCGGCAGGCGGCGCTGGAGCGCGGCCGCCCCGCCTTTGTTCGGCCGGCTCATTGCAGGGTCCTCCCGACCGCGGCGACGACCGGGGCCAGCCGTGCCATCAGCTGTTCGAACTGGGCCGGATAGAGGGACTGGGCGCCGTCGGAGAGCGCCTTGGCGGGATCCTCATGCACCTCGACCATGAGGCCGTCGGCGCCGCAGGCCGCCGCGGCCAGCGCCATCGGCAGGACCAGATCGCGGGTGCCGGTGCCGTGGGAAGGATCGACGATGACCGGCAGGTGAGTGCGCTGCTTGATATAGGGGATCGCGTTGAGATCGAGCGTGTTGCGGGTCGCGGTCTCGAACGTGCGGATGCCGCGCTCGCAAAGGATCACCTGGTCGTTGCCGCCGGCGAGCAGATATTCGGCGGCGAGCAGCAGCTCGTCGACCCGGGCCGACATGCCGCGCTTCAGGAGGATCGGCCGGCCCGAACGGGCGACCGCCTGCAGCAGCGCGAAATTCTGCATGTTGCGGGCACCGATCTGGAGCGCGTCGGCATGCTTCGCGACAAGATCGACGTCGGCAGTGTCCAGCACTTCGGTGACGACCGGAAGATCGAGCTCGTCGCCGATCTCGCGCAGCATCCGAAGCGCCTCGGGGCCGTGGCCGCTGAAGCCATAGGGGCTGGTGCGGGGCTTGTAGGCGCCGGCGCGGATGACGGCTGCGCCCGCCGCCTTGGCGGCGGTCGCGCTCGCGCGAAGCTGCTCCAGGCTTTCGACGGCGCACGGGCCGGCGATCACCTTGAAGTCGGGGCCGCCGATCGCCGCCTTGCCGATCCTGACGACCGTGTCGTGGGCATGCATCTCCCGGCTGACCAGCTTGTAGGGAGCCAGGATCGGCTTGACGGATTCGACCATCGGATGGCCTTCGAGGTGGAGCTCGCGCAGCACGCGCTCGTCGCCGAGCGCGCCGAGCACGACTCGCTCCGAGCCCGGCATGTGGAGCGGCTGGAGCCCCGCATCGCTGATGCGCGCGAGGATGTCCTGGGCGACGGCGGCGTCGGCTTCGGGTCTTAGGACTATGATCATTCGGCTGTTCCAAAATACGGTAAGGACGAAAAGGCCCGCCGAAGGCGGGCCTTGTTACTCGATTGGGAAGTTCCTCTTCAGGAACGGTCGCAATCTGGCGGGGCATGCCTTCGACACGAGTTGGGAGGACGCCAGCACCGCCACGAACCGGACACGCAAGTCTTGCCCCCCGCGGCGGCGGCCGCGGCGACATCCTGGAAGAGGCCGACGGCGGTCATGTCAGAACCGCCGCACCCGCATCGCGGGCGCCGCCATGCCGGTGAGCTTCGCGCCGCCGCTCATGCCGCGAGCAGCTCCTGCGGCGGCGGGGCGGCGGGGCTGAAATCGGGGAGCTGGTCGAGCGCGCTGAACAGGGCGGAGAGGTCGCTGCCCAGCACGAGGTCGCGCAGCTGCTCGAACCGGTCGACCACGAAATAGCTCTCCTGCAGCGCGTCCGACCTGTAGCTGGTGCGAAGCACTCGGGTGAGGTCGAAGGCGAGGCGGTGGGGCTTGGGGCTTTCGAGCGAATAGTGGGATTCGCTGAAGCTCGAAAGGATGCCGGCGCCGTAGATCTTGAGCCGCCCATCCTCGCGCGCGAGGCCGAACTCGACCGTGTACCAGTAGAGCCGGGCGAGGCGGTGGAGCGCGCCTTGCTCGATCGCCTGGAGCCCGGCTTCGCCGAGCGCCTGCATGAAATCGGCGATCGCGGGATCGGCGAGCACGGGCACATGGCCGAAGACGTCGTGGAAGACGTCGGGCTCCTCGAGGTAGTCGAGCTGCTCGGCCGCACGGATGAAGTTCCCCGCCGGGAAGCGGCGGTTGCTGAGGTGGCGGAAGAAGACGTCGTCCGGAACCAGACCCGGCACCGCCACCACCCGCCAGCCGGTGCGCCGCTCGAGCTTCTCGTTCAGCTCGTCGAAGTTCGGAACGCCGGGACGCGACAGGTGAAGCAGGTCAAGCCCGCGCTCGAAAGCCGCGACCGACCGGCCGTGCAGCAGCATCTGCTGGCGCGCGAACAATGTGTCCCAGACCCAGTGATCGCCGGCGGTGAACTCCTCCCAGCGTTGCGGGATGGTCCAGTCCGCAGCGGCGCCGGCCGGCGGCGAAGGAGACGCAGCCGCGCCGTGCCTTTGCGGCGCCTGGGCCTCGATCTTTTCCTGCAACATCTTCGTCCTTTCTGGTCACATCAAAAACCCCGCCTGGAGGGCTCCGGGCGGGGTCTTGAGACTTTTCGTGCTTTTGCTGCGCGCTAGTCCGTTTCCGCCCTGATGGTGGGATAATAGAAAGCGGCAAACCACGACGCGGCGCTGCTCGCACCGCGCCAGGCGGTGGCAAGGGTCGAACCGAAAGCGCGAGCGTGCGTCATCGCCGCCACATGGGCTTCGCATGGGATCCTGTCAACGCCCAATTGGGATTTCGCTCCGCAGCCGCGCTTCATGTGGCGAGGAGGTCACGGAGATGATCGTCCCGGGGCGGCGACCGCCCGAATAGCCGTTCGAAGGCGCAGCGCGCCTGTCCCACGAGCATCGTCAGGCCATCGACCGTGGTGGCGCCGCCGGCGCGCGCGACCGCGAGGAATTCGGTCTCCAACGGGCTGTAAACCATGTCGAAGAAGGTCGCTCCGGCGGCATGAGCGGCGAGCAACCCAAGGAGGGGAGGCGGCATCGGGGCGGCGCCCTTCATGCCGAGCGGACTCGCATTGACGACGGCCCGGACGCCTTCGATCGCGCCGGCGCAATCGTCGAGACGGCGGACGAGGATGGGTGGACCGCCGCCGTCGGAGCGCAGCGATCCGGCTTTTTCGGGATCCCGAACCAGCAGGATGACCTGGCGGGCGCGGCGTTGCCCAAGATAATGAAGCGCCGCGCGCGCGCCGCCCCCGGCGCCGATCACCGCCACCTTCGAGTCCTCGATCGCGGTAGCGGCCAATGCGGCGGCGATACCGTCCACGTCGGTGTTGCTCCCGACCAGCTTTCCCCCTTCCCTGGCGACGCAATTGACGGCGCCGATCGCCCGGGCGCCTTCATCGATCTCGTCGAGAAGCGGGATCACGGCCTGCTTGTGCGGGATCGTCACGTTGCAGCCGCGCCAGGCGGGATCCGGGCGCCGGAGCGCGAGATGTTCTTCAAGCCGCTCGCGGGGCACGTGCGTCGCGACATATTCGCCAGCCATGCCGAGGGCGCCCAGCCAGCGATTGTGGATTTCGGGCGATCGGGAATGGGCGATCGGATCGCCGATCACTTCGGCATAGGCAAGGGCCATGGCTCAGGCCTGCCGGTCTAGGAAGGAAGCGACTTCGCCCAGCTCGACGCTCCTGTCGAGAAACGCCTGTCCGATGCCCCGCGCAAGGATGAAGGGAAGGCGGCTGCCCTCCATCTTCTTGTCGTGCATCATGTGCCCGACGAGGCGCTCGCCGCCGGCCTGGACGCCCGCGCCTGCCAGAGTGACGGGAAGCCCGGCCGCGGCGAGATGGGAGCGGACTCGGCCCGCGTCGATGGGCGGACACAGGCCGCGCTCGACGGACAGGTCGAAGGCGAGCACCATTCCGAGCGCCACCGCCTCGCCGTGGAGCAGGCGGTCGCAATAGCCGGTCTCGGCCTCGAGCGCGTGGCCGAACGTATGCCCCAGGTTGAGGAGCGCGCGCCTTCCCGAGGTCTCGCGCTCGTCGGCAGCGACGATGCGCGCCTTGCCGGCGATGCTGGCGGCGATCGCATGCTGGCGGGCGTCCGGATCCCCGGCCAGCAAAGCGGGGCCTTCCCGCTCCAGCCAGCCGAAGAAGTCCGCATCCTCGATCAGCGCATATTTGACGATCTCGGCATAGCCGGCCCTCAGCTGGCGCGGATCCAGCGTGTCGAGGCATTCGGGATCGATCAGCACCAGCGCGGGCTGATGGAACAGGCCGGCGAGATTTTTCCCGGCGTCGAGGTTGATCCCCGTCTTGCCGCCGACCGAGCTGTCGACCTGCGCCAGAAGGGTGGTCGGAACCTGCACGAACGAGCAGCCGCGCTTGACGATCGCGGCGGCGAAGCCGGCAAGGTCGCCGATGACGCCGCCGCCGAACGCGACGATATGGTCGGCCCTCTCGATGCCGAGGTCGACCAGCCGGTCGACGAGGCCGGCAAGTCCCGCCCAACTCTTTGTGGCTTCTCCAGCCGGCAGGACGATGGCCGCCACCTCCAGCGGCGCCAGCCCCCGGGTCAGCCGCTCTCCCTGGGCCGCCCAGACATGATCGTCGGTGACCACGATCAGCCGTCCGCCGCGGGCGAAAGGCGCCAGGTGCGCGGCGGCGCGGGAGAGCGCTCCAGGCTCGATCCGGACGTCGTAGCTGCGCCGGCCGAGCTCGACCGAGATCATGTTCATCCGCACTGCGCCCGGTGCATGAGCTTCTGGTCGGCAAGGACGAGCGCCATCATCGCCTCGACGACGGGCGCGCCGCGTATGCCGACGCAGGGATCGTGCCGTCCCCTGGTCGCGATCGTCGTCGCCTCGCCTTCGCGCGTGACGGTGTCGACGGGGGTGGAGATCGAGCTGGTCGGCTTGAAGGCAACGCGGACCACGACCGGCTGGCCGGTGGAGATGCCGCCGGCGATGCCGCCCGCATGATTGGCGCCGAAAGCGGGCCGCCCGCCTTCGCCCGGCCGCATGACGTCGGCATTCTCCTCGCCGCGGAGGCGGGCGGCCGCGAAGCCGTCGCCGATCTCGACGCCCTTGACCGCGTTGATCGACATCATCGCGGCGGCGAGCTCGGCGTCGAGCTTGGCGTAGATCGGGGCGCCCCATCCGGGCGGCACGTTGGAGGCGACGCATTCGACCACCGCGCCGAGCGAGGAGCCCTGCTTGCGCGCGGCGTCGACCAGCCCGGCCCAGCTCTCGGCGGCCTGCGGATCGGGACAGAAGAAGGGATTGGAGTCGATCGCGGAATCGTCGAAGCGGCCGCGGTCGATCGCGACTCCGCCGATCTCGACGACGAACGCGCGGATCGACACCTCCGGGATGACGAGCCGAGCGACGGCTCCGGCCGCCACCCGGGAGGCGGTCTCGCGGGCCGAGCTTCGCCCGCCTCCGCGCCAGTCGCGAAAGCCGTATTTCGAGTCATAGGCATAATCGGCATGGCCCGGCCGATAGGCCTGAGCGGTGGCGGAATAGTCCTTCGAACGCTGGTCGACATTGTCGATCACCAGGCTGATCGGCGTTCCCGTGGTGCGTCCTTCGAACAGGCCGGAAAGGATCCGCACCTCGTCCGGCTCGCGCCGCTGGGTGGTGAAGCGCGAGGTGCCCGGCCGGCGCCGGTCGAGCCAGGGCTGGATATCGGCCTCGGAAAGCGCGAGGCCGGGCGGGCAGCCGTCGACGACCGCGCCGATCGCCGGACCGTGGCTTTCTCCCCAGGTCGAGAAACGCAAGGCGTGGCCGAAGCTGTTGAAGCTCACCGGTCGCGCCTCGCCACCACGGCGAAGGTGGTCGCGTTGTCGACGTCGTCGTGGACGTTGCGCCGGACGATGACGAGGCCGTAGGCCGAAGCGGCGGCTTCCGAGGCGAGCACCGCCATGGCCGGATCCGCGAGCGACTGCGCGGCGGCGGCGGTGTTGCTTGCCGGCTGCGCCTCCAGGCCGAGGCTGGCAAGCGTTCGGGCGCATTGCTTCAGCGCCATCGGGTGGCTGACCGCGGTGGTCAGCGAGGCGAGCTCGGTGCCCGCAAGCGCGAGCAGATGAATTCGGATCGGCAGCTTGTGACGCGCGACGATGGCGAGGGGATAGGTGGCGAGCACCTCCTCGACCTCGGCCACCGGCCCGACGGAATCGTTGGCGAGCGGGAGCATGCCGACATCGGCCTCGCCGTAGATCACCGCTTCGGCCACTCTGGCGAAGGTCGGTTCGCCGAGCGGCTGGTGGTCCGGCAGGAAGGCGAGGCAGGCCTCGTGCGAGAAGGCGCCGGGAACGCCCTGATAGGCGACCTTCATCTAAGCTGCGCTCCGATCGATCCGAGCAGGTCGGCGAAGCCGGGGAAGCTCGTCGCGATCATGTCGGCGTCGTCGACGGCGACCGGGTTCAGCGCGCCGAGCCCCAGCACGAGGAAGCTCATCGCGATCCGGTGGTCGAGGAAGGAGGCGACGCCGGCGCCGCCGGGCGGCGGTCCGCCGCAGCCTTGCACGAACAGCGTGTCTTCCTCCGACCAGGCCTCGACGCCGCACGCTTCGAGGCCCGCCAGTACCGCCGCGAGCCGGTCGCTTTCCTTGACCCGGAGCTCGCCGAGGCCGCGCATCACCGTGGTGCCGCCGGCGAAGGCCGCGGCGACGGCGAGGATCGGATATTCGTCGATCATCGAGGGCGCTCGGCCGGCCGGCACCTCGACTGCGCGGAGCGGGCCGGCGCTCACCAGGAGGTCGGCGACGGCCTCTCCGCCCAGCGATCGCCGATTGTCGATGCGGATGTCGGCGCCCATCTCCCGAAGCGTGGTGAGGAGGCCGCTGCGCAGCGGGTTGATCATCACCGACCGGATCGTCAGCGCCGATCCAGGAACGACGAGCGCGGCGACGAGCGGGAAAGCCGCGGAAGAGGGGTCGCCGGCAATCTCGACATTCGTGCCGGAGAGCGCGCGCCTCTCGCCCAGGCGGATCCGGCCGTCGGAGCAATGGACCTCGCAGCCGAAGGCGCGCAGCATGTTCTCCGTGTGGTCGCGGCTCGGCGCGGGCTCGACCACTTCGACTTCGCCCTGAGCGTGAAGGCCGGCGAGCAGGATCGCCGACTTGACCTGCGCCGACGCGTTGGGATTGGCAAAGCTCCCGCCGCGCAGGGCGCCGCCGCGCAAGGTCACGGGCAGGTGGTTCCCGCTCGCCTCCGCCCCCATCTGCCGGAGCGGCGCCAGCACCCGTTCCATCGGACGCTGGCTGAGCGAGGCATCGCCGGTGAAGGTCGCCTCGATGTCGAAGCCGGCCGCGGCGCCCATCAGCAGGCGCACGCCAGTCCCCGAATTGCCGCAATCGACCGGCAGAGCGGGGCTGCGCCAGGGCCCGCCGCGGACGCTCCACTCGCCGGCGCCGCGGCGCTCGACGGTCGCTCCGAAGGCCCCGACGGCCGCGGCGGTGTGAAGGACGTCCTGCCCCTCGAGAAGGCCGCGGATCCGCGTCTCGCCGCTTGCCAGGCCGCCCAGGATCAGCGCCCGGTGCGACATCGATTTGTCGCCGGGCACCTCGATGGTGCCGCGAAGCGGCGGGGCGGGCGCCGCCTCGAGCCGGCCTTGCCCGCACTCGCTGGCAGCGACGCTCATGCCGCGTCCGCCGCGAGGCGCCCCGCACCGGCGAGCAGGGATTCGATCGCGCCGGCGACGTCGAGCGCCTGCGCATGGTTGAGGCGCGGGTCGCAATGGGTGAGGTAGCGGCGCGGGAGGTCCTCCTCGGCCAGGGCGCGGCTTCCGCCCAGGCATTCCGTGACATCCTCTCCGGTCATCTCGAGATGGACTCCGCCGGGGTGAACGCCCTCCGCCCGAGCCGCCTCGAAGAAGGTGGCGATCTCGCTGACGATGTCGGCGAGGAGGCGGGTCTTGATGGCGCCGGCGCTGCGCGTGTTGCCGTGCATCGGGTCGATCGACCAGATGACTCGGCGGCCCTCGCGCTTCACCGCGCGCATCAGCGGCGGCAGATGCTCGGCCACCTTGGCGGCGCCGAAACGGCCGATCAGCACCAGGCGGCCGGGCCGGTTGTCGGGATCGAGCAGGTCGATCAGCCGCAACAGCTCGTCGGCGGCGAGGCTCGGGCCGCATTTGAGACCGAGCGGGTTGGCAACGCCGCGGGCGAACTCGACGTGGGCGCCCCCAGGCGCGCGGGTGCGGTCGCCGAGCCATATCATGTGGCCCGATGTCGCCCACCAGCTTTCCGTCACCGGATCGAAGCGGGTCAGCGTCTGCTCGTAATTGAGCAGCAGCGCTTCATGGCTGGTGAACATGCTCACCGGCCGCGCCGGCTCCTCGATGCCGGCGGCTTCATGGATCCGCCGCAGGTCGGCATAGGAGGCCGCCGAGAAGGCCTTCATCAGCGCGACGGTCACCTGCGCCTGGCGATAGGCCTCGAGCAGGCGGCGCGGGTCGGGCGTGCGGCTTGAGACCGTGAATTCCGGACCGTTGACCGCGTCGCCGCGGTAGCTGGGGAGGGTGACTCCCGCCACGGTCTCGGTGGCGGAGGAACGCGGCTTGGCGAACTGGCCGGCGATGCGCGCGAGGTGCACGATCTCCATCGCCGCGGCGCTTCGCAGCATCGCGCCCATCTGGAGAAGCAGGTTGAAGGTGGTCCGCACCTTGTCGGCTCCGAACTCGGCGAAGCTTTCCGCGCAGTCGCCGCCCTGGAGCAGAAAGGCGCGCCCCGAGGCGACCTGCGCCAGCTGGGCGCGGAGCAGCATGATGTCGCTGATCTCGGCGAGGGCGGGAAAGGCGGCGAGGCGGCTCTCGACCCGCTCGAGCGCGGGCCCGTCCTCATAGACGGGCAACTGCACGGCCGGCAGGGATCGCCAGCTGCTGGGGGACCAGCTCATGGCCGGCCTCCCGCGGCGGCACCGCTGTCCGCGATGTCTGCGGGGGCGACGCGGCCGATCGCGACGGCGAGCGGGCTCCCGTCGGCATCTCGCAACGTCTCGAAGACGGTGAGCCTGGCGTCCTCGAAGCCGGCGAATGCCTGTCCTTCGATCACCGCCACGGCTTCCGATGATCGTGCCGCTTCAATCGCATCCTCCGGCCGGTCCACCCATCTAATCTCGCCCGCCGGCCCGAAATGGTGGCGGGTGCGCTCCATCAGCGCGACCGGATCGCGCGCCGCCCAAAGCACCATCACCGTCGGGGCCTGGGCCTGGAGCGCGTAGGACATCAAGGTCCGCCAGATCAAGGTGACAAGCTCGGGCGAGGCGCGGTCGGCGCGCTCGACGAGGCGGGTCAGCACGGCGGCCTCGCGGGCGGGGCGAAGCTTGAGCCGGCCGTCGCCTTCGCTCTGCTTGAGCGCGGCCACCGAGTCCGAGGCGGCGAGACGCTGCTCGATCAGGTCGAGGAGCGAATCGTCGATCCGGTCGATCTCGCGACGGAGCGCTTCAAGCGATTCGTGCAGGGGCACGATCTTGTTGGTGCAGCCTGGCATCTTGTCTCTCTACCGCCGCTGCGGGGAGACCTAAGGAGGCCGCCGGCAGGGGCGCGTTCAGCTCGGGGATTATTGGGGCGAAGGACCGATACGCCTCAGGCGTATCGGCCGGTAAACGAGCTGAAATAAGGACGGGGGCCCGCAAGCAGGAAGGCGCCGCTCTGTCCTTTGCTCATGCCGTTGCTCCCAGCCCAATCGACTGCCGATGGGCCCAAGCTGCCGTCAAACAGGGGTCCCTGTCAATATGGGATCCCACTTTTTATTGTGCGATGCAGCGGAAAACCCTAGTCTCCCGATATGAGCGAAATTGCCGAACTCGCCCCCGGAGACGCATCCGCCCTGCTGACCGAGGCCCGTCGAATCACGATCAAGGTCGGCTCCTCGCTGCTGATCGGGGATTCGGGGAGCAGCGTCAGGCGCGGCTGGCTCGAGGGCCTCGCCTGCGACATTGCCGCGATGCGGCAGGACGGTCAGGACGTCGTCATCGTCTCTTCCGGAGCGGTCGCGCTCGGCCGGCAGCATCTGGGGCTGAGGCCGTCCTCCCGGCTCGCCGTCAAGCAGGCTGCCGCGGCGGCCGGCCAGGCGCTGCTGATGCAGGCGTGGGAGCGGGCACTGGCGCCTTATGGGATCCCAACGGCGCAGCTTCTTCTCACGATCGACGACAGCGAGCAGCGCCGGCGCTGGCTCAACGCCCGGGCCACGCTCGAGGTGCTGCTCGGCCACGGAGCGCTTCCCGTCGTCAACGAGAATGACAGCGTCGCGACCGAGGAGCTGCGCTACGGGGACAATGACCGCCTCTCGGCGCGGGTCGCCCAGATGACGCGCAGCGACCTGTTGATCCTGCTGTCGGACGTGGACGGCCTCTACAGCGCCGATCCGGCAAGGGAGCCGAACGCCGTCCACATACCTTATCTCGCGCAGATAGACCGCGTCGCCCAGGCTTATGCGGGCGGTCCGCTCGCCCGCGGAGTCGGGACCGGCGGCATGAGGACCAAGCTGGAGGCCGCGGCCATCGCCCAGGCCTTCGGCTGCGCCACGATGATCGCTTCGGGCCGCGAGGACCGGCCCGTCACCCGGCTGCTGGAAGGCGCGCGAGCGACCGTGATCCCCGCCAAGGGTTCGCCGCAGAGCGCCTACAAGCAATGGATCGCCGCCACGCTGGCCCCCGCCGGAAGCGTCTCGATCGACGAGGGGGCGGCGCGGGCGCTGGCCTCGGGCTCGAGCCTGCTGCCGGCCGGAGTCACCGGCGTCAGCGGCGATTTCCATCGCGGCGTATGCCTCAGGATCCTCGATCCGGCGGGCATCGAGGTCGCGCGCGGCCTTACCGCCTATACGGCGGAGGAAGCGCGGGCGATCTTCGGCGCCAGCAGCGCGAGCATCGCCGAGCGCCTCGGCTATCGCGGCCCCGACGAGCTCATCCACCGCGACGATCTGGTGCTTCGTTGAGTCTCTCCCAGACGATGGCGCGCATGGGGACCGAGGCCAGGCGAGCATCGGCCATCCTGCGCGTGGCGCCCGCCGACACCCGCACCGCCGCGATCGAGGCGATGGCGAGGCGCCTGCGCGGCTCCACGCAGGATATCCTTGCCGCCAACGCGCAGGATGTTGCCGCTGCCGACGGATTGACGGACCGCCTGCGCCTCGACGAGCAGCGCCTCGAGGCGATCGCTTGCTCGCTCGAGGTCGTCGCCGCGCTTCCCGATCCGGTCGGCGAGGAGACGGCGCGCTGGACCCGGCCCAACGGGCTCGACATCGCGCGCGTTCGAACGCCGATCGGCGTCATCGGGATGATCTATGAGAGCCGCCCCAACGTGACGGCGGACGCGGCCGCGATCTGCGTCCGATCGGCCAATGCCGTTATCCTTCGGTCCGGTTCGGAAGCGCTGCGCACGTCGATGGCGATCCACCGCGCGATCGAGGAAGGGCTTGCCGACGCCGGGCTTCCGCGCTGCTGCGTCCAGCTCGTCCCGGTGGCGACGAGGGACGCGGTCGGCCTGATGCTCGAAGGGCTGGACGGGACGATCGACCTCATCATTCCGCGGGGCGGCCGGGCGCTGGTCGAGCGCGTGAACCGGGAGGCGCGGGTCGCGACGCTCGGCCACCTGGAGGGCGTCTGCCACACCTACGTCCATGCTTCCGCGGACCTCGCCATGGCGCTGGACGTGCTGGCCAATGCCAAGATGCGGCGCGTGTCGGTCTGCGGGGCGACCGAGACGCTCCTGGTCGATCGCGAGGTGGCGCCGGCGCTGCTGCCCGAGCTCGCGCGCGCGCTCGCCGGCTGCGCGCTGCGCGGCGATGAGGAGAGCCGAAGGCATGCGGCAATGGCCGAGGCCGATGAGGCCGACTGGTCCGCCGAATATCTGGCGCCGGTGCTCGCCGTGCGAACCGTCTCCGGCCTCGACCAGGCGATCGAACATATCGCCCGCTACGGCACCGGCCATACCGACGCCATCATCTGCGCGGACGAGGCCGTGGCCGAGCGGTTCCTCGAGCGCGTCGACAGCGCGATCGTGATGTGGAACGCCTCGACCCAGTTCGCCGACGGCGGCGAGTTCGGCTTCGGCGCCGAGATCGGCATCGCGACCGGAAGGCTCCACGCCCGGGGCCCGGTCGGACCCGAGCAGCTCACCAGCTTCCACTACCGAGTCAGGGGTCAAGGCCAGGTGCGGCCATAATGTATCCCAAACGCATCGGCTGCGCAGCGGTGGCGGGGGCGGTCGACCGAAATCATGCTCTTGCGATTAGAAATGGGTTGACGCGCCGGAAGGTTTCCGCGCATCGATGGGATCCAATCCGGGCTGAGCCGCCCTTTTTGAGTCCGATTCGCCAATGTCGACAGCCGCCCACTCACCGTCTGCCTCACGCGCCGCTGGCGCGGGCGCGGTGCTGCGCGCCGGCCTCTTCATGACCATGACGACCATTATCACCACCCGTGCGCGGGAGGGATGCGGCTGACGAAAGTCTAGAGAACCAAGGTTCCACCACCCGCTCCCCCCACGAGGCGAGCGGGTTTTTTTGTGCCTCAATCATCCAGCAACATCGAAAAGAAGCGAGACCCATCATGGACCATCAGGATTTGCCGAAGCCGCAGGCCAAACGCCTCTGCGTGCTGAAGTTCGGAAGCTCCGTCCTCGGCGTCGAGGCCGATTATCCCGCCGCGGCGCTCGAAGTTTACCGGCACGTGCGCGACGGCGAGAAGGTCGTGGCGGTGGTCTCCGCCCTTGCCGGCGAGACCGACGCGCTGCTCGACCAGGCCTCGCGCGTCGGCGGCGATGCGCCGGGGGCGCTGGTCGCCCGGCTTGCCCGCGTCGGCGAGCTGCAATCCGCGGCGCTGATGGCGCTGGCGCTGAGCCGGGTCGGCGTCCGCGCCTGGGCGATGGACCCCCACGAGATGGGACTGGTTGCGGAAGGCGAGCCCCTGGATTCGGACCTCACGGGGCTCGATTCGGCCGCGCTGCTCGAGAAGCTCGACAGCTATGAAGTGGTCGTGGTGCCGGGCTTCACCGCCGGCCACCCGGAACATGGGGTGGTGACGCTGGGGCGCGGCGGCACCGATCTCAGCGCCGTCTTCTTCGCGGCGCGCCTCGATGCGCACCGGGTGAGGCTGGTGAAGGACGTCGACGGCGTCTACGCCGAGGATCCGGTGGCCAATCCCAACGCCGAGCGGTACGAGCAGCTCGATTACGCAAAGGCGGCGCGGGTAAGCGCCGGGCTCGTCCAGCCCAAGGCGATCCACGCCGCCGAGATCGAGGACGTGCTCGTCGAAGTGGCGGCGCTCGGCGCGGCCGAGGCGACCACCATATCGAAGGTGCCGGAGCGCAAGTCGGTCCATGTGAAGCCGGCGAAGCTGCGGGTCGCGCTGCTCGGCTGCGGCGCGGTCGGGGCGGGGGTGCTCGCCCATCTGCGCAGCCGGCCCGAACTGTTCGAGCTCAATCCCGTGCTGGTCCGCAACCCCTCCGCGCATGTCGAGCATGCCCGCTTCACCTCGGACGTGGAGGCGGCGCTGGCGCACGATCCCGACCTGGTGATCGAGCTGATCGGAGGGCCGGACTATGCGGCCGAGCTGATGAGCTCCGCGCTTCGCGGGGGCGCCCATGTCGTCACCGCCAACAAGGCGGCGCTGGCCAAGCATTACGATACGCTGGAGGCCGCGGCCCAAGCCGGCCGGTCGGGCTTTGCCTATTCGGGCGCCGTGGGCGGCGGGACGCCGATCCTCGAGACTCTGCGGCGCCTCAAGGGCGAGGTGGTCGCGATCGAAGGGGTGATGAACGGCACCGCCAATTTCCTGCTCTCGCGCCTCGCCGAAGGCTGCGATTTCGAGGAGGCCGTGCGCGAGGCGCAGGCGCTCGGCTTTGCCGAGGCCGACCCGGCCGCCGACGTCGACGGCCATGACGCGGCCGACAAATTGTCGGTCCTCGCCCGCGAGGCCTTCGGAGTGGCGCTGCCGCCGGCGCTGATCCCCCGCCAGTCGCTTCGCTCGCTCGAGCCCGGCGCGGTCCGGGCCGCGCTCGAGCGCGGCGAGGCGCTGAAGCAGGTCGGCCGCTGCCAGCTCCTCCCGCGCGGCGGCATCCATGCCGAGGTCCGGCTCCAGGCGCTGCCGCTGGCCCACCCGCTGGCAGGAGCGCGCAACGAGGAAAATCGCTTCCTGGTGCGCGATTCGAGCGGAGGGGTGCACGAGCTTTACGGCAAGGGCGCGGGGCGCTGGCCGACCGCGGCCGCGGTCTTCTCCGACGTGATGGACGTGCAGCGCGCGCTCGCCTGCCGCGCGCCGCAGCAGGCGGCCGCCGCGCCGCTCCTCATGCGGGCATGAGTTTGATGCTCGAATCATATGCCAGCGCGCCGGCCAGCATCGGCAACGTGGGAGTCGGCTTCGACGTCCTCGGCCAGGCCTTCGACGCGGTGCGCGACACCGTCACGGCGCGGCGCGAGCGCGAGCCCGGCGTCAGGCTCGGCCGAGTCAGCGGACTCGTCGACTCTCTCCCCGCCAGCTGCGAGACCAACACCGCGCTCGCGGCCGCCGCCGCTCTGCTCGAGGCGGCCGGGCAGCCGTTCGGAGTGAGCCTGTCGATCGACAAGGGCGTTCCGCTTTCGGCCGGCATGGGCGGCTCGGCCTCCTCCGCCGTCGCCGCGGCCGCCGCGGTCAACGCGCTCCTGCCGAGCCCGTTCGCGACCGAGGACCTGCTTCCTTTCGCGATCGCCGGAGAGCGCGTCTCCTCCGATCCGCCGCCGTGGGACAACGTCATGGCGAGCCTGTTCGGAGGCCTCGTCATCGCGGCGCGTGAAGAGCCCGGCTTCGTCGGGCGGCTGCCCACCCCGGCGGGCGTCGTGTCGATTCTCTTCCACCCGGCCGCCCGGATCGAGACCCGCGCCGCGCGGCGGCTGCTGAGCCCGAGCGTTCCGATGCGCCTCGCCGTCGAGCATTCGCGCCGGCTCGCCGCCTTCGTCGCCGGCTGCACGACCGGAGACATCCGGCTGATGCGGGCGGGACTGGACGACATCCTCGTCGAGCCCCAGCGCGAGCATCTCCTGCCGGCGCTTCCCCTGGTCAAGGCCGGGGCGCTGGCGGCCGGCGCGATCGGATGCTCCTTTTCCGGATCGGGTCCCTCGGTCTTCGCCTGGGCGCTCGAGGAGGATGCCGGCAAGGTTGCGGCGGCGATGGCGGAAGGGTTCGCGCGCTCGGGGCTCGAGGCGCGCTGCTATCAGGCGCCCGTCGGCTCGCCGGGGGTCAGGGTCGAACGCCGGCGGGAGGCGGCATAGCAATGTGGTTCATCAGCACGAGGGGCGGTTCGGCCGTCCCCAACATCAGCCAGGCCATGCGCAACGGAGCGGCCCCGGACGGCGGTCTTTACGTCCCGGAGTCGATGGTGCCGATGGAGCGGCTCCCGGCCGATCTGCCGCTGGCGCGGCTCGGCGCCCTGCTGCTTCGCCCATTCTTCCAGGACGACGCGCTGCAGGATCAGCTCGAAGAAATCTGCAGCGAGGCGTTCGATTGCCCGGTGCCGCTGGTCACCCCCGATCCGGCCCGGCCGGGCCTCAGCGCGCTCGAGCTCTTCCACGGGCCGACCGGCGCGTTCAAGGATTTCGGCGCCCGCTTCCTCATCGCCTGCCTCGACCGGCTCGCCGATCCGGCGCGGCCGCTCAAATTGCTTGCGGCGACCTCGGGAGATACGGGCGGCGCTGTCGGCTGCGCCGCCGAAGGCCGGACGGGCGTGGCGGCCTACATCCTTTATCCCAAGGGGCGCGTCTCTCCTTTCCAGCAGCTGCAGCTGAGCTGCTGGGAAGCGCCCGTGCAGGCGCTCGAGGTCAACGGCGACTTCGACGACTGCCAGCGCCTCGTCAAGGAGGCCTTTGCGGATCGTAAGTTGAGCGATGACCATAACCTCACCTCGGCCAATTCGATCAATCTGGGCCGGCTGCTCCCGCAGATGGTCTATCTCTCGGCAGCGGCGCTCGAGCTGTTCGAGAAGACGGGGGTCAAGCCCGGCTTCATCATCCCGACCGGCAATCTGGGCCATGGTTTCGCGGCCCTGCTTGCGCGCCGGCTCGGCGTTCCGATCGGCCCGGTCATCGCCGCGACGAACGCCAACCGGGCGCTGTTCGACTGGCGCCGGGGCGGGGCCTATCAGCCCGCGCTGTCGGTGCGGACGATCGCCAACGCGATGGACGTCGGCGCTCCGAGCAATTTCGAGCGCCTCGCGAAATTGCCTCATCCGCGCGGCGAGATCGAGGTCGAGCGGGTCACCGACGCCGCCATCCGCCGCCGCATCGAGCAGGATCATAGCAAGAGCGGCTACGTCTGGTGTCCGCATTCGGCGACGGCGGCGGAGGCCTATGAACGGCTCGACAGCGCGCGCCGGGCGGAGCGCCCCTGGGTCGTCGCCGCAACCGCCCATCCGTTCAAGTTCGCCGGGATCGTCGAGCCGCTGATCGGCGCCCGCCTGTCGCCTCCGCCGGCGCTGGCGGCGGTGATGGGGCGGGGGTCGCAGGCAACGCCGATCGCGGCGACGCTCGACGCCCTTGCCGGCGCGCTTTCCCGGCCGGCTCAGGCGGCGCCCCAAGGGGTCGCCGCCTGAGCCTCGGCTCTTCTCAGTCGCCGCTGGTCACCGCGCCATGGGAGGCGGAGCCGACCAGGCGGGCATATTTGGCATAGGCTCCCGCAAGCGGCCGCGGAGCCGCCGGCGGGGGGCTGCGGCCGGCGAGGTCGGCGTCGGTGTCGATCGTCCGGCGCTCCACGTCGATCACGATCCGGTCGCCCGACTGAAGCAAGCCGATCGGCCCGCCCTTGACGGCCTCGGGGGCGACGTGCCCGACCATGAATCCGTAGGTGGCGCCCGAAAAGCGCCCGTCCGTGACGAGCGCCACATCGTCGCCCAGGCCGCGGCCCTGGATGGCGGCGGTCACGGCCAGCATCTCGCGCATCCCGGGCCCGCCCACCGGCCCTTCGCCGCGGATCACGACGACGTCGCCGGCGACGATGCCGCCGCGGTTGAGCGCCTCGAAGCAGGCCTCCTCGCCGTCGAATACCTTGGCGGGTCCGGCGAAGCGAAGCCGCTCATGGCCGGCGAGCTTGGCGACGCATCCTTCGGGCGCGAGGTTGCCGTAGAGGATGGCGAAGCCGCCGCGCGACTTGATCGGCCGGTCCGCCGAAACGATGACCTGCTGTCCTTCGGTCTCCTGGGCGTCGGCGAAGTAGGAGAAGAGGGAGCGGCCGGTCACCGTCGGCGCGTCGGTGAGGAGATCGGCTTCCATGAGGCGCCTGCCGAGCAGCGGCGTGCCGCCGGCCGCGGCCATGTCGGGCGCCATGAACTGCCCGCCGGGCTTCAGGTCGGCGATGACCGGCGTCGCCCGCGACACTTCGTCGAAGACGTCTATGTCGAATTCGTCCTCCCCGATCCCCGCCTCGCGGGCGATGGCGAGGAGGTGAAGCACCAGATTGGTGGACCCGGCGGTGGCGGTTCCCGCGATGGCGGCGTTGCGCAGGCTCGCCGCGTTGATCAGGCTGCGCGCGTTGCGCCCTTCGTTGAACGCCTCGACCGCGATCCGGCCCGCCTGCGCGGCCGCCTCTCCCTTTTCGGGCGCGACCGCGGGGATGTCGTTGAGGCCCATCGGCGAAAGGCCGAGGAAGGTCATGGCCAGCGCCATGGTATTGGCGGTGAATTGACCGCCGCAGGCGCCGGCGCCCGGGCAGGCGGCCTTTTCCACTCTGTCGAGCTCGGCATCGCCGATCGTTCCGGCGCCGTGCGCGCCGACCGCCTGGAAAACATCCTGGATGGTGAGCGCCCTGCCATCGAGATGGCCCGGCATGATCGACCCGCCATAGAGGATGACGCTCGGGAGATCGAGGCGAGCGGCAGCCATCGCCGCGGCCGGAATGGTCTTGTCGCAGCCGACCAGGAACACGACCGCGTCGAGCGAATGGCCGCGCACGGCCAGCTCAGCCGAATCGGCGATCACTTCGCGGCTGATCAGCGAAGCGCGCATGCCGGGCGTGCCCATCGATATGCCGTCGGTGACGACGATGGTGTTGAAGTCGACCGGAGTGCCGCCGGCCTCGAGGATGCCTCGCCGGACATGCTCGGCAAGCTCGCGCAGATGCATGTTGCACGGCGTCACGCTCGACCAGCTGTTGACGATCGCCACCATCGGCTTGGCGAGCGCCTCGTCGCCATAGCCCGCGGCTCTCAGCATCGCTCTGGCGGGGGCGCGGGCGGGACCCTCGACCATCTCTCGGGATGGCCATCGGCTGTTTGGCATCAAGATTCCTCATTCTTCCTTTGGGATACATTCACAGACCGACCGGTCGGTGATTCAACTTCGATCTCTTCCGGTTTCCCCTCGACAGCTAAGATATTTTCCTTGCGCCGGCCTTCGCATTGCAGCATAAGCAGTATCAACGGGATCCCAAAAGGGTCTTTTTCGAAAGCGAGCGAACTTTGAAGCGGCAGTCGATCCTGGACTATGGTTTTAAGGCGGGCGCCCTCAGCGGCGGCCTGCTCCTTATTACCGTACTTCTGCGCCCTTGCGAGGGAGTGGCCCAGGTCTGATCGACGGTTAGAAAGAAACCAGAAACCAGAACCCCCCGCTCCCGCCCCGGAGCGGGGGGTTTCTTTTTGCGGATAAGGAGAAGTCGAGTGGAAGTGATCTACACCGAGAAGGACGCCGACCGGCAAGTGCTGGCGGGAAGCACGGTCGCCGTCATCGGCTATGGCAGCCAGGGCAGGGCCCATGCCAGCAACCTGCGCGACAGCGGCTTCGCCGTCGTGGTCGGCGCGCGTCCGGGAGGGACTGCGGAGCGCAAGGCCAAGGCCGACGGCTTTCGAGTGGTCTCGCCTGCGGAGGCGGCCAAGGAAGCCTCGCTGGTGGCGCTGCTGACGCCCGACATGACCCATCGCTCGGTCTATACCCACGATATCGCGCCCAACATGGCGCCGGGCGACGCGCTGCTCGTCGCGCACGGCTTTTCCGTCCATTATGGCGAGATCGTCCCGCGCAAGGACGTGGACGTCATCCTCGTCGCCCCCAAGGGTCCGGGTGACCTGGTCCGGCGGGAATATGAGATCGGCCGCGGCGTTCCTTGCCTGTTCGCCGTGCAGCAGGATTCGAGCGGCACCGCGCGCGCCCGGGCGCTGGCTTATGCCTCGGGCATCGGCGGCACCATGGCCGGGGCGATCGAGACGAGCTTCCCGGAGGAGACCGAGACCGATCTGTTCGGCGAGCAGGCTGTGCTTTGCGGTGGAGTGACCGAACTCGTCACCGCCGGCTACGGCACGCTGGTCGATGCCGGATACAAGCCGGAGGTCGCTTATTTCGAGTGCCTGCACGAGCTCAAGCTGATCGTCGACCTGCTCTACGAGGGCGGCCTGGCCAAGATGCACGAGTTCATCTCCGAGACCGCAAAATACGGCGATCTCGTCTCCGGTCCGCGGGTGATCAACGAGGAGACCAAGGAGCGCATGCGCGAGGTGCTGCGCAACATCCAGACCGGGCAGTTCGCCGCCGACTGGATCCGGGAGAACGAGAACGGAAAGCAGAATTACGACGCCATGCTGGCGGCCGATCTCGATCAGCCGATCGAGAAGGTCGGCGCCCGGCTGCGTCGCCACATGGCCTGGCTGCAGAGCCAGCCCGACCTGAAGGCGGCTTGAGCCGATGAAGGCCGCGCTCCAGCCCTCGCCTCGACCGGAGACCCAGCCGGTCTCCGGCGCGCGCCTCGTCATCGAGGCGCTCGAGCGCGAGGGCGTGCGCCATGTGTTCGGCTATCCGGGCGGGGCGATCATGCCGGTCTACGACGCTCTGCCCGGCTCGCGCCTCCAGCATATCCTGGTGCGCCACGAGCAGGGCGCAGCGCTGGCGGCGGACGCCTATGGCAGGGTGACGGGGGAGCCCGGGGTCTGCCTCGCCACGTCGGGGCCCGGAGCCACCAATCTCGTCACGGGGATCGCCAACGCCTACCTCGACAGCGTTCCGATGGTCGCGATCACCGGGCAGGTGGCGCGGCCGCTGATGGGGACCGATGCGTTCCAGGAAGTCGACATCTTCGGAATCACGCTGCCGATCGTCAAGCATAGCTATGTGGTCCGAGCCACCGAGGACATACCGGCCATCTTTGCCGAAGCCTTCATGGTCGCGCGCTCCGGACGGCCGGGGCCGGTGCTGATCGATCTCCCCAAGGACATCACCGTCCAGCACGCGGTGCCCCGCGCCTTCAGCGTGACGGAGCCGTGCATGCCGACGGTCGATCCGGCCGATATGGAGAGCGCCAACGCGCTCATCGCGGCGGCGCGCGCGCCGATCCTCTATTTCGGCGGCGGCATTGCGATCGCCCGGGCCGAGCAGGCGCTGCGCGCGTTCGAGGCGCGGACGGGGATCCCGTCGGTGGCGACTCTCAAGGGGCTCGGCGCCCTTCCGACCGACCGGCCGCTGTTCCTCGGCATGCTCGGCATGCACGGCATGCGCGCGGCCAACATCGCGATCGACAATTGCGATCTGCTGATTTGCGTCGGCGCGCGCTTCGACGACCGCGCGACCGGAAAGCTCGACACCTTCGCTCCGCGGGCCAAGGTGATCCATATCGACGGCGATCCCGCCGAGATCGGCAAGCTGCGCCGCCCGGAGATCGGCCTCGCCGGCGACCTTCGCGAAATCCTGGACGGCCTCACCGCCGTGCCGGCAGAGGCGCAGCCGTGGCGCGACCAGTGCACCGCGCAGAAGCGCCTGTGGGCGATGTCCTACGATGCGCCCGGCAACGGCATCTATGCGCCCGCCATGCTCAAGCGCCTGTCGGAAGCGGCCGGGGATTCGGCGATCTTCACCTGCGACGTCGGGCAGCACCAGATGTGGGTGGCGCAGCACTGCCGGTTCAGCCGTCCGCAGGCTCATCTCACCAGCGCGGGCCTCGGCACGATGGGTTATGGGATCCCGGCCGGCATCGGCGCCCTGCTCGCCGAGCCGGAGGCGACCGTGATCACCGTCTCGGGCGACGGTTCGATCATGATGAACATCCAGGAGCTGGCGACCGTCCGCCGCTATCGGCTTCCGCTCAAGATCGTGCTCATCGACAACAGCCAGCTCGGTATGGTCCGGCAGTGGCAGGAGCTGTTCTTCCAGGAGAATTTCTCGGAGATCGACCTGGCCGACAATCCCGACTTCGCCGAAGTGGCGCGATCGTTCGGGATCGAGGCCTTCACGATCGACCGGCGCTCCGAGGTCGAGGGCGCCATCGAACGGCTGCTGCGCACCGAGGGGCCGATCCTGTGCCATGTCAGGATCGATTCGCGCGAGAATGTGTGGCCGCTGGTGCCGCCCAACAGCTCGAACGTCGAGATGCTGGAGGCGGCGCGATGATCGGCCGGCTCGCGATCCAGATGTCCAATATCGAGGGCGCGCTGTCGCGTGTGCTCGGCCTGGTCGAGCGCCGCGGCTTCCGGCTCCAGGCCGTGGCGATGTCGCCCTGCGACGAGGGGAGCGCGCTCACCGTCGACGTCGAGATGAAGGACGCCGGACGAAGCTTCGACGTGCTCGCCCTCCAGCTCGGCCGTCTCAGGGAAGTTCGCACCGTCTCCTTTTCAACCGCCGCCGGAGAGGCAATGTCATGACCCAAGGCCATATCCGCATTTTCGACACTACCCTGCGCGACGGCGAGCAGGCGCCCGGCTTCTCGATGACGGAGGAGGGCAAGCTGCGCATGGCGCGCTCGCTCGCCGCGCTCAAGGTCGACGTGATCGAGGCCGGCTTCGCCGCGTCCTCGCCCGGCGACCGCAATGCCATCGCCAGGATCAGCGAGGTCATCGAGGGACCGATCATCTGCTCGCTGGCCAGGGCCACCCGCAAGGATGTGGAGGCGGCCGCGGCCGCGCTGCAGGCGGCGCCCCGCAAGCGCATCCACGTCTTCCTCGCGACCAGCCCGATCCATCGCGACGCCAAGCTGGGCATGAGCAGGGCGCAGGTCCTGGAAGCGATCCGGGCTTCGGTCGCTCATGCGCGCCATTTTGCGGAGGACATCGAATTCTCGGCGGAGGACGCGATCCGCACCGAGCGCGACTTCCTGGTCGAGTGCCTGTCGGCGGCCGCCGCCAGCGGCGCGAGCACGCTCAACGTGCCCGACACGGTAGGCTATACGACTCCGGAGGAGATCTACGACCTCTTCCGCTTCCTCGACGAGCATGTCGACCGCCCAGCGGACACGATCTTTTCCGCGCATTGCCACGACGATCTCGGCATGGCGGTGGCGAACTCGCTCGCGGCGGTGCGCGCCGGCGCTCGCCAGGTCGAGTGCGCGGTGAACGGCATCGGCGAGCGCGCCGGCAATTGCGCGCTGGAGGACGTGGTCATGGCGCTGCGCACCCGCGCCGACTTCTTCGGGATGAGCACCAACATCGACACGACGAGGATCATGATCGCCAGCCGGACGCTGGCCCAGGTCACCAACTCGCCGCCGCCGCGCAACAAGGCAATCGTAGGGGCGAACGCATTCGCCCACGAAGCTGGCATCCACCAGCACGGAATTCTCCAGAACCGGGAGACCTACGAAATCATGAAACCGGAAGATATCGGCCTCGCCACCGACGGAATCATCCTCGGCAAGCATTCGGGCCGCCACGCCGTCGCCGCCAGAGCCAGGGAACTCGGCTATCTGTTGGAAGGCGAGCAGCTCAACCGCGTTTTCGACGCCTTCAAGATCGTCGCTGACGAAGTCGGCATCGTCGACGCGGCCCGGCTGCTGACGCTCCTGTCGGGCGAGGTCGGCGGCCAGCCGCATCGGCCCTGGAGCCTGTCGAAGCTCGATATCCGGGCGCCCGTCTCCGCCAGCGCCTGGCCGGTCGCCCGGATCGAGCTCGACCACGGCGAGCGGGGGCGGATCACCGACATCGCCGCGGCTCCGGGCGGGCTCGACGCGGCCTTCGCCGCCGTCAGCCAGATCATGGGCGTGCCGGCCCGAGTCGACATGCTGGAGATGCAATATATCGCCGCCGATCCGGACGAGCCTTCGGAGGACGGCCAGGGCGCCAACGTGCTCGTCGAGATCGCGATCGACGTCGAGGGCGAGATCTTCGCCGGACGGGCGAGGGCGCGGGACATCCTTCCCTGCTGCGTGTCGGCCTATATCGATGCGGCGAGCAATGCGGAGGCGGTCCGCGCGATCCGCAGGAGCAGCGCGCCGGCCAGCTCCAGGGCAGCAGCATGACCGGGAATCTTGAATGACCAGGATCGTGATATTGCCCGGCGACGGCATCGGCCCGGAAGTGTCGGCCGAGGCGGTGAAATGCCTCGAGCTCATGTCCGAGCAATGCGCCCTCGGTTTCTCCTTCGAGAGCCACGATTTCGGCGGCGCCGCGATCGACGCGCACGGCGTGCCGTTGCCCGAATCGACGCTCGCGGCCTGCCGCGGCGCCGACGCGATCCTGCTCGGCGCCGTCGGGGGACCGCGCTGGGACAGCCAGCCGGAGCGGCCCGAGGCGGGACTTCTCAACCTGCGCATCTCGCTCGGGCTGTTCGCCAATCTCCGGCCCGCGCGCGTGATCGCGGGGCTCGAGGCCTTCTCGCCGCTCAAGTCGAGCGTCGCCGCCGGCGCCGACGTGCTGGTCGTCCGCGAGCTCACCGGCGGGCTCTATTTCGGCGAGAAGGTGCTTGGAGAGGATAGCGCGTCGGACCTGTGCGTCTATTCGCGCGAGGAGGTCGAGAGGATCGCCCACGTCGCCTTCCGGGCCGCGCGCGAGCGCAGCGGCAAGGTGACGTCGGTCGACAAGGCCAATGTGCTTGCGACGTCGAAATTGTGGCGCAGCACGGTCATTCAAGTGTCGGCCGAATATCCCGACGTCCTCCTCGATCATCTCTATGTCGATGCGGCGGCGATGGCTCTGATCACCGCCCCGACCCGGTTCGACGTGATCCTCACCGAAAATCTGTTCGGGGACATATTGTCCGACGAGCTTTCGGTGATCGGCGGGTCGATCGGCCTGATGGGCTCGGCCAGCTCGGGCGCCTCAGGCCCGATGCTGTTCGAGCCGATCCACGGCTCGGCGCCCGAGATCGCGGGCCAGGACATCGCCAATCCCGCCGGCGCGATCGCCAGCGCGGTGATGCTGCTCGATCAGGGACTGGGCCTTCCGGCGCAGGCGCAGATGCTCACCAACGCGCTCGAACAGGCGCTGATGGAAGGGTGCCGGACGCGCGACCTCGACGGCGATTTCGGCTGCCGCGCGTTCGGGGAGCGCGTGCGCGAAATCCTGCTGGAGCGGCTGATGAAGCACACGGCCCTGCTCCAGCTCATCCAGATGAACCGCGGCTGTTGTGCATGACCGGACGCCCGCGCACGCTCTACGAGAAGATCTGGGACGCGCACGTCGTCGAACGGCGCGCCGACGGCACCTGCCTGATCTACATCGATCGCCACCTCGTTCACGAAGTGACCTCGCCGCAGGCGTTCGAGGGACTGCGTGCGGCAGGGCGGCAGGTTCGCCGGCCTGACCTCACGCTTGCGGTCGCCGACCACAATCTGCCGACGACCGCCCGGCGCGGTCCGGACGGCAAGCCGCTGCCCATCGCCGACCCGCGCAGCGCCGAGCAGCTCGCCGCGCTCGAGGCCAATGTCGCCGAGCAGGGCATCCGCTATATCGAGCCGACCGACGCTGCCCAGGGCATCGTCCATGTCGTCGGGCCCGAGCAGGGCTTCACCTTGCCGGGCACGACCGTCGTCTGCGGCGACAGCCACACCGCCGCCCATGGCGCGATCGGCGCCCTTGCCTTCGGCATCGGCACCAGCGAGGTCGAGCATGTGCTCGCCACCCAGACGCTGCTCCTCAAGCCCTCCAGGCCGATGGAGGTCCGCGCCGAAGGCACGCTCGGCTTCGGAGTGTCGCCCAAGGACGTGATATTGAACATCGTCGGCCAGCTCGGCGCCGGCGGCGCGACCGGGCACGTCATCGAATATCGCGGCGACGTCTTCGAGAAGATGAGCGTCGAGGGCCGCTTCACCGTCGCCAACATGTCGATCGAGGCCGGCGCCCGCTCGGGCATCTTCGCTCCGGACGCGGCTGCCGTCGCCTATCTGGAGGGCCGCCCGATGGCGCCCCGCGGCGAGGAATGGGACCGGCTCGTCGCCGGCTGGCGCGAGCTCAGGACGGACGAGGGCGCGGTCTTCGAGCGCAGCATCCGGATCGACGCGAACGACATCGCGCCGAGCGTCACCTGGGGGACGAGCCCGCAGGACGTGCTCCCGATCACCGGCAAGGTGCCGCACCCGGACAGCTTCGCCGATGCGGACAGGCGCGCGGCGGCACGCAAGGCGCTCGACTATATGGGCCTGACGCCGGGCATGCGCCTACAGGACGTGACCGTCGAGCACATCTTCATCGGCAGCTGCACCAACAGCCGCATCGAGGATCTCCGCCAGGCCGCGGAGGTCGTCCGCGGCCGCAAGGTGAGCGCGTCGATCAAGCAGGCGCTGGTGGTGCCCGGCTCGGGCCTGGTCAAGCGCCAGGCCGAAGCGGAAGGTCTCGACCGGGTCTTCACCCAGGCGGGATTCGAGTGGCGCGAGCCGGGCTGCTCGATGTGCCTGGCCATGAACCCCGACCGGGTGCCGGCCAGGGAGCGCTGCGCCTCGACCTCGAACCGCAACTTCGTGGGCCGCCAGGGCCCCGGGGCGCGAACCCATCTGCTCTCTCCGGCGATGGCCGCGGCCGCCGCCGTTACCGGCCGGCTCGCCGACGTCAGGGAGCTGATGCGATGATCCCGGTAAGGCGCATCGAGGGCCGGGCCTATCCGCTCGGCCTGGCGAATATCGACACCGACGTCATCATCGGCGCCGAGCATCTGAAGACGATCACTCGCGCCGGGCTCGGCCGGCATGCCTTCGAGACGATCCGGCGCGAGCTGGGCAACGTCTTCGCCGATCCCCGGTTCGAAGGTGCGGTTATCCTCATCGGCGGCGACAATTTCGGCTGCGGCTCGAGCCGCGAGCATGCCGCCTGGGCGCTCCTCGACATGGGGATCCGCGCGGTGATCGCGCCGAGCTTCGCCGACATCTTCGCGGGCAATGCCTTCAAGAACGGCATCGTCACCGTGGCGCTGGAGCCGCCGGCGGTGCAGCGGCTGATGGACGTTGCTTCGGACAATCCGATCCGGATCGACCTCGAATCGATGTCGGTGACGACGCCGGCGGGAGATCGTTTCGACTTCCACCTGGACCCGTTCAGGCGCTCCTGCCTGCTTGACGGGCTTGACGAGATCGCGCTGACGCTCGCCAGCGAAGCGGCGATCCGATCCTATGAATTGCGGACTGGGACCTAGATGAGAGCACCGCCGAAGCAGGGTCTTTACGACCCGCGTAATGAGAAGGACGCCTGCGGCGTCGGCTTCATCGCGAACATCCGCGGCGAGAAGTCGAGCGAGATCATCCGCGACGGCCTCCAGATCCTCGTCAACCTCGACCATCGTGGGGCGAGGGGAGCCGATCCCCTGGTCGGCGACGGCTCTGGCTGCCTGATCCAGCTACCCGACGCCCTGCTGCGCGACTGGGCCGAAGGCGAGGGGCTGAGCCTGCCCCCGCCGGGCGACTATGCGGTGGCGATGTGCTTCCTGCCGCGCGACGAGCCGAGCCGCGATGCCGCCGTCGCACAGCTCGAGCGCCTCATCGCGGTCGAGGGGCAAAGCCTCGTCGGCTGGCGCGACGTGCCGGTCGATACCGAGGGGCTCGGCGCGGCGGTGCTGGAGTCGATGCCCGTCATCCGCCAGGCGATCGTCGCCCGCGGCGAGCGGGCGAAGGATCAGGACGCGTTCGAGCGCAAGCTGCTCGCAATCCGCAAGCAGACGCTCAACCCGCTGCACCGGCTCGCCGAGAAGACCGAGCTGTCGGGCCTGGCCGATTTCTACATCCCCTCCTTCTCGAGCCGCACGATCGTCTACAAGGGACTGCTGCTCGCGACCCAGCTCGGCAAATTCTACCGGGACCTCACCAATCCGCTCACCCGATCGGCGCTGGCGATGGTCCACCAGCGCTTCTCGACCAACACCTTCCCATCGTGGAAGCTCGCCCATCCGTTCCGCTTCCTGTCGCACAATGGCGAGATCAATACGGTGCGCGGCAACGTCAACTGGATGAACGCGCGCCGGCGGACGATGGAATCGCCGCTGCTGGGCCCGGACCTCGACAAGATGTGGCCGCTGATCCCGCACGGCCAGTCCGACACGGCGAGCCTCGACAACGCGCTCGAGCTGCTCGTCGCCGGCGGCTATTCGCTGCCGCACGCGGTGATGCTGCTCGTGCCCGAGGCGTGGGTCGGCAATTCCCAGATGGATCCGCAGCGGCGCGCCTTCTACGAATATCATGCCGCTTTGATGGAGCCGTGGGACGGGCCGGCCGCGATCGCGTTCACCGACGGCCGCCAGATCGGCGCGACGCTCGACCGCAACGGCCTGCGGCCCGCCCGCTTCGCCGTCACCGACGACGACCGCATCATCATGGCTTCGGAATCCGGCGTGCTGCCGATCCCGGAGGAGCGGATCGTCCGCAAATGGCGGCTGCAGCCCGGCAAGATGCTGCTGATCGACCTTGAGGATGGGCGCATCGTCGAGGATGAGGAGATCAAGTCGCGGCTTGCGGGGGCGGAGCCTTATGGCGAGTGGCTGCGCGAGACCCAGTTCAAGCTCGAGGAGCTGCCGCCGGGATCGGCTGAGCCGCAGCGGATCGATCCCGACGAGCTGCGCCGGCTGCAGCAGTCGTTCGGCTACACCGACGAGGATCTGAAGCTGTTCCTGGCGCCGATGGCGGAGAACGGCGACGATCCGGTGGGATCGATGGGGACCGACACGCCGATCGCCGCCTTCTCGGAAAAGCCGCGGCTGCTCTACGATTATTTCAAGCAGAATTTCGCCCAGGTCACCAACCCGCCGATCGATCCGATCCGCGAGGCGATGGTGATGTCGCTGGTCTCGATGATCGGCCCGCGGCCCAACCTGCTCGGCCGCCATGCCGGCACGCACAAAAGGCTCGAAGTGCTGCAGCCGATCCTCGGCAACGACGATCTGGAGAAGATCAGGTCGATCGGCGAGGTCGTCGACGGCGCGTTCCGAACCGCCACCATCGACGCGACCTGGCCCGTCGGCGGCACCGGCAAGGCGCTCGAAGCCGCGCTGCAGCGGCTGTGCTGGGAAGCGACCGAGGCGGTCCTGGCCGATATCAACGTACTCGTCCTGTCAGACCGCGCCGTTTCGCCGGACCGGGTGCCGATCCCGGCGGCGCTCGCCACAGGCGCGGTCCACCATCACCTGATCCGCCAGGGCCTGCGAATGCAGACCGGCCTGGTGGTCGAGACCGGAGAAGCGCGCGAGGTCCATCATTTCTGCGTGCTCGCGGGCTACGGCGCCGAGGCGATCAACCCCTATCTTGCGTTCGAGACGCTGTCCGCGATGGGCAAGGGCGACACCGCGCGCGCCAACTACATCAAGGCGATCGGCAAGGGCATGCTCAAGGTGATGTCCAAGATGGGCATCTCCACCTTCCAATCCTATTGCGGCGCACAGATCTTCGATTCGGTGGGCCTGTCGACGGCGTTCATCGACAAATATTTCACCGGCACCGCGACGGCGATCGAAGGCGTGGGCCTCGACGAGGTCGCCGCCGAGACCGCGGCGCGCCATTTCCGCGCCTTCAGGACCGCCGACGACGTGCTCGACCCGGGCGGCGCCTATGCGTTCCGCGTCGGCGGCGAGGAGCATGCCTGGACGCTTGAGACCATCGCCGACCTGCAGCATTCGGTCCGCGGTGGCCTGCCCGAAAAATATCGCCGCTTCGCCGTCGCGCTGAACGACCAGAGCCGCCGCCTTCTCACCGTTCGCGGACTGATGGAGCTGAAGCCGCTCGGCCCGCCGGTACCCTTGGCGGAAGTCGAGCCGGCGAGCGTGATCGTGCGCCGCTTCTCGACCGGAGCGATGAGCTTCGGCTCGATCAGCCGCGAGGCGCATTCGACTCTGGCCGTGGCGATGAACCGCATCGGCGGACGCTCGAATACGGGCGAGGGCGGCGAGGAACGCGACCGCTTCCAGCCGCTCCCCAACGGCGATTCCATGCGCTCGTCGATCAAGCAGGTGGCGTCCGGCCGTTTCGGGGTCACCACCGAATATCTGGTCAACGCCGACGAGGTCCAGATCAAGATGGCGCAGGGCGCCAAGCCGGGTGAGGGCGGCCAGCTGCCGGGCCACAAGGTCGACCGCAACATCGCGTCCGTGCGCCATTCGACCCCCGGGGTTGGCCTGATCTCGCCGCCGCCGCACCACGACATCTATTCGATCGAGGATCTCGCCCAGCTCATCCACGACCTCAAGAACGTGAATCCGGCGGCCCGCGTATCGGTGAAATTGGTCTCCGAGATGGGAGTCGGCACCGTTGCCGCCGGAGTCGCCAAGGCGATGGCGGACCATGTCACCATCTCGGGCTATGAGGGCGGCACCGGCGCATCGCCGCTGACCTCGCTCACCCATGCCGGCCTGCCGTGGGAGATCGGCCTCGCCGAGACGCAGCAGACCCTGGTCCTCAACGGCTTGCGCGGCCGGATCGCCGTTCAGGCCGACGGCGGCCTTCGCACCGGCCGAGACGTCGCCGTCGCCGCCATCCTCGGCGCCGACGAGTTCGGCTTCGCCACCGCGCCGCTGGTGGCGGCGGGCTGCATCATGATGCGCAAATGCCATCTCAACACCTGCCCCGTCGGAATCGCCACCCAGGATCCGCTGCTTCGCGCCAGGTTCACCGGCCAGCCCGAGCATGTGATCAACTATTTCTTCTTCGTCGCCGAGGAATTGCGCGAGATCATGGCGGCGCTCGGAGTCCGCACGGTCGACGAGATGATCGGCCGGCCCGAACTCATCGACGTTCGGCCGGCGGTCGAGCAGTGGAAGGCCAGGGGGATCGATCTTTCCCGCCTGCTCCATTCGCCGGCGACGGGCCGGGCGGACGCGCGCCGCAATTGCGAGCGGCAGGTGCATGCCCTCGAGCGGGTGTTCGATCGCGATCTGATCGAGGCCGCCGCGCCTGCTTTGGAGCAGGGCCGGCCCGTGGTGATCGAGCGTCCGGTCGGCAACATCAATCGAAGCGTCGGCGCGATGCTTTCCGGGGAAGTCGCCCGGCGCTACGGCCATGAGGGTCTTGCGGCGGACACGATCGTCGTCAGGCTCGGCGGCACGGCGGGGCAGAGCTTCGGCGCCTTCCTCGCCCATGGCGTGACTCTGGAGCTGACCGGCGACGCCAACGACTATGTCGGCAAGGGCCTGTCCGGCGGCCGGATCGTCGTCCGCCAGCCGCCCGAGGCGCCGCGCGATCCCACCGAGAACATCATCGTCGGCAATACCGTCCTCTACGGCGCCATCGCCGGCGAAGCCTATCTGAACGGCGTCGCGGGCGAGCGCTTCGCCGTCCGCAACTCCGGCGCCGTGGCGGTCGTCGAAGGCGCGGGCGACCATGCCTGCGAGTATATGACGGGCGGCGTCGTGGTGATCCTGGGCGATGTCGGTCGCAACTTCGCGGCCGGCATGTCGGGCGGCATCGCGTATGTCTACGACCCCCACGGGCGTCTTGCGGCGCAGTGCAACCGGGCGAGCGTCGAGCTCGAGCCGGTCCTTGGGGAGAGCGCGCCGTACTTGCCCGGCGCCCCCGTGCGGCGCGCACCCCATGTCAACGACAGCGGCATGGGCGACATGCTGGCGCACGATGCCGAGCGCCTGCGGATCCTGCTCGAGCGCCACCAGCAGGCCACGGCGAGCGCGACCGCGCGCCGGCTTCTCGCCGACTGGCCGGCGGCGCTGACGCATTTCGTGAAGGTGATTCCGACCGAATATCGGCGCGCCCTGCTCGATCTTCGCGAGGAAGCGGCGGCGCCGGTGACGGTGGCGGCCGAATGATAGCTGGGAAAGTGGACCATGGCTGATCCGACGGGTTTTCTGAAGATCGAGCGGCGCGACCGCCCCTATGCGCCCGTCCAGGAGCGGCTTCGCGACTGGAACGAGTTCGTCCAGCCGCTTCCGGTCGCGGAAGTGCGGCGGCAGGCGGCGCGCTGCATGGATTGCGGCGTGCCCTTCTGCCACTCGGGCTGCCCGGTGAACAACCACATCCCGGACTGGAACGAACTCGTCACCGCCGACGACTGGCGCTCGGCGATCGAGCGGCTTCACCGCACCAACAATTTCCCCGAATTCACCGGCCGGGTCTGTCCCGCGCCATGCGAGGCCGCCTGCACGCTCAACCTCGAGGATGCGCCGGTCACGATCAAGACGATCGAATGCGAGATCGTCGACCGCGCCTGGGCGGAAGGATGGGTGAAGCCGCAGGCGCCGCCGCGGGGCACCGGCAAGCGCATCGCGATCATCGGCTCGGGGCCGGCGGGCCTCGCCTGCGCCCAGCAGCTCGCCCGCGCGGGGCATTCGCCGACGATATTCGAGAAGAGCGACAGGATCGGCGGCCTGCTCCGCTACGGGATACCCGACTTCAAGCTCGCCAAGCAGCTGATCGACCGCCGGATCGCGCAGATGGAGACCGAAGGGGTGATATTCCGGGTCGGCCTCCACGTCGGAGTCGACGTTTCGGTCGAGCGGCTGCTCGACGATTACGACATCATGGTGCTCGCCGGCGGCGCCGAGCAGCCGCGCGACCTGGACGTGCCCGGACGCGAGCTTGCCGGAGTCCACTTCGCGATGGATTACCTCACCCAGCAGAACAAGCGCCTCGCCGGCGACAGCGAGGCCCGGGCCGCGCCCGCCGGCACGATCAGCGCGGAGGGCAGGCACGTCATCGTGATCGGCGGCGGCGACACCGGCTCCGACTGCATCGGCACCGCCAACCGCCAGGGCGCGGCTTCGGTCACCCAGCTCGAGATCATGCCCGAGCCCCCGGTTCGCGAGAACAAGGCGCTCACCTGGCCGCATTGGCCGCTGAAACTGCGCACCTCCTCCTCGCAGGAAGAGGGGTGCGAGCGCGACTATGCGGTGGTGACGACCCGGCTCATCGGCTCCGGCCGAGTAGAGGCGCTCGAATGCGCTCGCGCCGAGTGGGTGCAAGGCGAGTCCGGCAGGCTCGAGATGAGGCGCGTCGCAGGCAGCGAGTTTGAGCTGCGCGCCGACCTCGTGCTGCTGGCGATGGGCTTCACCGGTCCGCGAGTGGACGCGGCCGTGGCGCAGGCGGGCGTGGCGCTGACCGGCCAGGGCGCGGTGAGCGCGGGCTTCGGCGACTATCGCACCAGCAGTCCGCGCATCTTCTCCTGCGGCGACATGCGGCGCGGCCAGTCGCTCATCGTATGGGCGATCCGCGAGGGCCGCGACTGTGCCCAGAGGATCCATGCGGTCCTCGCCAGCCAGGTGCAGGAGGCGGCGTGACCCGGTGCGGGCGCGCAGCATAGTCGCCGCGCCCCGCCGTCGCCCGCAACGAGGTGCCGCCGCTTATCCGGGTGAATGAATCGCGGCCAGGACCGGCCCGATGAGCGGCTCCCCGATCCCGTCCATGTCGCCGGACGAGCTGAGCGCTTCGATGAAGCAGCTCGGATTGGAGACTCAGCTGCAAATGGCGGCTGCCATCGGGGTGAGCCGCTCCTCGATCAGCCTGTGGCTCGATGGCAAGGTCGGCGTTCCCAGGCCGGTCGCCATGCTGATCCGAATGCTCGTTGCCGCCCAGCGCCGGCAATTCTGACCAAGGATTCGATAGCCCGTTCGCACCGGTGAACTTTTCACATTGTGCAGTGCAGCAATGCTGGCCAGATTATTTTGTATCCCAAAGAGCCGGCCGACAGAAGGCGGCATTCGGGATCCAGTCGCTGCCTAGGGCTCATTTTGCGCCATATCGACGGCATCCGGCTGCGCCCGATGGGGAGAGGCGCCTTCCATGCTCAAGCTATGGGGGATCCCGAATGAACAAGATTAAAATATTCGCGCTTTCTGCTTTCGCCTTCTCGATTGCCTTGGCCCCGCCGGCTCTGGCCCAGGAATTAAGCGGCGGCATCACCGTCAACGGCGGCGCCACGCTGGTTTCCGATTATCGCTTTCGCGGCATCTCCCAGACCGACAAGCGCTTCGCCGTCCAGGGCACCTTCACCTTGGGCCACGCGTCCGGCTTCTACGCCACGGTCTGGGGATCATCGATCGACGACTATGTCTATAACGGCTCGGACCAGGAGATCGATTTCATCGGCGGATATCGGCGGACCTTCGGCGGCACGACCGTCGATGTCGGAGTCCTATATTATTATTATCCGGGATCGGGCGGGATCAATTCGGACTTCTTCGAACCGTTCGCTTCCGTCGCCCACACGTTCGGCCCGGCGACTGCGAAGGTCACTGCCAACTACGCGCCCAAGCAGGCCGCGCTTTCGATCGGCGACGGCAAGGAGGACAATCTCTATCTGGCCGGCGACCTCAGCCTGGGGGTGCCCGACACGCCGATCAGCCTTTCGGCCCATATCGGCCACAGCTTCGGCCCGAGCTACCTGACGATCGGCGACGAATATACCGACTGGAGCCTCGGCGCGAGCTACACGCGCAAGAACCTCACCCTCGGCGTCGCCTATGTCGACACCGACGGCAGCTTCATCACGCCCAGCGGCCGCAACGCCAGCAAGGCCGGGGTCGTATTCTCCGCCGGCGTGTCATTCTGAGCAGGGGAGGGGAGATGAAATACATCATCGCAATCATAAAGCCGTTCAAGCTGGACGAAGTGCGTGACGCGCTTTCGGCGGCGGGCATCCAGGGGCTCACCGTCTCGGAGGTGAAGGGCTTCGGTCGCCAGAAGGGGCAAACCGAGATCTACCGCGGCGCCGAGTACACGACCAGCATGGTGCCGAAGGTCAAGATCGAGCTTGCGGTGAGCGACGACCTTGCCCCGCGCATCCTCGAGACCATCCGCGAGACTGCCGGAACCGGGTCGATCGGCGACGGCAAGCTCTTCGTGTTCGACCTGCTGCAGGCCGTCCGCATCCGCACCGGCGAGACCGACGATGCAGCCATTTGAAGGGAAGGGGAGAAGCATGAACTTTGCGTCGAGAACGATCGCGGGCGCGGGAGTGCTGGGCCTGTCGGCCTTCCTTGCGCTGCCGGCCTGGGCACAGGAAGCGGCGGCCGCGCCTGCCGCGCCGCCGGTGCCGGACAAAGGCGACACCACCTGGATGCTGCTCTCGTCGGTGCTTGTGCTGATGATGTCGGTGCCGGGGCTGGCGCTTTTCTATGGCGGCCTGGTGCGCACCAAGAACATGCTCTCGGTGCTGATGCAGGTGCTGATGATCGTGTCGGTGGCGGCTTTGGTCTGGGTCTGCTGGGGCTACAGCCTCACCTTCACCGGCGGCAGTCCCTATATCGGCGGCCTCTCCAAGGCCTTCCTCGCAGGGGTCGATGCGACGACCCTCGCCGCGACCTTCTCGAACGGCGTCTACATTCCCGAATATGCCTACGTCGTGTTCCAGATGACCTTCGCCTGCATCACTCCGGCGCTGATCGTCGGCGCCTTTGCCGAGCGGGTGAAGTTTCCACCGCTGATCCTGTTCGTCGTGCTGTGGCTCACCGCGGTCTATTTCCCGATCGCGCACATGACCTGGTACTGGGCGGGCCCGGACTTCCTTCCCAACCAGCCGGGCGATTACGGCCTTCTCTACGGCTGGGGCGCGCTGGATTTCGCGGGCGGCACCGTGGTCCACATCAATGCCGGAATCGCCGGCCTGGTCGGGTGTCTGATCATCGGCAAGCGCATCGGCTACAAGGTCGAGCCGATGCCGCCGCACTCGCTCACCATGACGATGATCGGCGCATCGATGCTGTGGGTCGGCTGGTTCGGCTTCAATGCCGGATCCAACCTGGAGGCCAATGGCGTCACCACCGTCGCCTTCATCAACACCTTCGTCGCGACGGCGGCGGCGGCGGTGGGATGGGCGGTGATCGAGCAGGTCGTGCACAAGAAGCCGTCATTGCTCGGCGCCGCGACCGGCGCGGTGGCCGGCCTCGTGGCGATCACGCCGGCCTCGGGGTTCGGCGCGCCGATGACGTCGATCATCCTCGGCTTCGTCGCCTCGGCGGTCTGCTTCTTCTTCGTGACGACGGTGAAGAACCGGCTCGGCTATGACGACTCGCTCGACGTCTTCGGAGTGCACTGCATCGGCGGGATCGTCGGAGCCATCGGCACGGCCATCGTCGCCGATCCCGCGCTCGGGGGGCAGGGCTGGTTCGACTATACGGTGATGCCGGCGGTTCCCGGCGCCTACGACATGGGCAGCCAGCTCGTGACCCAGATCAAGGCGGTCGCAGTCACATTGATCTGGTCGGGCGGCGTCTCGGCGATCCTGTTCTACGCGATCGACAAGACGATCGGGCTTCGCTCGACGCCCGATGCCGAGCGCGAGGGGCTCGACATCAACGAGCATGGGGAGCGCGCGTACAACTACTGATCTCGAGTTCGCAAGGCGGGCCGGCGAGCGATCGCCGGCCCGTTCGCGTCGTCGAGTCGCGGCCGTCCTCGATCTGAGCTCTTCGCCGGCTTGACTTTCGATGTTGCGCTGCAACAATCGTTTCTCCCGCGGAGGAAGTTGAGCGATGACGGCGCTGGAAAAACCTTTGGATCAGCCGCGCCTTCAGTCGATCGCCAACAACCCCGACGTCCGCTTCCTTGGGAGGCTGCTGGGGGACGTCATTCGCGCCTGCGAGGGCGATGAGCTGTTCCAGCGCATCGAGGATATCAGGTCGGCTTCGGTCAGCCGCCACCGCGGCTTCGCGGACGCTCCCGCGCTCGAGCTTCGACTCGACGCGCTGCCGCTCGACCACACGCTTGCGTTCGTCCGCGGCTTCATGCTCTTCTCGATGCTCGCCAATCTTGCCGAGGACCGCCAGGCCGCTTCGCCCGAGCCCGACTCCGACCTCAGGCACGCGCTGGCGTTGCTCGAGAGCCGGGGAATCGGAGGAGCAGCGGCCGCCGCGCTGCTGAACGATGCGCTGATCATGCCCGTGCTCACCGCGCATCCGACGGAGGTGAGGCGCAAGAGCATGCTCGACCGCCGCAACTGCATCGCCGCGCTCATGTCGCTGCGCGACCAGGGACGGACCAGCGTCGACATCGGCGGCGAGCCTCTCGAGCAGGCCGTTGCCCGCGAGATCACCTTGTTGTGGCAGACTCGCCCGCTGCGCCGCGAGCGGCTCTATGTCGCGGACGAGGTCGACAATGCCCTCGCTTATCTTCGCGACGTCTTCATTCCCGTGCTGCCCGCGCTTTACGAGCGATGGGAGCACGCGCTCGGCTTCCGGCCGGAGAGCTTCCTTCGCCTCGGCAGCTGGATCGGCGGCGATCGCGACGGCAATCCCAACGTGGACGCCGAATCCCTGCGGCTTGCCTTGGCGCGCGCCTCGCAGGCCGTGCTTGCTCACTACCTGGATGAAGTACACAGGCTCGGCGCCGAGCTGTCCATCTCGAACGAGCTGGCCGCCGTCACGCCGCAGGTCGCGGCGCTGGCCGACCGGTCGGGCGACGTGGGGCCGGCGCGTCGGGACGAGCCCTATCGCCGTGCTCTTTCCGGCATCTATGCCCGGCTTGCCGCCACCTACGAAAAGCTCGCCGGCGGGTCTCCCGCGCGCCCTTCGCCCCTTGCCGGCGAGCCCTATGCCGATCCGGCCGGGCTGCGCACCGATCTGGCCGCGATCGCCGATGCGCTGGCCGCGGCAGGCGACGGCATCCTCGGGCGGCTCGGGCGCCTCGGGCGGCTGATCCGAGCGGTCGAGACGTTCGGCTTCCATCTCGCCAGCCTCGACCTTCGCCAGAATTCCGATGTCCATGAGCGGGTCGTGGCCGAGCTTTTGAAGACGGCGGGGGCCGAGCCCGACTACCAGGCGCTCGAGGAGGAGGCGCGCATTGCGCTGCTTCGCCGCGAGTTGGCCAGCCCGCGCCCGCTCTTTTCACCTCATGCCGCTTATTCGGACGAATGCAGGGTCGAGCTCGAGATCGTCCGGGCCGCCGCCGACGCACATGCGCGGTTCGGGCCGGAAGCGATCACTTATTATGTGATATCCAAGGCCGCGAGCGTGTCCGACCTGCTCGAGGTCTACATCCTGCTCAAGGAAGCGGGCCTCTGGCGCTGCGGCGATCCGCCCTCGGCCGCGGTGATGGCGGTGCCGCTTTTCGAGACCGTCGCCGACCTCGAAAAGGCTCCGGCCATCATGGCCGACTGGCTGGCGCTGCCCGAGGCCGCGGCGGCGGCCGCCGCGCACAGGCACCAGGAAGTGATGGTCGGCTATTCCGATTCCAACAAGGACGGCGGCTACGTCACGTCGATGTGGTGCCTTTACCAGGCCAGCCTCTCGCTTGCCGACGTGTTCGCGCGGCAGGGGAGGCGCCTGCAGCTTTTCCACGGTCGCGGCGGAGCGGTCGGGCGGGGCGGGGGATCGAGCTTCGCTGCGATCCGCGCGCAGGCGCCCGGCACCGTCAACGGCCGCATCCGGATCACCGAACAGGGGGAAGTGATCGGCGCCAAATACGGCACCAGCGACAGCGCCGCCGACAATCTCGAAGCGATGGTCTCGGCGACCCTGCTCGGCAGCCTCGAGCCGCCGGCGCTCGGCGAGGGGGAGGCGCGCCGCTTCGGTGCGGCCATGGACCGGATCTCGGCGATCGCGCTCGCGGCCTACCGGCGGCTCGTCTACGAGACTCCCGGCTTCGTCGACTTTTTCCGCCAGGCGACGCCGATCAGCGAGATCGGCGAGCTCAAGATCGGCTCCCGCCCGGCCAGCAGGACCAATTCGGACCGGATCGAGGATCTGCGCGCCATCCCCTGGGTGTTCAGCTGGGCGCAGGCGCGCATGATGCTGCCCGGCTGGTACGGCGTCGGCCAGGCGCTGGCCGAGTTCGGCGACGAGCCGCTCCTTCGCGAGATGGTCGAGGCATGGCCTTTCTTCCGGACCAGTCTCGACAATATGGAGATGGTGCTCGCCAAGTCCGACATGGCCGTTGCCGCGCGCTACGCCGCTCTGGTCGAGGACCGGGCTGCCGCCGGCGCGATATTCGCGGTCATCGAGAAGGACTGGCGGACGACCCGCGACCGCCTGCTCGAGCTGACCGGACAGTCCCGGCTTCTCGAGCGCAAGCCCGCGCTCGATTCCTCGATCCGACTCAGGCTGCCTTATGTGGAGCCGCTCAACCTCCTCCAGGTCGAGCTGCTGAAGCGCCACCGCGGCGGCGAGGACGATCCGCGCATTCGCGAAGGCATCCACCTTTCGATCAACGCCATTGCCACGGCGCTGCGCAACTCGGGATGACCCGATAGGCGCCTGGCGACGTCGGAGCGGCCGCAGGGGGCGCCGCGAGCAAAAGAGATCATTTTCATCTTGACGCGCGGCCGCCGGTGCCGCAGGCGTTCCAGCATATTAAAACGATGTCACGCTGGCATGGTGTAACGGGAAGGTGGTCGATGGCCAAATCCAAGCCGATCCGTCCGACGGAGGACCGGGCGAAGCTGACCCGCGACCTGTGCGCCGCCCTGATGACGCCGGGGACGGTGGAGGAGATGTCGCGCTTCCTGTCGGATCTGTGCACGCCGGCCGAGATCGCCGCGCTCGCCGAGCGCTGGCACGTGGCGAGGCTGCTCGACGAGACCGACCTGTCGTACCGCGAGATCCATGACGCCACCGGCGTCAGCACCACGACGATCGTTCGGGTCGGGCGCTTCCTTCGCCAGGAGCCTTATCAGGGCTATCGCGACGCGATCGACAGGATGCGGGGCGCTTATGCTGGTTGACCAGACGAGGCTGCACCTGGCGGTCCAGAAGTCGGGGCGGTTGTCCGAGAGCAGCCGAGAGCTGCTGCGCGACGCCGGCTTCCGCGTCCAGGGCCGCAAGAACGAGCTGTCGGCGCGCATCGACAATTTCCCGATGGACCTGATGTTCGTCCGCGACGACGACATCCCGACCTTCGTCAGCGACGGCGTCTGCGAGCTCGGCATCGTCGGGCGCAACGTGGCCGAGGAGTTCGCGGCCGGGCAGCCGGAGCGGCGCTTCGAGGAGATCGCTCCGCTCGGCTTCGGGCGCTGCGACCTCAAGATCGCGGCTCCCGAGAATGTGCCTTATCCGGGCGTGCAATCGCTGGCGGGCGCCCGCATCGCGACCTCCTATCCGCGGCTCCTCGGGCGCTTCCTCGTCGAGCGCGGCATCGAGGCCGAAATCGTGAAGATGAACGGCGCCGTCGAGCTTGCGCCGAGGCTCCAGATCGCGTCCTTCGTGTGCGATCTGGTCTCGACCGGCACCACACTCGAGGCCAACGGCCTTCGCGCGGTCGAGACGGTGCTCGAAAGCGAGGCGGTGCTGATCCGCACCGTCAAGCCGATGCCGGCGCAGAAGGCCGAGCTTTCCGGGCAGGTGCTGCACCGCATCGACGGCGTCACCGCCACCAAGGAATCCAAATATATCATGCTGAACGCGCCGCAGGAGTCGCTCGAACGGATCACCGCGATGCTGCCCGGGGCCGAAGCGCCGACCATCCTTCCGCTGCACGGCCGCCCGGGCCATTTCGCGGTCCACGCGGTCTGCCAGGAATCGGTCTTCTGGGAGACCCTCCAGCGGCTGAAGTCGGCGGGCGCATCGGCCATATTGGTCATGCCCATCGAGAAGATGATGCTGTGAGGCGGCTCGTCTGGAAGGATCTGGCGGCCGGCGAGCGGGACCTCGCTCTGGCACGGCCGCGCCAGCGGCGCGACGCTGCCACCCTGCAGCGGGTCCGTGAGATCGTCGACGATGTCAGGGCGAACGGCTGGGACGCGCTCGTCCGTCACTCGCTCGCGCTGGATCTTGAGGCGCCGCGCCTGGTGCCGGTCGCTTCGATGGCCGACGAGGCCCGCCGCGCTTTGCCCGCCGCGGACCTTGAAGCGGTGGAGCTTGCCGCCCGCAACATCGCCGCTTTCCACGCGGCGACCCGGCCCGTGGCGCGCGCTGTCGAGATCCTTCCGGGCCTGGTCGTCAGCAAGGAATGGCGGCCGATCGATCGGGTGGGGCTGTATGTGCCCGGCGGCCGGACGCCGCTTTTCTCGTCGTTGCTCATGCTGGCGATCCCGGCACGCGAAGCCGGCGTCGGCGAGCTTGTCGTGGCGACGCCGCCGCGGCCGGGGGGCGGGCTCGATCCGATGATCGCGCTGGCCGCGGAACTGTGCGGGATCGAGGCCGTGTGGACGGTGGGCGGCGCCCAGGCGATCGCCGCGCTCGCCTTCGGCGCGGGCGCCATTCCGGCCACGGCCAAGATCTGCGGCCCCGGCAATGCGTTCGTGACCGAGGCCAAATCCTACGTGGCTTCGCTCCCGGGCGGCCCGGCGATCGACTTGCCGGCAGGGCCGAGCGAGCTGCTGGTCGTCGCCGACGAAGGCGCCGACGCGCAGGTGGTGGCGATCGACCTTCTGAGCCAGGCCGAGCACGATGCTTCGGCGCAGGTGCTGCTCGTCACGACCTCATCCGAGCTGCTGGCGGCGGTCGAGCAGGCGATCGGCGATCTTGCAGGGGTGCTGCCGCGGCACCGGATCGCGGCTGCCGCCCTCGCCAATGCCCGCCTCATCCTCGTCGACGATCTCGATCAGGCGGTCGAGGTCAGCAACCTCTACGCTCCCGAGCATCTGTCGTTGGCGGTGGCGGCGCCCGAGGCGCTCGTCGGCAAGGTGCGCAATGCCGGCGCCGTGTTCGCCGGCTATGCGGCGGCCGAGACCTTCGGCGACTATCTGGCCGGCTCGAGCCATGTCCTTCCCACCGACGGCGCCGCCCGCGCCTGGAGCGGGATCTCCGTTCACACCTTCATGAAGTCGATTTCGGTGCAGAAGATGGAAGCAGCCGCCGCCTCGCGTCTGGCGCCGCCGGCGGCGGCGCTCGCCCGCCTCGAGCATCTCGAGGCCCATGCGCTTGCCGCCGAAGCGCGCGCGGTTCGGATCGCGGCATGAGCGGGCTCGCTTCAAGGCTCGCCAGGCCCGAAATCCTGGAGCTCGCTTCCTTCGATCTGGCGGCGCCTGTGGCGGACGGGGCCGGACCGGAACGGATCAAGCTCGACTCGAATGAGAATCCCTTCGCGCCCCTGCTGGAGGGGCCGCTCTCGGCTGCGCTCAATCGCTATCCCGAGCCGCGGCCGGCGGCGCTCACCGCGGCGCTTGCCGCGCTTTACGGCGTCGGCGCCGACAACGTCCTGGTCACGCGCGGGGCCGACGACGCGATCGACCTTCTCGTCCGCACCTTCTGTCGCCCCGGCGAGGATGCCGTCTCGGTCTGCTCGCCTACCTTTTCCGCTTACGCGCATTTCGCCAGGCTCCAGGGCGCCCGCCTGGTTGAGGCAAGGCTCGGTCCGGACTTCGAATTCGAGCCCGACATCCTGCTGGCTGCCGTGCGCGGCGAGCCGTCGCTCAAGCTCGCCTTCATCTGCGCGCCCAACAACCCCACGGGCAATCCGGTCGACCCGGAAGCCATAATGCGCGTCGCGGATTTTCTTCCGGACACGATCGTCGTCGCCGACGAGGCCTATATCGAATTTTCCGAGACGGAGAGCCTCGCCTCGCGCGCATGCCGCCGCGACAACCTCGTCGTCCTGAGGACCCTTTCCAAGGCCTATGGCCTGGCGGGCGCGCGCATCGGCTGCGCGATCGGCAATGCCGAGCTGATCGCTCTCGTCGGGCGGGCGTTGCCGCCCTATCCGCTGCCGACTCCGTCGATTCGGGCGGCGCTGTCGGCGCTGTCGGCGTCGCGGCGGCCGGTGCACGATCAGCGGATCGCCGAGATCAAGGCGGAGCGGGAGCGGCTGGCGCCGTTGCTCACCGCCTCCCCCCAGGTGAGGCGCGTGCGAAGCGGCGGCGGCAACTTCCTGTTCGTCGAGGTCGAAGAGCCCCAGGCGCTGGCACGGCGGCTGACCGCGCTCGGGATCAGCGTTCGCTTTCGTGAGAATGCCGCGCCCGGCGGCGTCCGCCTCACGATCGGCACGGCAGACGAGAATGAGGCGGTGCTCGCCGCCTTCGGGCTGGCCGGCGGCCGCAAGCCGCGCCGGACGGCCGAGCTTGTGCGCGAGACCAAGGAGACGAGCATCTCGGTCGCGGTCGACCTCGACCGGCCCGAGCCGCGGCAGATCGCAAGCGGCGTCGGCTTCTTCGATCATATGCTGGACCAGGTGGCGGCTCATGCCGGCTTCTCGCTGATCCTTGCCTGCGAGGGCGACCTTCAGATCGATCCGCACCACAGCCTGGAGGATTGCGCGCTGGCGCTGGGAGGAGCGCTCTCGCGCGCGCTGTCGGAACGGCGCGGCATCGGCCGGTTCGGCTTCTCGCTGCCGATGGACGAGAGCGAGGCCCATGTCCTGATCGATCTGTCGGGGCGGCCCTACAGCCGCTTCGAGGGAAGCTTCGAGGCAAGCCATATCGGCGGCTATCCGACCGAGATGACGCCGCACATCTTCCGCTCCCTCGCCGACAGCCTCGGCGCCAGCATCCATGTCCGAGTCGAGGGCGAGAACGACCATCACAAGACCGAGGCCTGCTTCAAGGCCTTCGGCCGCGCCCTCCGCCAGGCGATCGCCTTCGAGGGCTCGGCCGACAGGCTTCCGAGCACCAAGGGCGTGCTGTGAGGGTCGCGATCATCGATCTCGGCTACGGCAATATCGGTTCGATCGCCGCCGCCTTCGAGCGGCTCGGGGCGACGCCGGTCGTGACCGCGGATGCGGCGGCCATCGGCTCGGCCGATCGGGTCGTGCTGCCGGGTGTCGGGGCGGCGGGCCGTGCCATGGAGAGGATCGCCGCGCTGGGGCTGCGGCGGGCGATCGTCGGCCTGACGCAGCCGCTGCTCGGGATCTGCCTCGGGATGCAGCTTCTGTTCGAACATTCGGAAGAGGATGGCACGGCCTGTCTCGGCCTCATCAAGGGCCGGGTGACCAAGCTGGCGGCCGCGCCCGGCCGGCCTGTTCCGCACATGGGATGGAGCCGGGTCGAGACGAGCGACCTCTCGCTCGGCCTGTCGAGCGGCGACTATGCGTATTTCGCGCACAGCTTCGCGGGCGAGGCCAACGAGGCGAGCCTTGCCACCGTCGAATATGGCCGCTCCCTTCCGGCGGTCGTCCGGTCGGGCAATTTCCTCGGTGCCCAGTTCCACCCCGAGCGCAGCGGCGAGGCCGGTGCCCGCTTCCTCGGCGCCTTCCTCGGCCGATGATCGTCTATCCCGCCATGGACCTGATGGGCGGACGCTGCGTGCGCCTTGCCCAGGGCCGGTTCGATGAGGCCACCCGCTATCCCGCCGATCCGTCGGAGGCGCTTCGGGGCTTCGCCGAGAGCGGCGCCGAATGGGCGCACGTCGTCGATCTCGACGGCGCTCGTGCCGGCGCTCCGGCCCAGCACGATCTCATCGCGAGCCTCGCCGCAACGGCGCCGCTCAAGCTGCAGGTGGCCGGAGGATTGAGGACGAGCGGCCAGATCGATCGGCTGCTGCAAGCCGGGGCGGCCCGGGTCGTCGTCGGCAGCCTCGCGGTCAAGGACCCGGACCTCGTCTCGGCCCTGCTTGCCGATTTCGGGGCCGATCGGATCACGCTCGCGCTCGACGTCAACATGGTCGAGGGCCAGCCGATGGTCGCGACGGGCGGCTGGGCCGAAGCTTCCAGCCGGACGCTGTGGGACGTGGCGGCGCTTTATCCGTCCGCGCGTCACATGCTGGTGACCGACATCAGCCGCGACGGAATGATGACCGGTCCCAATTTCGAGCTCTACCAGGCGCTGGTTTCGCGCCTCCCGCAGATAGATATCCAGGCCTCGGGCGGCGTTTCCTCGCTCGACGATCTCCGGCGCCTGCCGACCGCCGGGGCGATCGTCGGCAAGGCGATGTGGGAAGCGCGCTTCGACCTTGCGGAGGCGATCTCGCTTGGTCGCCCGTAGGATCATTGCCTGCCTCGACGTCAAGGACGGACGAGTGGTCAAAGGCGTGCGGTTTCGCGATCACCGCGACATCGGCGACATCCTCGAGCATGCCCTTCGCTACCGCGACGAGGGCGCCGATGAGCTCGTCTTCTACGACATCACGGCGAGCGCGGAGGGGAGGGGCCTCGATCGCGAATGGGTCGCTCGGGTCGGCAAGGCGATCGATATTCCTTTTGCGGTCGCCGGGGGCATTCGCGACCGGGACCAGGCCGCGGCCTGCCTGGAGGCGGGGGCCGACAAGGTGTCCGTCAACTCGCCGGCGCTCGAGCGCCCAGCGCTCATCGACGAGCTCGCGCGCGACTTCGGAAGCCAGTGCGTGGTGGCGGGCATCGACAGTTTCGCCGAGGGCGGCGACTATTTCGTGCACCAATATACGGGCAGCGCGGAGCGCAGCCGCGATACGGGGCTTCGAACCCTCGACTGGGCGCGGGAGGCCGCCGGACGCGGCGCCGGGGAAATCGTGCTCAACTGCATGCGCCGGGATGGCGTCCGCTCCGGCTACGACCTTGCCCACGTCGCCGCCGTCGCGGCGGCGGTCGACATACCCGTCATCGCTTCGGGCGGGGCGGGAAGCGCCGAGCATTTCCGCGACGTCTTCCTCGAGACGCAGGCGACCGGGGCGCTTGCGGCCTCCGTGTTCCATGACCGCATCCTCTCGATCGCGCAGCTGAAGGAGTATCTTGCCCAATGCGGGATCGAAATGCGCCGCTAACCGCCTCCGGGCTGGATTCGCTCGACTGGGCCAAGGGCGGCGGGCTGATCCCCGCGATCGTCCAGGATTCGGCGACGCTCCAGCTCCTGATGCTCGGCTATATGAACCGGGAGTCGCTGGAGGCGACGCTCGCCTCGGGCCTCGTCACCTTCTACAGCCGCTCGCGCGCTGCGCTGTGGCGCAAGGGCGAGACGAGCGGAAACCTGCTCCGGCTGGATGCCGTCCATTGCGACTGCGACGGCGACGCCTTGCTGGTCCTTTGCCGCCCCGAGGGGCCCACCTGTCACCTGGGCACGCCGAGCTGCTTCACCGCCGAGGGCCCGCAGGGGATCGGCTTCGTCGCGGAGCTTCAGCGGATCATCGAACGGCGCTCGGCGGCCCCGCCCGAGGAAAGCTACACGGCGCGGATGATGGCGGAAGGGCCGGTGCGGATCGCTCAGAAGGTGGGCGAGGAAGGCGTCGAGCTGGCGCTGGCCGCGGCTACCGGCGACCGGACCGCCTGCATCGAGGAGGCGGGCGACCTCGTCTTCCATGTCGGCCTCTTGATGCAGGCGCGTGGTTTCGGCTGGGCCGACGTCGCCGCCGAGCTGCGCCGCCGGCACGAGGCGGCCGGGCCGCGGCCCGAATAAGCTTTAGGGCCTGCGCCTAAAGCTCGGCCGTCGCGGCAAGCTCGCAAGAGCGGTTCCGTTCAAGAGCTGAACCGGAGCGTCAGGCGGCCGGCTCCCTCCGGAGCGCTGGCGGGGGCGCCGCTTTCCGGCTCCGTCGCCGCCTTCATCGTGCGCACGAACCGTTCGACCGCCGCGGCCGGATCCGGCTCGCGCTCGACCAGCCGAACGATCGCCGATCCCGAGATCACGCCGGCGGCGCCGGAATCGAGCGCGCTGCGCACATGCGCCGGAGTCGAGATTCCGAAGCCGAGCACTGGCGGCGGCGCTTCCAGGCTCTTGAGCGCGGCGAGGAGGGCCCCATGGTCGAGCTGCATCTCGGTCTCGACACCGGTCACGCCCGCGCGGGCCACGCAATAGGTGTAGCCGCCGCCGAGCCGCGCGATGCGTTGCAGAGTGGCGGCAGGCGTGTTGGGAGCGGCGATCAGCACGGGCTCGACGCCGTGGCGCCGAGCGGCGTCGGCGAACGGCTCGGCCTCGAACGCCGGAACGTCGGCGGCGAGCACGCTGTCCACGCCGGCGCGGGCGCAGGCGGCGTAAAAGGCGTCGCGGCCCGGCGCCAGGATGATGTTGGCATAAGTGAGCAGGCCGACCGGGATGTCCGGATGGCGCGCACGAAAGTCGCGCAGCAGCTCGAAGCAGGCGGCGACGGTCGCGCCGCCTTGAAGCGCGCGCTCCGCGGCTCCCTGGATGGTGGGACCGTCGGCGACCGGGTCGGAGAAGGGGATACCGAGCTCGATCATGTCGGCGCCGCCCGCGACGAGCGCGTCGAGGATGGCGGCGCTCTTCTCGATCGTCGGGTCGCCGAGCATGACGAAGCCGCCGAACGCGCCGCGCCCGCCAAGGCCAGCGAACATCTGGTCGTACCGGCTCATCGGTCGAGCTTCAGGAGCCGCTGCGCCTGCTCCATGTCCTTGTCGCCCCGGCCCGAGAGGCAGACCAGCAGCACCTGCTCGTCGCCGGGCTCGCCGGCGAGCTTCAACGCATGCGCGACGGCGTGCGCCGATTCGAACGCGCAGACGATCCCTTCCGAACGCGCGAGCAGCGCGAACGCCTCGAGCGCCTCCGCATCGGTCGCGCCCACATATTGCGCCCTGCCGCTGTCCTTCAGGAAGGCATGCTCCGGCCCGACCCCGGGATAATCGAGCCCGGCCGAGACCGACCAGGTGTCGGCGATCTGCCCGTCCCGGTCCTGCAGGATGTAGGTCGAGGCGCCGTGGAGCACGCCCGGCCGACCGCGCAGCAGGGTCGCGCCATGCTCGATTCCGTCGAGCCCGCGGCCGGCCGCTTCCACGCCGACCAGGCGCACCGCCGGATCGTCGACGAAATCGGCGAAGGCGCCCATCGCGTTGGAGCCGCCGCCGACGCAGGCGATCACCGCGTGCGGCAGCCGGCCCTCCCGCTCGAGGATCTGCGCGCGCGCCTCCTTTCCGATGACGCGCTGGAACTCGCGCACCATCAGCGGGAAGGGGTGGGGGCCCGCGACGGTGCCCAGCAGATAATGGGTATCGGCAAAGCTCGCCGTCCAGTCGCGGAGCGCCTCGTTGACGGCGTCCTTGAGAGTCCGTCCGCCGCTCGTCACGGGCACCACCTCGGCGCCCATCAGCTGCATCCGGAAGACGTTGAGCTTCTGCCGCTCGACATCGTCGGCGCCCATATAGATGCGCGTCTCCAGGCCGAACAGCGCTCCGGCAAGGGCGGTGGCGACGCCATGCTGGCCTGCGCCCGTCTCGGCGATCAGCCGGCGCTTGCCGATCCGCCGGGCGAGCAGCGCCTGGCCGAGCACCTGATTGGTCTTGTGCGCCCCGCCGTGGAGGAGGTCCTCGCGCTTCAGATAGATTCGCGCCCGCCCGGCGCCGAGATTGCGGCACAAGGTGAGGGGCGTCGGCCGCCCCGCATAATTCGAAAGCAGCGCGGCGAGCTCGGCCTGGAAATCGGGATCCGACTGAGCGTCGAGGAAGGCGCGCTCGAGCTCCTCGAGCGCCGGCATCAATATCTCGGGCACATAGGCGCCGCCATAATTGCCGAACCGGCCCTGCATCAGCATCGCGCGTCGCTCCGTGCCGCCGGCCGCAGCGCCTCGAAGAAGGCCGCCAGCTTGCCCGCATCCTTGCGCCCCGGCGCCATCTCGACGCCCGAGCCGACGTCGAGCGCATAGGCGCCGACGCGCGCCGCCGCCCGTGCGTTGGCGGCATTGAGCCCGCCGGCGAGGAGGGCGGTGTCGAGGCCCGCGACGGGGCCCAGCAGCGACCAGTCGAACGCCCTTCCGGTGCCGCCCGAACCACCCTTCGCCTGCGTGTCGTACAGCATCCTGTCGGCGCCGGCCCGCGGCTCGGGCGGTTCGGAGCCGACGGGGCCAGCCGCCCAGATCTCGCACTCGTCCGGAAGGAGGCGCCGCAGCGCCCGCAGGTAGCCCGCATCCTCCTCGCCATGAAGCTGGACGGCGGCAAGCCCGAGCGTGCGCGCGGTGAGCGCCAGCTGCATCAGCTTCTCGTTGCGGAATACACCGACGAACCGAGTGGCGCCGTTCGCATCGACGATCGCGCGCGCCTCGGTGTCGGTCACGGCGCGGGGCGTGTTCGGAACCATCACCAGGCCCGCATAGGCGGCGCCGAGCTCGGTCGCCAGCCCGGTGTCGTGGGAATCGGTGAGGCCGCAGACCTTCACCCGTCCGAAGGCGAGCTCGCGCGCCATCCGCGCGGGTGCCTCGGAGCGCATCAGCGCCGTGCCGACCAGGAAGGCATCGGCATGCGGAGAAAGCCGCTCGACGTCGGCCCGGCTCCTGATGCCGGACTCGGTGACCAGCAGGCGGTCCGGCGGCACCAGCGCCGCGAGCCGCTCGGTGGTGGCGATGTCGACTTCGAGCGTCCTCAGATCGCGATTGTTGATCCCGATCAGCGTCGCGCCGAGCGCGACCGCGCGGCGCAGCTCGGCTTCGTCATGCGCTTCGGCGAGCGCGTCCATGCCGAGCCTTGCCGCCTCGGCGAGGATCGCCGCGGCCTCCTGGTCGTCGAGCACCGACATCATCACCAGCACCGCGTCCGCGCCGTTGAGGCGCGCTTCCGGGACCTGCCGCGGATCGACGACGAAATCCTTGGCGAGGATCGGGCCGTCGAACACCGCCCGGACCGCCCGAAGATCCTCCAGCGATCCGCCGAAATAGGGCGTGTCGGTGAGCACGCTGACGGCATCGGCGGCGCCTTTATAGGCGAGCGCCATCGCCGCCGGGTCGGCGCCCGCGCGAAACGCGCCTTCGGACGGCGAGGCTTTCTTCACCTCCATGATGAACCGCGCGCCCGGCCGGGCGAGCGCCGCGCGAAGGCTGCGCGGGCCCCGCGGGGCCTGCGAGCGAAGCGCGTCGATCTTCGTGCCGGCAAGCCGCTCGGCCACGTCCCGCCGCTTGCGCGCGACGATCTCCCCAAGCACTCCCTCAGCCATTGGTGACCTCGATGAATGCGTCGAGCCGCCTCAGCGCCTCGCCCGAGCCGATCGCTTCCATCGCCGCCGCCACGCCCTCCTTGAGATCCTTGGCCAGGCCCGCGGTCATCAGCAGGGCGGCCGTGTTGAGCGCCACGACATCGGTCTCGGCCTTGGCTCCGGCTCCCCCCAGCAGCCGCTTGAAGCGCTCGGCATTCTCGCTCGGCTCGCCGCCTTCGAGCGAGCCGAGCGGGGCCAGCGAGAGCCCCGCCTGGGCGGGAGTGATGGTCAGCCGCTCGATACAGCCGCCGTCCACCCGGATGGCTTCGGTCTCGCCATGAAGCGCGACCTCGTCGAGCCCGGCGCCGTGCACGACCAGCGCCTTTGCGACGCCGATCGCGGCGAGCGTCCGGGCGACCGCTTCCAGCAGCCTCGGATTGGCGACTCCGACCAGCTGCACGTCCGGCCGGGCCGGGTTCACGCACGGGCCGAGCACGTTCATGATCGTGCGCACCTTGAGCGTTCGCCTTACCGGTCCGGCGTGCCTGAGCCCGGGATGGTAGAAGGGCGCGAACAGGAAGCAGATCCCGGCCTGGTCGAGCGCCTGCCGCGACCGCTCGGGCGAGATGTCGAGCCTCGCGCCAAGCTGCTCCAGCACGTCGGCCGATCCGCAGCGGGAGGTGACGGCGCGGTTGCCGTGCTTGGCGACGGGCAGGCCGCTGGCGGCCGCGACGAAGGCGACGGCGGTCGACACGTTGATCGAGCCCGATCCGTCGCCGCCGGTGCCGCAGCTGTCGGCGAAGGAATAATCGGGCCGATCGAACGGAGTGGCGGCGGCGCGAAGCGCCCGGGCGGCGCCGGTCAGCTCCTCGGCGGTCTCGCCCTTGAGCCGCAGCGAGATCAGCATGGCGGCGATGGAGGGCTCGGCAAGTTCGCCCCGCACCAGTGCCGCGAAGAGCCGTTCGGCGGTGCGCTCGTCGAGCGAGCGGCCCTCATAGAGGGCGCGCAGCGCGTGCCCGGTTTCGTCGTCTTCGTCCGGTTCGGGGCGGCGTTCCGCGAGAGCTATCATCTGCATTGTTCGGAGATCCTGGACGTGGGCACAAAGAAAAGGCCCGCCGGAGCGGCGGGCCTGATGGTGGAGCTTCGACTTATCGGAAAGTCTTCTTCACCATCGATGCGCCTGCGCCGCCTGCGGAGCATAGTCCCGCCAGGCATGCCAGATAATCGCGCGGCCCGCGCACGCCACCCCATCCGCGGCAGCGGACATGGCAAGGCGAAGGGCGGGCTCTGACATGCCCACAAGCATGCGGAAGATTGCCGCCATGTCAAGCGTCCCGTGCCACGGACGAGCCGCGCCGGGGTCCAAAAGGGCGATTCTCGCGACTATTTTAGCGGGAGCCCGGCGCAGCACTGTTTTGGGCTCACCACGAGGCGCTGATTGCACGCGGACATCAAGGATGCGCCAGCCGCCCTGTATCCTTGGCTGACACGAAGGCCGCCGCCGGTGGCGTCACGAGCCGACGAACCCCCGGGGGTTGCGGAGCAGGTCGCGCAGCATGTGGAAGGGGAAACGCCAGCTCGACGCTGTTTCCACCGCGGCCGCCCGGGCCGCGGCGAGCGCCCGGCGGTCGTGGTAGCGCCCCTCCTGGAGCACCCCGATGGGCGTGCGGAGGGTGGAGAGGTCGGCAAGGGGGTTTCGCTCGGTGAAGACCATGTCGGCGCCGTACCCTGGGGCGATCCGGCCAAGCTGGTCCGACTGCCCGTGATATTCGGCCGCGTTGAGCGTGGCCGCCCGCAGGATCGCCGGGACGGGTATCCCGGCGCGGCGCCACAGCGCCATCTCCTGGTGCACTCCCAGGCCGGCGGCGACGAAGGCGTCTCCCGTGTCGCTGCCGATGAGGAGGCGTACCCCGGCCTGCTCCGCTTCGGCGACCCGCCTGGCGGCCGCTCGGTAGAAGGATCTGTAAACTTCCTCATCGCCCGGCGACCGGGCCTCGATGGGAGCGACGTCCTCGCTCCAGATCCAGCGGTAGAGCTGCGGGCTGAACCGGTCGCGGTCCTCCGCCCGCCGAAGCTCGGCGATGCCCGCTTTGGTCTCCGAAAAACGGGTGATGAGCGTCGGCGAGACGAAGGTCCGGTTGCTTCGAAGCGTTCCCCACAGCGCCTGGCAGGTGCCGGGGTCCTGAGTCGCCAGAGCGAGGCGCATCCACTCCGTCGCCCGCCGTTTCGAGGCTCGGAGGCGGATGATCTCGTCTTCTCGCGACGAGCACCCGACCGGCAGCGACCGCGCATGGGCTATCGCCTTCAGCCCGGCGGCAGATGCTTCGGCCACCTTCACCGCCACCGGGACGTGTCCGCTCACCTCGATGTCGCGCACCTTCGCTTCCGCCATCAGTGCGAAGAAGGCGGATCGGGGCAGGCCGTCATAGGTCTTGATGTGATCGGGCCGGTCGCGCTGGCGCGCAACCAGGCGCACCAGCTCCCGCGCTTCGCCCGGCGTCGTGGCTGCGTAGAGTGCCGGCGCGTCCGGATGAAGCGCGGCAGCGCCCCCGACGGGATAGCTGCCCGAGCTCATCGTCACGGCGCCCACCATGCGTCCCGCCCTTATCTCCCCGTTCCACCGCCTCTTGTCGGACTGGCAGGCATAGAGGCTTGGCTTGCCTTCGCTGGGGCAATTGAGGATCGAGCGCAGGCGGGTCACCCCATGAGCCAGGTACAACGGGTGCTCCAGCGCGTCGGCGTAGCGCGTCAGCACCGCGTGCATGTCCCAAAGCCCGGGCGTGACGAAGGCCCCGCCCACATCCAGCAGCTTCGTTCGGGCGTTCGCGGGCACGCGGTGGAGGTCGACGACCTGCTCGATCCTGCCGCCGACTACGCGCAGCGCCTTGCCGGGCAGGATCGTCCCGGCCGCGACATCGACGATGTGCACCGGCCCGATCCATTCGGGCTGGGTGAAGGTGGGCCGCGCCCGCGGCAGCGGCGCGGCGGCAAGGCCGACGGCGATCGCCAGCACGAGCAGGACCAGGCCCGCCAGCCAGCGCCCGGCTATTCTCCGGCGCATCGACGAAAGATCCGGATCGTCCGCATAAGCGTCACTATCACGTCGCGACCTTCAGCCTGGAGAGCCTGCGTAAATGCGGCGCTGTCAAACGGGCGTGAAAAGGTGGAGCTGCCGCTCCCGAGGCAACCTATCGCCTGCTCGATACCCTGGCTCCGCGCTCGGTGATGATCGCCTGTTGCTTGGGCGAGGCGATGCGCAGGCCGTTCGTGTCGACCTGGGCATGGCGGATGAGGAGGCCGCGCTTGGCGCTCACCTCGACGTCGCGGAACACCAGGTTCTCGATGCTGCGCTCGGGCAGCCCGACGACGATGCCGGCGCGGTCGGCCCCGGTGGCGGTGAGGCCTTCCACCCGCACGTTGCGGATCCACGGCGTGGAGTTCGGCTTGTAGGGCTGGGGCGGCTCGCGGTCGCTGGGGTAGATCTGGTGGCCGAGCACGAAGCTGCCGGGGTCGGCGGCGAGCTGGCCCGCCACGGCGGCCTCGTCATAGCCCGCGCCGGTATAATAAGCGGAGAAGACCATCGGCGTCTCGACGTCCGTCATCCGGTTGTTGCGGAACACGATGTCCTGCACCAGCCCGCCGCGTCCGCGCGGAGTCTTGATGCGGATGCCGTACATCGCGCCGGTGATCTCATTGTCCTCGACGAGCACGTTGCGAACGCCGCCGATCGTCTCGCTGCCGATGCAGATGCCGCGGCCGGCGAGGCCCTTGTTGCCGCGGATGACGATGTTCTCGACGGCCGCGTCCGGGCGGGCGGGGTTAACCTTCAGCGACTTGATCGCCACGATGTCGTCGCCGACGTCGAAGAAGTTGTTGGTGATCGTCATGTTGCGCGTATCGATCGGGTCGATGGCATCGGTGTTGGGCGAATGGGCGAGGGCGACGAAGCTCATGCCGTCCACGGTCACGTCCTCGGAATCCTTCACCACCAGGTGGAAGCTCGGCGAGTTGTAGAGCCCCACGCCTTCGAACGACAGGTTGCGGCTGCGCGCGGCATGGACGAGGCGCGGGCGGTTGGTGCCGCCGCCGCGCTTGTTCGCCCGCGCCTGCTCGCGCCAGCGGTCCCACCAGGTCGCGCCCTGGCCGTCGATCCGGCCCTTGCCCGTGATCGCGACGTTGGTCGCGTCGGCGATGTTGATGAGCGCGATCCAGTCGGCGTTGGTGACATAGGCCTGCGTCGCCGCCGTCACCTTGTAGGGCTGGGTGTCGGTCACTCCGACGAGCTCGGAAAAAGGCGCGAGGTGAAGCCGGATGTTGGATCTGAGGAAGATCGGCGCGATCAGATATTCGCCGCGCGGCACGTGGACGGTGCCGCCGCCCCTGGCCGCGCAATCGTCGATCGCGCGCTGGAACGACTCGGTGTCGAGGAACACGCGGGTGCCGCGCGCGCCATAGCGGGTGACGTCGCAGGTGCGCTCCGGAAAGGAGACCACGGCCTGCGCCTGCGCGGCCGCGCTGCCGAACCAGCCTGCTGCCAGCGCAGCCAGCGTTAACCGCCTAATCACGCTGCAAAATCCTCTTGCAGTTGACACCGGTTTCCTTGATAACTGACACCGGTATCAACTGCAAGCGCAGCGCCTGAGCCGGAATACCGGCCGGGCACGTCAGAGGAGGAGGACTGAATTGGCTCACACTGTGAGGACGTCGCTGTTCGGCACCGCTTCCGCCGGTGCCCTGGTCATCGCCGGAGCCTTGTTGGCGGCGCCCGGATTGGCGCAGGGCCAGGCGGCCGCCCCCGTCGCCGCGGCGGTGCAGGCGCCGCCCGCCGCCCCCGACGTCGAGGACGTCCCGTCGGCCACCCAGCCCGCCGATCCCACCGCCGCGCCGGCCCAGGGCGAGCCGGTCGGCGAGGACATCGTCGTCACCGGCTTCCGCGCCTCGCTCCAGAACGCGCTCAGCCAGAAGCGCCGTTCCGACCAGATCATCGACGCGATCACGGCCGAAGACATTGCCGACTTCCCGGACGCCAACCTGGCCGAATCGATCCAGCGCCTGCCGGGAATCTCGATCGACCGCGACAATGGCGAGGGCCGCTCGATCACCGTGCGCGGCCTGGGCGGCGATTTCCAGATGACCCGGCTGAACGGCGCCGACGCGCTCTCCGTCGCCGGCGGCAGCTCGTCGGACGCGGGCGCCAACCGAACGCGCGGCTTCGATTTCAACACTTTCGCCTCGGAGCTGTTCAGCAACATCAAGGTCACCAAGACGACGGCCGCGGTCAACGATGAAGGCTCGCTCGGCGCGATCATCGATCTCACCACCGGCCGCCCGCTTACCTACAAGGAGAACCGCTACCTGCTCGGCCTCGAGGGCGAGTATCGCGAGAATGGCGGCACCTGGAATCCGCGGCTCACCGGGCTGCTGTCGCACCGCCTCACCGACAATTTCGGCGTGCTCGCCTCGGTCGCCTACCAGGAGCAGTCGCAGCAGATCGACCGCTACAGCCGAAGCATCGGCCAGTTCGAATTCCTGTACCGCAACTCGCAGCTGCCGGGGGTGGAGCCGCCGACGTTCGGCTTCGCGCGTCCGGGCGGCACCGGCCCGACCTTCGGTTCCAATCCGGCCGCCTATGCGCTGCTGTCGCCGACCACCATCATCCCGGCTCTGCCGTCGATCAACCGCCAGGACCTCTCCTACGACCGGCTCGGCGCGACCGCGACGGCGCAGTGGCGCGCCACCGATCGCACCGAGATTATCCTCGACGGCGTCTATTCGCGCTACCGGCAGGACAGCATCGTCAACGGCATCACGCCGATCGGCCTCAACCGCAACTTCCCGACCGGCACCGGCGGCGCGAACCCGCGCTTCCTGCGCACCGGATCGGCCGGGGTGCGGCCGCTGCGCAACGCCAACGGCTCGATCAGCAACAACGGCCGCACAGACCGCATCGGATCGGTCAATCCGACGACCGGGGCGGTCACGGCCGGCCTCTTTCCGACGTGCCGGATCGAATTCGACGAATGCGGCCAGAGCTCGGGCTCGCTGATCGCCGGCACGCTCAACAGCTACAACCCGCGCAACCTCGACGTCTTCGATTATTACAACTGGTCCGGCTCGCCAGGCTTCATTGCCAGCAGCGACAACCTTGCCGGTTTCGTGCCCCTGCTCGGCCGCACCAACACCAAGGTCCGCGAGGCCAACGTCAACGCCGCCGGCCAGGCCGATTATCTCCTGCTCGACGACGTGGACTGGCGCAGCTCCGCCGACGCCCAGTTCGGCAAGACCACCTTCTACCAGGGCACGCTGAACGCGACTCAGGAGTTCAGCGACGCCTTCAGCGCGGAAGCGACGCTGGGCTATTCACGCTCCGAGTTCCGCGGAACCGGGCTGCTCGCCGAATTCAACTCGCTCGATCGCGACAATTACGTGTTCGACGAGCGCGGCGATTCGATCATGCCGGTCTTCAATCCCGGCTTCGATCCAGGCGATCCCGCCCAGTGGACATTGGTGAAGGGCCTGTCGACGATCCGCTACTTCAACTCGCGCGTCGACAATGAATTCCGGGTCGCGCGCCTCAACTTCGCCTGGGATCTGACCGACCAATTCACGCTGCGTTTCGGCGGCACCTTCAAGCAGTTCGATTTCGACAGCAACCAGGAGCGCCGCAGCCAGGATATCGAGGCGATCAACCCGACGCTCCAGGAAGCCGGCCTCCAGAGCACCGACCTCGGCCGCACCATCGGCTTCGGCAAGGGCCTCGACGTTCCGGAGGGCACCCCGACGAGCATGTTCGTGCCCGATCTGGACGCGTTCATCAGCGAGTTCGGGATCGACTGCAACTGCGCCAACGAGTGGGGCGACTGGCGGGCGGTCCCCGATGGCCGCCAGAACAATGCCGTGCGCGAGCGCGACATGTCCGGCTTCGCGCAGATCGACTATAATTTCGACATGTTCGGGCGGCCGCTGCGGGGCAATGTCGGCGTCCGGGCCGCCCGCACCCAGGTCACCGGCCGCGGCCGCGTCGGCGCGACCGACGGTACCGAAGGCGTTCCCGTCGTCGCCCGCAACACCTATTGGGACGTGCTGCCGTCGCTGAACGCGAACTGGGAAGTGGCCAACGACTTCCTGATCCGGTTCGCGGCGTCGAAAACGATCTCGCGGCCGCAGCTTGCGGCGCTCACTCCGGGCACCACCTCGTTCCCGAACTTCACGGGCGCCCTCAACACCGGCGGGGCGGCGCCTTCGGTCACCGTTGGCAATCCCTATCTCAGTCCGTTCCGATCGACCAACCTCGACCTCAGCTTCGAGCGCTATTTCGGCCGTAGCGGGCTGATCGGCGTGGCCCTGTTCCACAAGGATCTGAAGTCGTTCCCGCAGCAGATCGCGATCGAAGTGCCGCTGGAATCGGTGTTCGAGCCGGACATCTATCGGCAGCTGCTCGATCAGTTCACCAACCCCACCTTCCGCGAATATGTCGAGGGCGGCGGGCTGTTCGCGGTGCGTCAGTTCCGGGATGCGCCGGGCGGCACGATCAAGGGCATCGAAGTCAACGCGCAGACCGACTTCGGATTCTTCGGCGATGCCTTCCGGAACTTCGGAATCACCGCGAACTACACCCATATCGAATCGAAGCTGACCTACCTCACCAACACCGCGCTCGCCACTCGGCGCGACCAGACGGCGGGGACGGCGCAGAACACGTTCGCGACGGGGCCGTTTCTCAACACATCGCCGGACGCGTTCAACGCCACGCTCTATTATGAGGACGAGCGCTTCTCGGCGCGCGTGTCGGCGGCGTACCGCGAGCGGTACGTGAACCGCTTTCCGCTCGCGGCCGGCACCTGCTCGCCCGGGACGACGACCAATGCGGGCGGTACGTGCAACTCGCCGGTCATCGGCGACTTCGGCTTCACCGAGAACACCCTCAATGTCGATTTCGCCACGTCGTACAACCTGACCGACTGGATCCGGCTGACCTTCGAGGCGCGCAACCTCACCAACGAGACCACCCACCGCACGATGTACGAGGCGAATCCCGTGACTCAGCTCTACCAGAGCACCGGCCGGGTCTTCACCGCGGGCGCTCGGCTCACCTTCTGACCCTGGATCGGGGCGGCGCTTTCCCGCCGCCCCGATCGAGCGCGAACCGATGGCGGCGGACCGTCGCGGTCCGTGCTGGCATCAGGCCGGGCGCCAGTCGCCCAGGATGCGTTCGCGGCGATATTCGGCGGCTTCGGCACTGCTCAGGATGCGGCGCCCGGGCGAGCGTGTCGCGCCCAGCCCCTGGCTGGCGTATTCGGCGAAGCGCGCGTCGCCCGCCTGGAACGTCATCTGGTAGCCCCCGGGGCCGCGATAGTTCATCCACGTCCAGCCGTCGGGGTGGATGTGCGCATCCATCCGGCAGCGCAGATACACGGCGCTGCCGCGCAAATCGACGTTGCCGCCCGCCCGCCAGGGGCGGCCGAGATAGACGGACCGGTCCGGCAGACCGGGCTCGCGCGTGAGCCGGCAGCGGTCGAAGACCAGGCCGAAGCGCTGGCCGCGGGGCGTGCTCGGCGCGGCGACATAGCCCTGAACGCCTTCGGCGGAGCGCACGCGCGAGCGGATCTCGCAGCCTTCGAACAGAGCCGCCGCGCCGCCGAAGATGAAGTCGACATGGCCGGTGACGAACGCTCGGCGGACGAGGGCGCGGCCGGCGCGAAGGTAGAAGCTGTCCTGGTAGCCGACGATGTCGACGTCCTCGATCAGCGTGCGGTCCGCTGCGTTGCCGAGCGCCAGCGCCACCGCCTGCGCGCCTTCGCCGCCGCCGCTGCGCCGATGAGCGGGATAGTCGAAGCCGTTCTCGACCGTCAGGTTGCGCGCGGTGAAGTCGCTCGCCTCGATCGTCAGCGAAGCGGAGCCGAACGTGCCCCATTTGCCGCCGCCGGGCTTGTCCTGGCCTGCGAAGACCGAGGAGGCGACGACGCTCGCCTTGCGGTCCTCTCCGACCAGCTCGACGTTGGCGCGGGTGAGGGTGATCTTTTCCTCCCAGCGGCCGCGGCCGAGCAGGATCCGGAAGCGGCGGCCATCGCTCGGCGCGTCCTCCAACGCTGCGACCAGGCTCGAGTGCGTCCCTCCGCTTTTCCTGACGATCGCGTCGAAGCCGGGAGCGAAAGCGCGCGCGGGGGTCGCAGCGACGGCCGCCAGGCCGCCGCAGACGACGCGGCGGCAGATCAGCGCCGGGCGGGGCCCGCCAGGCTGTTCAGCCATTCCTCGAGCTCGGTGTAGCCGTCGCGGTCCCGGTCGGCATTGCTGTCGGCGGCGTTGGCGGGGTTCAGCCGGTGTCGCCGCTCCCAATCGTCGGGCATGCCGTCGCCGTCCTTGTCCTTCCACGGCGTGCCGGCGGCAAGCTGCGGCCAGCCGCCGATTTCCCGCTGGCTGTCGATCAACCTGCCGGTGCCGCGGCGCACCGTCTCCACGACTCGCGCATCCACCGCATCTCTCACCCGCGACGCGCCGGCGCGGGCAAGCACGATCTCGAAGGCGCGAGGCGCGGCGTCGCGGGTGACGGGAGGGAAGGGGATTGGAGCCGCGAGCCGGTAGGCCGGATCGGTGCGCCCGGTCACGAGGCTCCAGGGATCGGCCGGGATCGTCCCGTTCATGCTGTTGCCGGCGAACCAGGCTCTGGCGATCGGGTTCGACTCCTCGAAGGCGATCGCCTTCTTGGAATCGGGGCCGGTGCGATATGCATTGTCGATGAAATTGTAGGCGGCGAGCGAGGCCTTGTCGCCGCTGTCGGCATTATAGCCTGCTCTGCTCCCGCCCCAATTGTAGAAGACGTTCGATCGGAAGTCGTAGAAGGCGCCGAGGCTGTCCTGGCTCGGCGTCAGGTAATTGCCCGGGCGCGGCATCCGCGCGGAATGGTGCGCCCACAGATTGTGGTGGAAGCTCATCCGCGCGCCGCGAGCGCCGCGCAGCAGCGAACCGTAGCCATGGTCGCCCTTGGCGTGCACCGATCGGCGCAGCGACTCCGCTATGATCGACCATTGCACCGTCACGTCGCGCAGATCGTCTTTCGGGGTCTTGTAGTTGGATCCGGAGGAGAGGGTCTCGTCGATCGACCAGCTCGCCGAGACATGGTCGACGATGATCCGCCGGCCGCTGCTGATCGTGAAGGCGTCGCTTTCGATGCCGCCTTCGTCGCCCAGACGCGCGCGGATGTAGCGAACCACCACATCGTCGGCCGCGATCTCGAAATGGCGGTCGCGCAGGCTGATGCCGCCGCCGGGCGCCGTCTGCCCCGCGATCGTCACCTGCCCGTGCCGAACGACCAGCGGCTTCTTGAGGCGGATCGTGCCGCCGATGTCGAAGATGATCGTTCGCGGGCCCTCGGCCTCGACGGCGGCGCGCAGCGAACCGGGGCCGCCATCTTCCAGGCTGGTGACCCGAAGCACCCGGCCGCCCCTCCCGCCGCGCGCCAGTCGGCCGGCGCCTTGAGCGCCCGGGAAGGCGGGGATCGCGGCGGCCGGAGCCTGGCCGGCCGCCAGCAGGAGGAGGGGGGTCAGAAGCAGCATAGGTGTACCGAAGGAGGGCTCAGACCCCCTTCGCCTCCTCCATACGGGGTACGAGCAGGTGGATGATCAGCAGCGCGAGCAGGTAGGATGAGCCGGCGACGACGAACATCGGCATGTAGCTTCCGGTGGCGTCGAGCACCCAGCCGGTGAACTTAGCCATGAACATGCCGCCGATCGCGCCGATCGTCCCGCCGATGCCGATGATCGCGCCGACCGCCTTCCTCGGGAAGAGGTCGGAAGGAAGCGTGTAAAGGTTGGCGGAGAAGCCCTGGTGCGCCGCGGTGGCGAGGCCGATCAGGAGCACCGCGCCCCAGACGTCATCGACCCCGGGCGCCAGCATGACCGGCGGGACGCACAGCGCGCAGACCAGCATCGCGATCTTGCGGCCGGCATTGACGCTGTAGCCGCGCTTGATGAGGTTCGACGACAGCCAGCCGCCGGCGACGCTGCCGATGTCCGAGATGATGTAGATGGCGGCGAGCGGCGGCCCGAAGGTCTTGAGGTCGAGCCCGTGCTGCTTGGAGAAGAAGTCGGGCAGCCAGAACAGGAAGAACCACCAGATCGGGTCGATCATGAACTTGCCGACCGCATAGGCCCAGGTCTGGCGGTGGCGCAGCAAAGGCAGCCATTTGACGTCGCCCGGAGCATCGGCCGGATCGCTCTCGATGTAGGCGAGCTCGGCCTCGGACAGATTCTTCTTCTCGCGCGGGCGGCGGTAGAGGGTCCACCAGAAGGCGAGCCAGACGAAGACGAGCGCGCCGGTGAACAGGAACGCGACGCGCCAGCCGAAGGCGAAGACGAGGATCGGCGCGAGCAGCGGAGTCAGGATCGCGCCGATGTTCGCGCCCGCGTTGAAGATCCCGATCGCGAACGCGCGTTCCTTCTTGGGAAACCATTCGGCCACCGCCTTGACGCCGGCCGGGAAGTTGCCCGATTCGCCGAGCCCGAGCGCGAAGCGGGCGATCATGAAGTGCCAGGCGCTGTTGGCGCCGGCATGCGCCATCGCGGCGACTCCCCAGATCGCGGCGGCGAGCGAGTAGCCGAAGCGGGCGCCGAGCTTGTCGATCAGCCGCCCGAACACGACGTAGCCGATCGCGTAGGCGAGCTGGAACGAGAAGACGATGTTCGCGTAGGTGGTCTCGTCCCAGCCATATTCGGCCTGAAGCGTCGGCTTCAGAACGCTGATCATCTGGCGGTCGATGTAATTGATCGTGGTCGCGAAGAAGAGCAGGGCGCAGATGCCCCAGCGCACCCGGCCGACGCTGAGCTTCGGCGCAGTCGAGTCTACACCCTCGACGAAAGTCTTGGCCATTCCAATACCCTCCGCGGCTCGTCTGTAGGAGCCTTGATGTGAGTTGTAGAGGAAACCGGTGTCATATACAATCCCGTGACTGGATTGGACGACAGGCCTTGGGCTTCAGGGAGAAAGCGGAGATGGCGAAAATTCTATTGGTGCCGGTGCTTTGCGCGGTGGCGGCCTGCAGCGCCGATGCGCCTGAGGCGAAAGCTGATTCGCAGCCCGCCAAGGTGCAGACGAGCGGCAAGGTGGACGTGCCCCTGGACCAGGTGCCGGCCGCGGTCCTGGCCGCGGCGAAAGCCGAGCAGCCCGGGTTCACGCCCGCCCAGGCCCAGGCCGAAACGCGCGAGGGCCGCCGCTATTTCGATATCGAGGGCAAGCTCGCCGACGGCTCCGAGCTCGAGTTCGACATCATGGAGGAAGGCGGCCGCTGGCGCGTGGTCGAAACGCAGCGCGACATCGACTTCTCAGCCACGCCCGCGCTCGTGCGGCAGGCGAGCGCCGCCCACGACCCGGCCCTCGTCCCCACCCGGGTGATCGAGAGCCGGCAGCCGGACGGCCTCGTCCTCTACGAGCTCTACGCCCCGGCGGGCGGCGATCCGCAGGGCCGCAAGGTCGAGATCAAGTGGGACGGCAGTCGCGCCGAGATACTCGCCAGGGAATGGGCCCACTAGGCCGCTTCGGGGCGGGCCGCCTTGAGCCTGCAGCGCACGCTGAACCGCCCGCCGAAGCGCGCCTCGACATGCTGGCCGGGCGCGGCGTCGTGGACGCCGGTCACCGCGCCCGAGGAGATCCACTGCCCCGGCCGCAGCGCGATCCCGCGCTTGGCCATCAGCTCGAACAGGAAGCGCGCCGCGCCGATCGCCCCGTCGGGGAACGAGGCGGCGCGGCCGCTCCCGACCTCGACTCCGTCGATCAGGGTGGTCACGTCCCACGTCTCGAACCCGCTGGAGCGCCAGTCGGGAATCTCGCCGCCCAGCACCAGCCCGTTATTGTTGCCGAAGTCCGAAATGACGGCGATCGGCCCGAGCTTGTTGATGTCGCCCAGCGGCGAGCTCGCGATCTCGATGCCGACATGGACGGTATCGACGAGCTCGGCCGCTTCCTCGAGCGTGAAGCTTTTCTTGTCCGGTGGCGGGGTGCGCCCGATTCGCAGCAGGAATTCCGCCTCGCCGGCGGCGAAGCCCTCGGCGAAGACCGGCATCTCCGGCTCGCGGTCGCCGGCGACGGCGGCCTGCGAGGCGAAGATCGGCCCCGCCAGCCGGTCGGTTCCGAACTGCTCGGCGAGCGGCGGCAGGATCCGGCCGACCTTCCAGCCGATCACCTTCTGGCCCCACGCCGCGATCGCCTCGTTCTGGACGCTGTAGGCCTCGTCCAGGCTGGCCGGGAACTTGCCGGGATAATCGGCCAGGCCGCCGGCTGCGCGGCGCGCGGACAGGAAACGGCCGGCGATCGTCGCCGGGTCGTTGGACAGCAAAGACACTTCAGGCCCCTCGGGTTTTACTTTGTTCGCAAATGTAGAGGAAACCGGTGTCATATGCAACCGCTCTTGGACGCATCCGGATCGGCATTTCGCGCCTCAGCTTTGTGTTTTCAATCGAGTGGCCCACCGGGCGCGCTCGCGGATCGCGTCGGGATCGGGCGTCGGGCCGGCCGGCACGAGCCAGCTCCCGCCCACGCACGCGACCGAGCCGAGCGCCAGCCATTCCGGCGCGCTTTCCAGGGTGATTCCCCCCGTCGGGCAGAATCGGACGCCGCCGAACACGGCGCTCAGCGCCTTCAGCGCCGGGATCCCGCCCGAAGCCGTGGCCGGGAAGAATTTGAGGCGCGAGAAGCCGAGATCGAGCGCGCGCATGATGTCGCTCGCATTGGCGACCCCCGGCAGCAGCGGGATTCGCGATGCGTTCGCCGTCTCGCCAAGCTTGCGGGTAAGGCCGGGGCTGACGACGAACTCGGATCCGGCCTCCACCGCCTGCTCGAACTGCCGGGGGTTGAGCACCGTGCCCGCTCCGACGATCGCGCCCGGCACCTTCGCCATCTCGCGGATCGCGTCGAGCGCCACGGGCGTGCGCAAGGTGACTTCCAGCACCGGCAGGCCGCCCTCCACCAGGGCCAGCGCGATCGGTACCGCGTCCTCGGTCCGCTCGATCACGAGCACCGGGATCACGGGCGCCGCGGCGAGGATCCGGTCGATGTCAGACAATTTTCAGCTCCTCGCCGGCGATGCAGGCTGCGACGCCCTCCTCGCGCATGATGGCCACCGCGCGAGCGAGCCCGCGCGTGAATTCAGGCCGATCGGCCAGATACGCCGGAAAGACCTGCCGCAGCGAAAGCAGTTCCTCCACCAGCTCTCCCGAATGGACGGCCGCGATCAGGCTCCCGGCGATCGGATCGACGATCTCGGCTCCCGCTCTCGCCTGCCGCTCGATGAACATCATCCAGGCGGCGATCGGAACGCTAAGGCGGTCGATGCCGCGGCCCCGGCCGAGCGCATCCCAGATCGTGTCGAGCAGTCGGTAGGGCAGCTTCTGCGATCCGTCCCAGGCGATCTGCGACAATTTGTGGCGGATCGCGGGGTTGCGGAAGCGCTGCAGGATTTCGGCAGCGTAGCGCTCCAGGTCGATCGGCGACGGCGCGAGGCTCGGGATGATGTCCTCGCGGATCAGCCGCTGCGTGAAATCGGCAAGCCGCCGGTCCGCCATCGCGTCGGCGACGGTGTCGTGCCCCAACAGCAGGCCCGTATAAGCCAGCGTCGAATGGGCGCCGTTCAGGATGCGCAGCTTCGCTTTCTCCCAGGCCCCCACATCCCTGGCCATCACGGCGCCCACCGATGCCAGATCGGGAGAAGCCTGCGGGAGCACATCCTCGATCACCCACGCGGCGTACGCCTCGCGCCGGACCGGCGCCGCATCGTCGAAACCGGTCGCCTCCCTCACCATCTGGCGAAGGCCGTCGTCCGCGGCCGGAGTGATCGAATCGACCATCGCATCGGGAAAGCGGACCTCGCCGCCGATCCAGCGGGCAAGCTCGGGGTCTAGCCGGGCCGAATAGTCGATCACCGCCCGCCGCAGCTTCTTCCCGTTCGAAACCATGTTGTCGCAGCACAAAGGCGTGAACGGCGCGAGCCTTCCGTCGCGCCGGTCCCTCAGCCCCAAAGCGAGCCATCCGACGATGCTCACCGGCGTTTCAGGAGAAGCGAGATCGTGGACGATGTCGGGATGGTCGAAGTCAAGCGTGCCGTCGCCGGCCAGGCAATATCCCTTCTCGGTGACGGTGCTGGAAACGATTCGGATGTCCCCGGCGGCCAGCAGCCGCCGTACGCTCTGGCCCTCGCCGGGGCCGAAGAACCGGTTGTGCGCTGCGATCGTGCGATAGCTCGTCTTCTCGTCCAGGATGGCGAGGGTGTAGCGGCCGTCCTGGCGCCGCAGCGCTTCGACCGTGCCCGCCGAGCGCAGCGACACCGCGGCGATCCCCCAGCGCGGATCCTGCGCAAGCAGGCGGTCGACATAATCCGCCTGGTGAGCGCGATGGAAGGCGCCCGGCCCGAAATGCAGGATGCCGGTGCCGAGCTTCGATCGGTCGTAGGCAGCGGACGTCACAGCGTGACGCCGCGCTTCCAGATGGCGATCTCGCGCTCGCCGTTGCGCTCGGCGGCGCTGGTCTCGCCGGAAGCGATGGCGGCGACTCGCTCGAGCAAGTCGTCGGCCGCCGTGTCGAGCCCCTGCGCGAGCACGCGGCCCGCATCGAAATCGATCCAGTTCTTCTTGCGGTCGGCAAGGGCGCTGTTCGACGCGATCTTCACCGTCGGCACCGGGAAGCCCATCGGCGTGCCGCGCCCGGTGGTGAACAGGATCAGGGTGGCGCCCGCGGCGGCAAGCGCGGTGGAGGAGACCGCGTCGTTTCCGGGGGATTCCAGCAGGGTCAGCCCCTTGCGGCGGATGCGCTGCCCGTAACGGAGCACATCCTCCACCGGCGCCTGACCGCCTTTCTGGACGGCGCCGAGCGACTTCTCCTCCAGCGTCGTGATTCCGCCCGCGATATTGCCGGGCGAGGGGTTCTCGGAAACGGGTTCGCCGTGGCTCAGGAAATAGCGTTTGAAGTCGTTCACGACGCCGACGATCCCCTGGAAAACCGCTTCGTCCCGAGCGCGCGCCATGAGCAGATGCTCGGCTCCGAACACTTCGGGGATCTCGGTCAGGATCGCGCTTCCGCCGGCGCCGACGATCCGGTCCGCCATCCGACCCACCAGCGGATTGGCCGTGAGCCCGCTGAAGCCGTCCGAGCCGCCGCACTTCAGTCCAAGGACGAGGTCGCCGAGCGGCGCCTCCTGGCGCTTCGACAGCGCAGCGGTGGCGGCCAGCGCGTCGACCAGCGCCAGGCCTTCCTCGATCTCGTCCTCGACGCTTTGGGTGCCCAGGGTGCGGATCCGGCCGCGCAGCTCCTCGGGGATCTCGGCCAAGAGCTGGGTCGTCTGGTTCGACTCGCAGCCGAGCCCGACCAGCAGCACGCCGCCGGCATTGGGATGGCAGGCGAGGGCGGCGAGGATGGCGCGCGTTCCGGCAAGATCGTCGCCAAGCTGCGAGCAGCCGTGGGGATGGGTGAAGGCATAGACGCCGTCCACCGCCCCGGCGTGGCGGGCGTGGGAAATCGCCGCGATCCGCTCGGCGGTCCGGCCGACGCAGCCGACCGTCGGCAGCACCCAGATTTCATTGCGCGTGCCGACGCGCCCGTCGGGCCGGCGATAGCCCAGGAAGGTGCCTTGCGCGGCGGGCAGCGCCTGGCCGTCCGAGGCTTCGTAGCGATAGCCCTCGACGCCGCTCAGCAGGGTCTGGAGGTTGTGCGAATGGACGTGGGCGCCCGCGGCGACGGGGGCGGTCGCGCGGCCGATGGGGGCGCCGAACTTACGCACCTCTGCGCCGGCTTCGATCGCGTGCAGGGCCAGTTTGTGACCCTGCGGGATCGGCTCGGCGGCGGTCAGCGTCCGCCCCGCCACTTCGAACGCTTCGCCCGCTTCGATCGGCCGAAGCGCGACGGCGACATCGTCGCTCGGGTGGAGCTGGATGACCGCCGGGCCTTGCGGGGCCGGGGGCAGGGGGCTGGGTTGCGTCATGGGGAAACCGGTGTCAATCTAATAGGGAATGGCCGGCTCGGCAACCCGGAGCGGTTCCATCTGTTCCATCTGTTGTTGGCACCGCCCGCCGCGGCGGGCTATCGTGCGGCATGGGAGACGATGAATTGGCCGACAGGGAGGGGGCGATGCCCGCGGCGCGCTCGGCCGGCAAGCCGACGATCAACGATGTCGCGCGCCTCGCCGGCGTGTCGAAGAAGACGGTGAGCCGGGTCATCAATCGCTCTCCTCTGCTCAACGATGACACGCGCGACCGAGTGCAGAAGGTCATCAAGGATCTGAGCTATGTGCCCAACCCGCAGGCGCGGGCGCTGGCGCTTCGGCGCAACTTCCTGGTCGGCCTGATCCACGACAATCCCAACGCGCAGATGGTGCTGGGTGTTCAGCAGGGAATCCTGGAGGCGCTGCAGGGCACCGAGTTCGAGCTGGTCGTTCGCCCGGTCGACCGCCGGTCATCGATGATGCTCGACGACGTTCGCGACCTGCTCGAGCGCCAGCGGCTGTTCGGAGTCGTGCTGCTCCCGCCCATCTCCGAGAATGATGCGCTGGCGCGCCTGTGCGAGGATCTTGGGGTCCGCTACACGCGGATGGGCTCGGCCGAACTCGACGATCCCGACCACATGGTCGCGTCTAACGATCGCGAGGCGGTGCGCGAGGCGGCGGCCTATCTGATCGAGCAGGGCCACAGGCTGATCGGCCTGATCGAGGGGCCGCACGGCTTCCGCTCGGCGGCCGAGCGCCGCCTGGGATTCGAGGACGCGCTGAAGAAGGCGAAGATCAAGCTGCCGAGAAGCCTCATCGCCGACGGCAATTACACGTTCGAATCCGGCATCGCCGCGGCCGACAAGCTGCTCGATCTGTCGCCGCGGCCGACCGCGATCTTCGCCTCCAACGACGAGATGGCGGCCGGAGTCGTCTATGCGGCGCGGCAGCGCGGGATCACGGTCCCCGACGAGCTGTCGGTGATCGGCTTCGACGACACGGCCATCGCCGCCCACATCTGGCCGCCGCTGACGACGGTGCGCTGGCCGATCATCTCGATGGCGCGCTCGGCGGCGCTGAAGCTGGTCGGCGACATCACCCAGCCCGACAAGGGGACGGAGGAGCCGTCCATGTTCCTGTCGACATTGGTGCATCGGGCGTCGGTGGCGCCGCCGCCCGCCTGAGCTTGGGGGTTGCGACTCTTCCTGACACCGGTTACCTAAAGCAGCCCGCAAGGGTGGCGCTACGATCACCGGCTCCAAGCGTTAGGATGAAGATGCCAAGGCCGCTCCAGCTTCATGCCGACAGGCTGCTCCCCGCGGATCCGGCGACGCGCTCGATCGCCCGTGCGCTCTACCGGGAAGTGAAGGGGCTGCCGATCGTCAGCCCGCACGGCCATACCGATCCCCGGTGGTTCGCGACCGATTCCGCCTGGACCAACCCCGCCGAACTGCTGCTCGCGCCCGACCATTATCTCTACCGGATGCTCTACAGCCAGGGTGTGTCGCTCGATCGCCTCGGGGTGCCGGGCAAGACGGGGCCCGGCAAGGCGGATCCCCGCGCCGCATGGCGGCTCTTCGCCGATCATTATTTCCTGTTCCGCGGCACCCCGTCGCGCCTTTGGCTCGATCACGTCTTTGCCGATGTGTTCGGGATCGACGTCGCGCTCGAGAGCGCCACCGCCGACCTCTATTACGATCGCATCACCGAGGCGCTGGCAACTCCGGCCTTCCGCCCGCGCGCCTTGTTCGACCGCTTCGGCATCGAGCTGCTCGCGACCACGGAGGGCGCGCACGAGGATCTCGTTCATCACGCGGCGATCCGCGCCTCGGGCTGGAGCGGACGAGTGGTGACCACCTACCGCCCCGACGCCGTGATCGATCCGGAGCATGAGGATTTCGCCGTCGCGCTCGCGCGCTTCGCGGAGCTCACGGGCGAGGACGTCCACAGCTGGTCCGGCTATCTCGCCGCCCACCGCAGGCGCCGTGCCGATTTCCGCGCCGCCGGCGCGACCGCCACCGACCACGGCCATCCCACCGCCCGCACCGCCGACCTCTCCGCCGCCGAGACCGAGGCCCTGTTCGGCCGGATCGTCGGCGGGCGCTGGAGCGCCGAAGACGCCGAGCTGTTCCGGGCGCAGATGCTGACCGAGATGGCGGCGATGAGCGTCGAGGACGGGATGGTGATGCAGATCCACCCCGGCTCCTTCCGCAACCACAATCGCTGGCTGCACGGCGCTTACGGCCGCGACAAGGGCGCCGACATCCCGACGCGCACCGATTATGTGAGCGCGCTGAAGCCCCTGCTCGACCGCTTCGGCAACGAGACGCGGCTGTCCGTCATCCTCTTCACCCTCGACGAGAGCGCCTATGCGCGCGAGCTGGCGCCGCTGGCGGGCCATTATCCCTGCCTCAGGCTCGGCCCCGCCTGGTGGTTCCACGACAGCCCGGAAGGCATGCGCCGCTTCCGCGAGATGACGACCGAGACCGCGGGCTTCTACAACACCGTCGGGTTCAACGACGACACCCGCGCCTTCCTCTCGATCCCGGCGCGGCACGACGTCGCTCGCCGGGTCGACTGCGCGTTCCTCGCCCGCCTCGTCGCCGAGCACCGGCTCGAGGACTGGGAAGCCGCAGAGCTCGCCCGCGAACTTTCCTACCGCCTCGTCAAGCGCGCCTACCGGCTCGACGAGCAGCACGCCGAAGCAGCCTGAATCAACGGAGACCTCGATGTTCGAACGCACCTATTACGCCACCCACCCGGACATGATGGAGTGCGTCTCCAATGAGGAGCTGCGCGACCGCTACCTGATCCAGGGCCTGTTCCGCGAAGGCGAGGTCGTGCTCAACTACACCCACGCCGACCGCTTCGTGATCGGCGGCGTGCTGGTCGGCGCCGGCGCCGTTCGGCTTCCCGACCAGACCGAGCCGCCGTCGGCCGCCGGCCATCCGTTCCTCGAGCGGCGCGAGCTCGCCATCGTCAACGTCGGCGCAACGCCCGGCACCGTCGCCGTCGACGGCGAGAGCTTCGAGCTCGGCAGCAAGGACTGCCTCTACGTCACCATGGGCGCCAAAGACGTGGCTTTCTCCGGCCAGGGTGCGAAATTCTACCTCGCTTCCTGCCCCGCCCATAAGGCCTTCAAGACTCGCAAGCTCGAGATCGCGCAGGCCAACGCGCTCGAACGCGGCAGCCTCGAGGAATCCAACGAGCGCACCATCTACCAGCTCGTCATCCCCGGCGTGTGCGACAGCGCGCAGCTGGTCATGGGCCTCACCGTGCTCAAGCCCGGCAGCGTCTGGAACACGATGCCGCCGCACATCCACGAGCGCCGCTCGGAAATCTATTTCTACTTCGAATTGGACGGCCCCAACGACCGGGTCTTCCACTATATGGGCGAGGGCGAGGCGATGCGGCACATCGTGCTCGCCAACGACGAGGCGGTGATCAGCCCGCCCTGGTCGATCCACATGGGCTCGGGCACCAGGGCCTATGCCTTCATCTGGGCGATGGCGGGCGAGAACCAGGACTATACCGACATGAACGTCCTCGACATCTGCCAGCTTCAGTGAGCGCGATGTTCGACCTCACCGGCAAAGTCGCGGTCGTCACCGGCGCCAATACCGGCATCGGCCAGGGCATCGCGCTCGCGCTTGCCGAGGCGGGTGCGGATTTGGCGCTGGTCGGCCGTTCCGAGGCAACCGAGACGGCGGACAAGGTGCGGGCGCTGGGCCGCCGCGCCGTGCTGATCAGCGCCGACTTAGCGACGATCGCGCCGGTGCCGGAAGTCGTCGACCGCACCCTGGCCGAGCTCGGCCGGCTCGACATCCTCGTCAACAATGCCGGCATCATCCGCCGCGCCGACGCGGTCGACTTCACCGAGGAAGATTGGGACGCGGTGATCGACACCAATCTGAAGTCGGTCTTCTTCCTGTGCCAGGCCGCGGCGCGCCACATGATCGCGCAGGGCGGCGGCAAGATCATCAACATTGCCTCGATGCTGAGCTTCCAGGGCGGCATCCGCGTCCCTAGCTACACCGCCTCCAAGTCCGGCGTTGCGGGGCTCACCAAGTTGCTCGCCAACGAATGGGCGGCCAAGGGCATCAACGTCAACGCGATCGCCCCCGGCTACATCGCCACCAACAACACCGCCGCGCTTCAGTCCGACGAGGCGCGCAACCGCTCGATCCTGGAGCGGATTCCGGCCGGGCGCTGGGGCGATCCCTCGGATCTCGGCGGCGCCGCCGTGTTCCTGGCCTCGCCCGCGTCCGATTACGTGCAGGGCCACATCCTCGCCGTGGACGGCGGCTGGCTCGCTCGGTGAACCCCGGGACCGCCCTTGCGCGAGCGATGCGCCTTGCCGCTCGTCCCGAGCGAAGTCGAGGGGCGACCGTGACGCCTCCGTGCAGCGCGCCTCGTCTTCGCCCGGGACGGACGAGGTTGGCGGAATGACTGTCGCCTGCTTCGGCGAGCTGCTCCTGCGCCTCACCGCGCCCGGCCGCGAGCTCCTTTTGCAGCGGCCGCATCTCGACGTCCATGTCGGCGGCGCCGAAGCCAATGTCGCGGTAGGACTAGCCTCGCTCGGACACGCAACGAAGATGGTCAGCCGCGTGCCCGACAATGCGCTCGGCGCCGCCGCCGCCGGCTATCTGAGGCGCTTCGGAGTCGACGCACGGGACGTCGTGGCCGCTCCCGGCCGGATGGGCCTCTATTTCCTCGCGCCGGGCGCGGGCCTTCGCGCCTCCGAGATCGTCTACGATCGCGAGGCGAGCAGCTTCGCCCTCGCGACCGCTTCGGATTTCGATTGGGACAGGCTGCTCGAAGGGGCTGATCTTCTCCACCTTTCGGGCATCACTCCCGCGCTCGGCCCGCAGTCGGCCGAAGCGGCGGTCGCGGCGGCTGAGGCGGCGCGGCGGCGCGGCGTGGCGGTCTCGTTCGACGGCAACTACCGCGCGCAGCTCTGGGAACGTTGGGACAGCAACCCGCGCGAGATCCTGACCCGGCTGGTCGGCAAGGCCGAGATATTGTTCGGCAACCACCGCGACATCTCGCTCCTGCTCGGCGAAAACTTCAGCGGCGACGGCGCGGACCGCCGGCGCGAAGCCGCCGAGGCGGCCTTCGCGGCCTTCCCGGACCTCAGGCTGATCGCGTCGACCGCCCGCCACATCGACGATGCCGATCGCCACCGCATCGCCGCCCGCCTGGATTCGCGGGAAGGCGCCGCCCAGACCGAAGAGGTCGTCGTCGCCGGCATCGTCGACCGGATCGGGGCAGGGGACGCCTTCGCCACCGGCATCCTCCATGGGCTGAGGCTCGGCCGCGACCTCGACTGGACGGTGCGCTCCGGCCTTGCCGTCACCTGCCTCAAGCACAGCCTCCCCGGCGATTCGAGCCTGTTCGGCCCGCGCGACATAGAGGCTTTCATGTCGGGCGAGCTCGACGTCCGGCGATGATCCGCCGGCGCACGTTCCTCGGCGGCGTCGGCGCGCTCGCCGCGGCTCCCGCGCTGGCCGCGCCCCGGGCCCCCGTCGTCACCACCACGGCGGGCCGGGTGCGCGGCGCCAGCGAAGGCGGCCTGCACGTCTTCCGCGGCATCCGCTACGGCCAGGATACGCGCCCGCGCCGCTTCCAGGCGCCGCTCGCGCCGCTTCCCTCGCGCACGATCTTCGACGCCGTCCGGTTCGGCCCTTCGGCGCCGCAGCGCGGCGACCGGTACAAGGAGACGAGTGAAGACTGCCTGTTCCTCAACGTCTGGACTCCGCAGGCGCGGGCAGGGGGCAACCGCCCGGTCATGGTCTACATCCACGGCGGCGCCTATTCGAGCGGCAGCGTCGTCGATCCGCTCAACGACGGCCGCCATCTCGCCGCTCGCGGCGACGTGGTGGTGGTCACCGTCAACCACCGGCTGAACGCCTTCGGCTATCTCTATCTGGCGCGCCTCGATCCGCGCTTTCCCGACAGCGGCAATGCCGGCCAGCTCGACCAGATCCTCGCGCTGGCCTGGATCCGCGACAACATCGCCGGGTTCGGCGGCGATCCGGCGCGCGTGATGGTGTTCGGCCAGTCGGGCGGCGGCGCCAAGATCGCGACGATGATGGGCATGCCCGCTGCCGGGGGGCTGTTCCACGGCGCCGCCACCATGAGCGGCCAGCAGGTCACCGCCTCAGGTCCGCTCAACGCGACGGCGCGCGCGAAGGCGTATCTTGAGGCGCTGAAGGCCACGCCGGCCGACCTCGTGACCCTGCCCACCGAGCGGCTCGTGGAGGGACTTGCCGCAACCGATCCGATTATCGGCGGCGGCGTCTATTTCGGCCCGGTGCTCGATATGAAGTGGCTGACTCGCCACCCCTTCTGGCCCGACGCGAACCCGCAGTCGAACCACATCCCGATGATCCTCGGCAACACGCGCGACGAGACCCGCGCCTTCGTCGATCCGAAAGGCCCCAAGCTCCAGGGGCTGGACTGGTCGAACCTCGCCGACCGGATGGCGCCGGAGCTGAGGATGGACATCCATCCCGAATGGGTGGTGTCGCAATACCGCCAGCGCTTTCCGGACTGGACGCCCGAGCGCGTCTTCTACGCCGCCACCACCGCCGGCCGTTCCTGGCCCGGCCAGGTCATCGAGGCGGACGCGCGCGCGGCGGCGCGGACCCGGACATGGGTCTATCAGGTGGACTTCCAGTCGCCGGTCGAGCCCTGGCGCGGCGCGCCGCACACGATCGACATCCCGCTTTCGTTCGGAACGCTCGACGCCGAAGGCTCGATCACCGGCACCGGTCCCGCGGCCCGCGCCGTGAGCGCCGCCATGATGGATCGCTTGATATCGCTGGCGCGCGGCGGCGACCCCAATCGCCGCGGCCTGCCCGAATGGCCCGTCTACACGCTGCCGGACCGCGCCACGATGATCTTCGACGATCGCATTCGTGCCGAAAACGACCCGCGCCGGTGGGAGCGCGAGCTGTTCGCCCGCGTTCCCTACATCCAGCCGGGAACCTAGCGCCTTTCCTTGCGCATCAGCCGGTCGCGCGATGTGGTCGGCTGCTGGATGAAATCGTCTCGCTGGCCGGGATAGCGGCCGGAGCGCGGCTCCATCGTGGCGAGGTCCCACTCGGCGGCGACGAACGGCGCGCGCGTCGGCGGCACCTTCTGGAAGCCCCCGACCGCCTTTTCGTCGTCAATGATCTCGCCGCGCCCCTCGGCGACGTCGAAGGTGATCCTGATGTCCTGCGCGTCGCGGTCCCAGGGCCGGGCGCCGGCCTGGCGAAGGACGTGCGTCTCGACCTCGCCGGCGGGGATCACGTCCAGCCCCTGCGGCCAGACCAGCGCCCGGTCCGAAGCGATGATCCGCGCCGGGCTCGTCGTATAGCGCCCCGTCATCGGCAGCGGCCGGCCCTGCCGGTCGACGGCGATATTGTCGCGGCCGTGGTAGCGAAGGTCGCCGACCCCGCCGATCGTCAGGAAGGCGATGTCCTCGCGCGTGGTCGGGCCGGCGCGAAGCACGTTGCCGACGGCCGAAAGCTCGCCGGTCTGGCGCGGCCGCGTTCCCCATTCGAGGTCCATCAGATTGTAGTGAACCGCCTGCATCCCCGGATTGTAGATGAAGTTGTTCACCACCGCCGCGTGCACGCCGCCCTTGAGCAGCGGGTTGCGCTCGACATTGTGGGCGTAGAGGTTCCGGTAGATCAGGATCCCGGTCGCATTGTCGTGGATCAGCGATCCCTTGGAATGCTCCCCCTTCGGGTGGCTCGCCTCGGCCAGCCCCTCCGCCAGGATGTTGTACGAAAAGGTGATGTTGTTGGAAGTGCCGCGGCGCCATTCCTCGGGCGTGTCGCCGGTGAAGCGCGGCCCGGAAGCGGACAGGTTCTCGTCCACGCCCCAGATCATCGAGCAATGGTCGACGATGACGTTGCGGGCGCCGACGGTCGCCATCGCGTCCGCCTCCCATCCACTCCGCCGCGCCTGGCCGTCGAGGCCGGTATGGATTCGGATGTGGCGGATGATCACGTCGTGCGTCTTGATGTCGATCCCGCCCCTCACGATCGTGATCCCGGGGGAGGGGGCGGTCTGGCCGGCGATCGTGAGGAAGGGCTGGGTGATGTCGATCGTGGTTCGGCCGAGATCGATCACGCCGCCCACTTCGAACACGACGATCCGGGGGCCTTTGCGATCGATGGCGGCCTTGAAGGATCCGGGCCCGTCCGCATTGAGGTTGGTGACCCTCACGATCGCTCCGCCGCGCCCGCCCTGCGTTTGCGCCGCCCAGCCGACGGCGCCGGGGAAGGCCTGAGCGCGGGCCGGGGGGCTCGCGAACACGCCCAGGCAAACGATCATCGCGATCAGGGCACGCATCCAGGTCTCTCCTTCCACGGCGGCAGCAGCCGTCACTTATGACACCGGTAGCGCAAGTGCTTCAACTCTTAAGGCAAGCACTTGACGCCGCACGTAAAAGCGCGGAATTGATACCGGTGTCAACAGAGCAGGCGGAGCGGCGGTCTGGCGCTCCAGTCTACGGGACGGGAGAGATCGGATGCACGAAGGAGCCGGCGGGCTCGACCGCCGCACGTTGATCAAGGCCGTGGGGGCCGCCGGAGCGCTGGTCTCGGTCCCGGCGGCGGCGGCGAACGAGGTGAGCGGACGCAAGAGGCGCCACGCGATCGTCGGCACCGGCCACCGCGCCCGAGTCTACCAGGATGCGATCTGGGGCCCGCACAAGGATCGCAACGATCTCGTCGCGATCTGCGACACCAATCCGGGCCGCCTCGCCTTCACCGCCCGGCGGGCAGCGCCCGCCAAGGCGGCGGCGCCCAAGGTCTATCTTGCCGATGCGTTCGACAGGATGATCGTGGAGCAGCGGCCCGACACGATCATCGTCACGACTCCCGACAGCCTGCACGACGATTATATCGTTCGGGCGCTGGATGCCGGCTGCGACGTCATCACCGAAAAGCCGATGACGACGACGGCGGACAAGGCGCAGCGGATCCTCGATGCCGTGAAGCGCAACGGCCGCCACGTCCGCGTCGCCTTCAACTATCGCTACACGCCGCCCCGAACGCAGGTGAAGGAGCTGCTGATGCAGGGCGAGATCGGCGACGTGCTGTCGGTCGATTTCAACTGGCTGCTCGATACCACCCACGGCGCGGATTATTTCCGCCGCTGGCACAGCCGCAAGGAAATCTCAGGCGGGCTGATGGTGCACAAGGCGACCCACCATTTCGACCTGGTGAACTGGTGGTTGAGCGCGCTTCCGGTGACGGTGCTCGCCAGCGGCAAGCGCGAATTCTACACGCCCCAGATGGCGAGGCGGCTCGGTCTCGACAGCTATCATGAGCGGTGCCGCACCTGCCCGGAGAAGGCCGAGTGCAGCTTCTTCCTCGACATCACTGCGGACGCGGGCCTCAAGGCGCTCTACGCCGACAACGAGCATTATGACGGCTATTACCGCGATCGCTGCGTGTGGCGGCCCGACATCACGATCGAAGACACGATGAACGTCGTCGTCGGCTACGATACCGGCGCGACCCTGTCCTATTCGCTCAACGCCTGCAACGCCTGGGAAGGCTATCATATCGCCTTCAACGGCACCAAGGGCCGGCTCGAGCACTCGATCGTCGAGCGCACCTATGTCGCGGGCGGCGACATGGTCCAGGGCGGCAGCGACTCCGACCGCGTCAAGATCCGCCTCTACCCGCTTCGCGGGCCCGCGCGGGACGTGACCCCTCGGACCGGCACCGGCGGCCACGGCGGCGGCGACGACATCATGATGGCCGATCTGTTCGGCCCGCCGACGGCCGACGGCGCCGGCCGGGTCGCCGACGAACGCAGCGGCTGCTACTCGATCCTGATCGGCGCCGCCGCCAACCAGTGCTTCGAGACCGGCCAGCCGGTCGCCATCGCGCAGATGGTCCGCGGGCTGGGTCGGCCCGATCTGCCGCCGATGCCCACCCGCGAGCAGCCCGTGCCGATGCCGCCGCGCGCCAAGCGCGTCTGACCTGGAGACAGAGCGATGATCATCCGTCCTTCCCGGCGTGAGCTCCTGCGCTACGGCAGCGCCGCCGCCGCCGCCGGAATGCTTCCCGCAGCCGCCTTGGCAGCCGAGGCCGATCCGTGGGCGCGCGCCGCCCGCATTGCCCGCACCGTGCGGGCGCCGCGCTTTCCGGCCCGCCGCTTCAGCATCGTCGAGTTCGGTGCGAGTGGGAACGGGACAGCGCTGAACACCGCTGCGATCTCCAGGGCGATCGACGCCTGCAGCAAGGCCGGCGGCGGCCGGGTATTGGTCCCGGCGGGGCGTTTCCTGACCGGCGCGGTGCATCTCAAGTCCAACGTGGAGCTGCATCTCGCCGCCGGCGCGACGCTCGCCTTCAGCACCGATCCCGCCCACTATCCGATCGTGTTCACCCGGTGGGAGGGGATCGAGCTGATGAACTACTCGCCCTTCGTCTACGCCTTCGGCCAGAAGAACATCGCGATCACCGGCTCCGGCACGCTCGACGGCCAGGCGGACGAGCGGCACTGGTGGTCGTGGAAGGGGAAGTGGGGCGGCACCGTCGATCATGGCTGGCGCGAAGGCATGCCCGACCAGCGCAAGTCGCGCGCAATCCTGTTCCAGATGGCCGAGGACTCGGTTCCCGTCGGCAAGCGCGTGTTCGGCGACGGCCATTATCTGCGGCCGAGCTTCGTCCAGCCCTATCGCTGCGAGAACGTGCTGATCGAGGGCGTGAGGCTGATCCGCTCGCCCTTCTGGAACATCCACCCGGTGCTGTGCCGCAACGTCACGCTGCGCGGCGTTCGGGTCCAGGGTCACGGGCCCAACAATGACGGCTGCGATCCCGAATCGGTCGATCACATGCTGATCGAGGGCTGCGAGTTCGACACGGGCGACGATTGCATCGCGGTGAACTCCGGCCGCAACGCCGACGGGCGGCGGCTCGCCACGCCCTCGCAGAATATCCTGATCCGCGATTGCCACATGCGCGAGGGCCATGGCGGGGTCGTGGTCGGCAGCCAGATCTCGGGCGGGGCGCGCTGGGTGTTCGCCGAGAAGTGCCGGATGGACAGCCCTGATCTGTGGTATGCGATACGGTTCAAGAACAACGCCCTGCGCGGCGGCCTCCTCGAAAACTTCTACTATCGCGACATCCATGTCGGGCAGGTGGGACGGGCGGCGATCACCTGTGACTTCAACTATGAGGAGGGGGCGAAAGGCCACTTCAAGCCGGAGCTCCGCAACGTGGTCGTCGAGCGGCTGCGGGCGGAGAATGTCGTTCGAGTGCTCGACTCGCAGGGGCTCCCAGGCGCGCCCGTCGACGGCATCACGCTTCGCGACTGCGACTTTCGCGGCGTGACCGAGCCGAGCATCGTTCGCCACACGAACAATCTGCGGCTGGAGAACGTCCGGGTGAACGGGCGGGCCGTGACGGCTCTCGAGACGGCTTAGGCTTTCGGAGTGTTGCGGAGCGGCAACGTTCTTCGAAATAATGACACCGGTTTCCATTTTTGAGCCTTATCGGCGGCTCACGCGGCCAATCGGCTCTTGCGACATCCCCTGAGCAGTGGGAGCATGCGGCCTGATCCGGTGCGGCTGTCATGTTGACACCGGTGTCAAGAGTCACACTGCTGGGACCAGCGGGGGCTGAATAGGAGAGCAGGATGATGAAAAAGCGTACGGGATCCTCGCGTGCACGCCGGCTCGGCGCCTCCGCCCTGGCGATCGCGGTCGCTGCCCTGTCGGTGTCGTCGGCGCAGGCGCAGGAAGTGCAGCCGCCCTCCCAGCCCAATGACATCACGACGCCCACCGAAGGGGATCAGGTCTCTGGCGAGTCGGGCGACATCGTCATCACCGGTTTCCGCTCCAGCATCGCCTCCGCCCTTGCCGACAAGCGTGAGGCGACCGGCGTCGTCGACGTCATCAAGGCGGAGGACATTGCCGACTTCCCCGACAACAATCTGGCAGAGTCGATCCAGCGCGTCCCCGGCGTCGCCATCGCCCGTGACGCCGGCGAAGGCCGTACGATCTCGGTCCGCGGCCTGGGGCCGACCTTCACGCGCGTCCGCATCAACGGCATGGAAGCGGTCGCCACCACGGGCAGCTCCGACGCCGGCGGCGGTGTCAACCGCGCGCGCAGTTTCGACTTCAACGTCTTTGCGTCCGAGCTCTTCAACAGCATCACCGTGCGCAAGACGTCGTCCGCGGATGTGGAGGAGGGCTCCCTGGGAGCGACCGTCGACCTTCAGACGGCGCGCCCGCTCGATTATCGCGACGACCTGGTTATCGCGGGGTCGGCGCAGGTCGGCTACAACGACAAGTCGGACGCTTACGACCCACGCCTCGCGGGCCTGCTCAGCTGGCAGAATTCGGAGGGCACCATCGGCGCCCTGGTCTCGGCTGCCTATTCGGAGCGCGAGGTCCTGGAGACCGGCCACAGCACGGTTCGCTGGAGCCCAACCGGCGCAAATGGCGGCTTCAACGCCGCCTCTACCCTCCCGGGCTTCACGCTCGCTGACATCAACCGTGCGCCAGCAAGCAACGGCAGCAACTGGGACCAGCTGATCTACCATCCGCGGATCCCGCGCTACGACACCTGGCAGTATCGCCTGAAACGGCTGGGCATCACCGGTTCGCTCCAGTTCAAGCCGGCGGATGGCACATTGTTGACCCTGGACGGCCTCTACGCCGACTCCGACACCACCCGATTCGAGAATTATATCGAGGCAATCTCGTTCAGCCGGACGGGAGCGGCGGGCAAGCCGCAGACAATCATCCGCACCGGCGAGGTCAATGAGGACAATGAGCTGGTCTACGGCGTGTTCGACGACGTGGACATGCGCGTCGAGTCGCGCCAGGACGTGCTCGAGACGGAATTCTATCAGATCACGGGCACGCTCGCCCACGAGTTCAGCGAGGATATCCGGCTGACCGCCTTTGGCGGCTTCGCCAAGTCGGCCTTCAGCAACCCGATCCAGACGACGATCACCCTCGATCGGGCCAACAGCGATGGCTATTCGTGGGACTATCGAGACAATGATCGCGAGCCGGTGTTCAACTGGGGCTTCGATGTCGCCAGTCCGGCGAACTGGTCGATGACCAACGGCGCCTCGGATATCCGCATTCGTCCCCAGACGGCCGATAACAAGTTCCGCAGCTTCAAGCTGATCGGCGAATGGGATGTGAACGACAACGTCACGTTCGAGCTGGGCGGTGAGTATCGCAGGTTTGACTATAGCGGCGGCGAACAGCGCCGGCTTGTCGCGGAGACCCAGACGCCGACGCTCACGCCTGCCCAGGTCGCGGATCTCACCGAAGTCCTCGACGGCATCACCGGCGATCCGAACTCCGACGGCTACATCATCCCGGACTTCAACGCGTTCGTCGATGCCCTCAACATCTACTGCAACTGCGTGCAGTCGATTAACGGCCAGAATGTCGATTTCCGCCTTGGCGGAGTCCAGAACCAGAATGCGCGCTCCAGCTTCGTCGACGTGCAGGAGGAAGCGAAGGCGGTTTACCTCCAGAGCAATTTCAACTTCCCGATCGGCGACATGACGCTGCGGGGCGATCTCGGCGTCCGCTACGTCCGCACCGATCAGGTGACGAGCGGCTTCACCGCCGCGGGCACCACCATCGCGGAGGTCACGGTCGAGCGCGACTATGATCACTGGCTGCCCGCCATCAACCTGGCGCTCGAGGTCACGCCGGAGTTCATCCTTCGCTTCGGTATTTCCAAGGTTCTCACCCGTCCCGGACTCACCGCGCTTTCGCCAGGCGGATCGCTGACGATCCAGGCGTCGAACCGGGCCTATAGCCCGGGCAACCCGTTCCTCGACCCGACGGAAGCCGATAATATCGACCTTTCGGCGGAATGGTATTTCGCCCCGGGGTCGCTCCTCGCGCTCGGGCTTTTCCAGAAAAACATCAGCACCCTGTCGGGCTCGCCGATCCGCTCGCAGGTTCCCTTCAGCGAGCTGAACCTGCCGCCCGAGCTGCTGGCGGGCACGGGCTTCGACGAGAACGCGATCTTCGACGTGACGCGGACGGTGAACGGCGAGGGCGGCAGGCTGCGCGGCCTCGAGATCAACTACCAGCACCAGTTGAGCTTCCTGCCCAGCTTTCTCAGCAATCTCGGCGTGCTCGCCAACTACACCTACGTGAAGGCGAACATCGAATATCCCGGACCGGGCGGAACGGCGCCCGTGACGGGACCGCTGACCAACCTGTCGAAGCAGTCGGCCAACGCCACCTTGTTCTATGAAGATGATGTGTTCAGCATCCGTGGTTCGGCCGCCTATCGGTCCGGCTATCTCACCGCGTTCGCCGGCGGGGCGCGGGAGAGCAGCACCGAAGAAGGGGTAAACTCCACCCTCAACTTCGACGCGTCGGCGTCGCTGAAAATTACCGACAACTTCACTCTGACGCTCGAGGCGCTGAACCTCACCGATGAGCCGCAGGACCAGTATATCGACGAGGATAACCGGGTCGTGCTCTACCACCGCACCGGGCGCCAGTTCTGGGCCGGAATCCGCGCCCGCTTCTAACCAGGGATGAGCGCGGCCGGCCTTCTCGAAAGGGCCGGCCGCAATCGCGAAACCATGACGCCAATCGATCGCCGTTCCAGCCTAAAGCTGATAAGCTCTGCCGGCATTGCGGCAACGCTCCCTGCGCTGCCGCTGCTGGCACAGGGCTCGCGCGCGAGCAGCTCGCTCGATCCTTACGCCGCAATGAAGTGGGGCAGGGGCTTCGAAGGCCAGCGCCGGGCGGATCTTGGCAACGGCACGTTCCTGAACCCCATCTTCGCGGGCGACCGGCCGGACCCCTCGATCCTGAAGGACGGCGCCGACTATTACGTCACCTTCTCCACCTTCGACGCCTATCCCGGCCTCACCATCTGGCATTCGCGCGACCTCGTGAACTGGCGGCCGGTGACGGCGGCGCTGAGGACGCCGGTCGGCTCGGTCTGGGCGCCCGAGCTCGTCAAGCATGACGGGCGCTATTTCCTCTACATTCCGGCGCGCTTCCCGAACTACAAGTCGATCTACGTCATCCATTCGGAGCGGATCGAGGGACCCTGGTCCGAGCCGATCGACCTCAAGCTCCCCGACCATATCGACCCGGGGCACGCGGTCGGCCCGCGCGGCGAGCGTTACCTGTTCCTTTCCGGCGGGGATCGCGTGCGGCTCCGCGCCGACGGTCTCGCCGCGGTCGGCGAGGTCGAGCACGTCTACGATCCGTGGCGCTACCCCGAGGATTGGGTGGTCGAGACGTTCGCGCCGGAAGGCCCCAAGATCATGCGCCGCGGCGAATATCATTACATGATCACCGCGGTCGGCGGGACAGCGGGACCGCCGACCGGGCACATGGTGATCATGGCGCGCTCGCGCTCGATCGATGGACCGTGGGAGAATGACCCCAACAACCCCATCGTCAAGACGCGATCGGAGACCGAGAAATGGTGGTCGCGCGGCCACGCCTCGATCGTCGAGGGTCCCGACCGTGAATGGTGGATGATCTACCACGGCTATGAGAACGGCTATTGGACGCTCGGGCGGCAGACCCTCCTCGAGCCGATCGAATGGACGGCGGACGGATGGGTCCGCCCGCTCGGCGGCGACCTCTCGCGGCCGATCCGGAAGCCGCTGAACCTGCCGGACCAGAGCCACGGCATGCCGCTCAGCGACGACTTCGCCAGCGACAGATTGGGCGTGCAGTGGGCCTTCTACGATCCGCAGCCAAGCGAGGCCGCGCGACTAGGGCGGGAAGGCGGCGTGCTTCACCTGCGAGCCAAGGGCACGACCCCGGCCGATGCGTCGCCGCTGACATTCCTCGCAGGCGACCAATCCTACCGGATCGAGTGCGACATCGAGATCGATCCCGGAACGGAAGCGGGGCTGCTGCTCTTCTACAACCGGCGCCTCTATGCGGGGCTGGGCTTCAACGGCAGCCGGTTCGTGATGCATCGCTACGGCCTTTCGGGGCCGCGCGGCCCTGCGGCGGAGACGCGTGCGATGCGCGTGCGGCTTACCAACCAGCGCAACATCCTGACGATCCACACCAGCCCCGACCGCGGCGCGAGCTGGCGGAAGTTCGACGTGCAGATGGAGGTCTCGGGCTACCATCACAATGTCGCCTACGATTTCCTGAGCCTCCGCCCCGGCCTCTATGCAGCGGGATCGGGCGAGGCGCGTTTCAGAAACTTCACCTACCAGGCGCTTGCATGATCGATCGTCGCACGGCTCTGCTCGGCACATTGGCATTGGGTGTCGCGGTGCGCGCGGCGGGGCAGACCCGACCTCCCGCCACGCCCCAATCGCGCCACATGAGCGCTCGCGAGCCAGCGGAGACGATCGACCTCTGGCCAGCCGGGGCGCCAGGCGCGCCGGCGCGGCCGCCCGTGGAGACGGTGCACGAGCGCAGCGAAGACCGGGCCTACAACGATCGGTACGTGTACGGGATCAGCCGCCCGCGCATGGCGGTGTTCCGACCGGAGCGGCCCAACGGATCGGCGGTCCTGATCACGCCGGGCGGCGGTTACAGGTGGGTGGTCGTCGACAAGGAAGGCTATGAGATGGCGCGCTGGCTTGCCGCCCGCGGAGTCACCGCCTTCGTGCTGTTCTACCGGCTTCCGCACGAGGGCTGGGCGGCGGGCCCGAACGTGGCGCTGTCCGACGCACAAAGGGCGATGCGCCTGATCCGCCATCGCGCTGGCGCATACGCCGTCGATCCGAAGCGCGTCTGTGCGATGGGCTTCTCCGCCGGCGGACATGTGTGCGCCGATCTGCTGACGCGATTTGCGGCCCTCACCTACGATCCCGTCGATACCGCCGACCGGCTTTCCGCACGCCCCGACGCCGCGGCTCCGATCTACCCCGTCATGTCGATGACCAGCCCCGTGGCCCACGCGGGCTCGCGCAAGAACCTCGTCGGCGAGAATGCGTCGCCAGAGCGCGAGCGCGCTCATTCGCCGCATCTCAACGTCCCGGCCGACGCGCCGCCCTGCTTCCTGCTGCATGCCGAGGACGACTCGTCCGTCGTGGTCGAGAACACGTTGCTGATGCGCGCGGCGCTGCGCGCCAAAGGCGTGGCCGTGGAGACCCACTTGTTCCCCGACGGCGGCCACGGCTTCGGCCTCCGTCTCGCCCGCGGCAAGACGGTCGAAGGGTGGCAGGAGCTGTTCTTCGCCTGGGGGCGCAAACAAGGTCTGTTCTTGTGAGAGTGAAGCCGATGCCAAGATGGATTCTCGCCGGGCTGCTGCTGATGTTCGGTCTGTCCGCGCCCGCATTGGCCCAGAGCCGTGCCGAGATCGAGCTGACGATGAAGCGCGCGACCGTCTTCATGGTCGAGAAGGTGGCTACGAGGGGCGGCTATGTCTGGTCCTATCTTCCCGATTTCTCACGGCGCTGGGGAGAGCTCGAGGCCTATCCGACGATGGTCTGGGTGCAGCCGCCCGGCACCGGCACGATGGGCCACCTCTTCCTCGACGCCTACCACGCCACCGGCGACGAATATTATTACCGAGCGGCCATGCGGGCGGCGGAGGCGCTGATCGCCGGCCAGCACCGCAGCGGTGGCTGGAACTATTTCATCGACTTTGCGGGACCCGGATCGACCAAGCGCTGGTATTCGACCATCGGCCGCAACGCCTGGCGGATGGAGGAATTCCAGCATCATGGCGACAACGCCACGTTCGACGATGCGGGGACGTCGGAGGCGATGCAGTTCCTGCTCCGTCTCTATCTCGAGAAGCGCGACGCGAGACTTCGGCCGGCGCTGGACCGGGCGATCAGCTTCGTCCTCAAGAGCCAATATCCGAACGGCGGCTGGCCGCAGCGCTACCCGCACGACCCTCGTTTTCCAGCTTATGCATCCTACATCACCTTCAACGACGACGTCGCCGCGGAGAACATCAAGTTCCTGCTGATGGTCCACCACACTCTGGGGGACAGGCGCGCGCTGCCGGCGATCCGCCGGGCGATGGAGATCTTCCTCGTCACCCAGCAGCCGGCGCCCCAGGCGGGGTGGGGGCTGCAACATAGCATGGACCTCAAGCCCGCCGCCGCCCGCAGCTATGAGCCGCGGGCGCTCGCGACCCACACCACCGCCGCCAACGTGCGGCAGCTGATGGATTTCTACCGTATGACCGGCGAGCAGAGGTTCCTCGCCCGCATCCCCGAGGCGCTGGCGTGGCTGGAATCGGTGCGGCTTCCCGAGCGGCAGGTTCGGAATGGCCGCGCTTTCCCGACCTTCGTCGAGATCGGCACCAACCGCCCGATCTACGTCCACCGCCGCGGCTCGAACGTCGTCAACGGCGAATATTATTGGGATTACAGCCCGGAGGCGACGCTCGGCCACTATTCGGCGTTCCGGGCGATCGACCTGCCGGCGCTTCGCCGCGACTATGCGGCGCTGAGCGCGAAGCCGCGGGAAGAGCTGCTCAGGACGTCACCGCTGCGCAACCCGCCGCCGCTACCGCGCTACTTCGCAAGCGGCGAGAATACGGGCTCCGACCTCAACGCGAACGCGGCTTCGGCGCCGGCGGCGCTGATTGCTTCCTTGAACAGAGAGGGGTGGTGGCCGACCCCGCTGAGGGCAACCAGCCATCCTTATCGCGGCCCCGGATCGCCGCGGCCGGCGCCGGGGGACTATCGCACCACCCATGTCGGCGACGCCACCGACACCTCGCCGTACACGACCGACAAGCCGGTGACCGGCATCTCGACGGCGAGTTACATCGCCAACATGGCCGCGCTCATCGGGGCGCTGAGCGCTCCCCGAAGAGAAGCGAGATGATCCGCTCCCGCGACAAAGCCCGACGAGATCTCGCGAAGATCGTTTCCATGATCAGTTTCCCGCGGTTCCGGCGGCATTCTCCCGGGCAAGCTCGGGGCAGTAGAGGTCATGGAGAAGCGCGAGCAGCTGCTCGGCCGTCGGATCGTAGACGCGGTAGTCCGAGGAGATCGCGCCCGACCTGAGCTGGGGCGGGCCTATGACGGAGCTTCGCTACCTCCACCGTCGAACCGACGATCCCGACATCTATTTCGTGCACAATTATTCCGATCGGCCGCGCCTCGCGAATCTGGCTGTCCGGGTAGCTGACCGTCCAGAAGGAGGGGAGCCGGTTCACCCAGGGGCGCCTGACGAAGCTTCCGGACTGGCTGTATCGCCCCAACGGCCGCCGCGAATGGCCGCGGCGCAGCTTTGCCACCTGGAAACATTATGACCGGGACTCGCCGCTGGTGGCATCGGGTCTGCTTGGGCCGGTGAGAGTCGAATGGTGGCAAGCTGTTCCGACCGGCGCGGAATGATGCCCCGGCAAGGTTAGCGACTATGGGATCGCAGCTCCGGCGATGCACGGGTGGGCGCCGGGTGTCCCGTCCGCCAGTCCAGCGCCTCGCCGCGCAGACTTCGCTTTGGAAGGATTCAAGGCTTGCAACGGTGCTTCGACGTTGCTTCCGGCTCACGCGATGCGGATGGCGGGATGGCGCGCCGCTACGCCGCTGAAGCCGACCCGGGGACCTGAACTGCCGGTCGAAGCAGGCCAGGCAGGACCACCACAAGAAAGCCGGCGCTCGATCCTGGACTAATGATCTCTGCGGTCGGGCTGGGCGAGCTCCGCTTCCGCGGGCCAGTGTCCCTGCGGGTTTTCGCGGACGATCTCGGTCAGCAAGGCCTTCGCGCCCGGCTCGTCGCCGGCGAAGCGGCGCTCCATGGCGATGGCGAATTTGATCGTGCTGTCCCGGGTGTCGGCGAAATCGGCGGGATCAAGGCGGCCCTGCATGATCTGAACGGCTTGATAGTAAGCGAAATTCTCGATCAGTTTCAGCCCCGGCGGGATCGCGTCGATCGCGGCGCGCGCCTTGTCGTGCTGGCCCATCTTGCGAAGGGCGAGGTAGGTCCAATAGGCTGTCGGAACGCGCATGTCGTCGCGCGCGAAGTCGGCGGCGAGCTCGAGCGATCTTGCCATCCCGGCGACGACGGCCGGATAGTCGCCGGTCGCGAAGCTGGTCTGGGCGTGATAATAGACGATGTTGCCGCGATAGGTGCTGATCGTCAGCCCGAGCGGGTTGGGCATGCCGTCGGGCTCGAAGGTGTCGGGCGTGTCGCCCATCAGCGCCAGCGCCTTTTCGTAGTCGGCGAGGGCCTCCTTGAACCGGCGCGCGCGGGTGAGGTCGCGCGCCCGAAAGCGATGGAGCTTGTAGCTGTCGGGAAACCGCTTCAGCCCTTCGCTGAAGGCGTCCACCGCGTCGCAGATGCGCCCGGCATAATCGAGGCGCCGGCCGTACCAGATATGCGAGTCCTCGCGGTCGGGGGCGATACGGAGCGCGGCCTTTGCGATCGCGATGTCCTCATCGAGGCGCTTTTGCGTTTCCGGCGGATATTCCGGGATCGTCAGCGGGGTTCCGATCAGGCTCGCCGCGCAATTCCCCGCGGCGGCGGCGACTTTCGCGTTCGCAGGCGCCGAGGCTGCGGCCAGCAGCAAGGCCACAGCGGCGCCCGCACCCGCGCCGAGACTGCGTCGGCTCATCCGATCACTTCCTGGTAGATCCGGCGAAGATTGGTTCCCATGATCTTTTCGACCACGCTCTCGGGATAGCCGAGCTTGCGCACCCCCTCCCAGACCACTTCCATGCGCCGCGGGCCATTCAGCTCGTTGATGAAAAGCGGCCAGTCGGCGTCGTTGAAATTGCTGCCCTCCTCGCGCTTCAGCTCGGCGATATAGGCGTCGGTCATCTGGACGACCCGGTGGTCGCGGTCGCTGCCGATGGCGACATGTTCGGCGCCGGCGATTTTAACGGCATGGTCGATATGGCGGAAATATTCGGGCAGCGCGTCGTCGCGCTTGGTGGTGAGGAACGGCCGCATCTGGCAGATGCCGACGACCCCGCCTTTGGCGGCGAGCAGCCGCAGATTTTCGTCGGTGGTGCTGCGGACGTTGCTGTGCACTGCCATGCAGGCGGTGTGCGAGATGACGACTGGCGCGTTGGACGCAGCGATCGTGTCGGCCATCGTCCGCATGTTGGCGTGCGAGAGGTCGATCAACATCCGGCGCTCGTTCATGCGCGCGACGAGGTCGTGGCCGAACTGGGTCAATCCGTTCGCACCCAGCTCCTTGCAGCCGGCGCCGGCCCAGTTCTGGTCGTTGTAGGTGATCTGCGCCGACCGCACGCCCAGCTTGTGGAACAGGTCGACATTGTCGAGGTCGCGGCCGAACTGGGTAGTGTTCTGAAACAGATAGAAGATCGCGATCTGGCCGTTGCTGCGGGCCAGATCGATATCGCCGGTGCGCGTCGCCTTAAGGAATAGAGCGGGATGGGCCGCGATATGCGAGTCATGGTCGAGAACGGCCTGGACCGCTTCCTCATAGGCCTCGCCTTCATAGGTCTTGGGATCGCACAGCGTGACGGTGATCGCGTCGAGCCCGCTCGCACGCATCTGCCCGACCAGCGCGGCGTCATATTCGAACCGAACTTCGCCCATGGCGTCGAAGGTGAGGGGCCGCCTTTTCGGTCGCGCCGCCGCAGCGGGCGCGAACGCGATGGCGGTCGACAGCGCCGCCCCCGTCAGGATGAACTGGCGTCTGTCCATAGCTTCCTCCTCTTCCCTATTGGAAAAAGAGTAGCGGATAGGAAAAATATTGCAAGGCTTGAGCAGAGTGAGCTTTAGGCCGTGTTGACCCACAGCACGACGGCGTCTTCCTTGCTCATCGAGTAGCAGGCATGCTCCATGCTGCTGTTGATGTAGATGCTGTCGCCGACGCCTAGCGTAGCCGGTTCATAATGCTCGGTATGGAAGCAGATCTCGCCCTGGAGCACGTACAGGAATTCCTCGCCGCTATGGTGTGACCAGGCGCTGAAATCTTCAAGACTGCGCGCCTTGATGGTGGTCACGAACGGCAGGATCTTCTTGTTCTTGAGCTCGCCGGCGATCAGCCGATGGCGATAGACCTCGGTCTCCATGACCCGGCCCGCGCCGTCCAGGGTGACGCTTCGCCGCCCCGCCGCGTCCTGGCCCAGATTGCTGGCGAACAGTTCGGTGATGTCGATGTCGAAGCCCGCGGCAAGCTTCTGCACCACGTCGAACGTGGGCGACATCTGGTCGTTCTCGATCTTCGACAGGGTGGAGGCGGCGAGCCCAGTCAGGCGGCCTGCATCTTCGAGCGTGAGGCCGCGCTCACGCCGGAGCTGCCGCAGCCGCTCTCCCAGATGAAAACCTTCCGAGCGTGGGCGCCTGGCGTTCCGCAACGTCCCCAGGACGTGCAGCTCGTCTCCGCTCCTGGGCGACATTGTGTTCATTCCCTGTTCGTAGATCGTAGGGTTGCGGCGGATAGCGCGAACTGTTGGAAACGCGCCAGTCCATGGGTTGGTCCGGCTTATAAGGGAGAAATTCCCGATAGGCTACGGATCGCGCGGTGGCCCGGCGCCGTAACCCATCGGAAATAGTCGTCCTGGCCGATTTAGAACCGGTACTTGGCGTTCAGGTAATAGAAGCCGCCGGCGACCCCGAACACGCTGTGGTTGTCGTAGATCAGGCCCGCGCGCGCGCGCGCCGGGCCACGATCCGGCGGGAAGATGTTGAACAGGTTGCGCGCACCGATGCTGAGATCCACATCCTGGATGCCTGAATAGGTCAATTCCGCGTCGAACAGCGTTACGGCCTTGCGGGGCAGGAAGCTGGCGCCGTCCAGACGGCGCCACGCGCCATAATGGATTGCGCGACCCATGAAGGCGAAGTCGCCGACCTTGGTCGTCGCCGAGAAATTGCCGCGCCAACGCGGTGTGCCGCGCTCGAACTCGGTCACGACGGCTTGACTGAAGCCCGGCGGCGGCGCGCCGCGCAGATGCTGTTCGTTATAGTTCACGGCAAGGCTGAGGTCGGTCGAGGCGTTGTGGGACCAGCTGTGGCGGTAGGTGCTCACCAGATCGAAGCCGCGAACGCGGGTGTTCATCTCGTTCTGGAAATAGCGCACCTGCTCGATGTCCGCGCCGTTGGGGAAGCCGATCGCGGCCAACGCGGCGCGCTCCGCCGCCGTGGTGTTCCGAGAAGGCGTCAGCAGCAGCCGGTCATCGACGTCGATCTGGTAGAAGTCGAGCGTCGCGACGAAGCGTTCAAGCCCGGTGAAGACCACGCCGGCCGACATGTTGAAGGAGGTTTCCGGCGTCAGAGTCTCGGAGCCGAACACCTGGGCCGCGGGCGAACCCGGGACCAGCACGGCGTCGAGGATGAAGCCGCCCCGGCCGTCCAATTGCGAGGTGAGGCTGGTGCCGAAGACTTGGCCCGCCGCCGGGGCGCGAAAGCCTGTGCTCAGCGAACCGCGCAGGGCGAAGGCATCGCTCAGCTCGAAGCGCGTGGCGAACTTGTAGCTGAAATTGTCGCCGAACTGGTCATACTCCTCATAACGGCCAGCGGCCGAGAGGTTCCACCAGGGCGTGATATTGGCATCGACTTCGCTGAACACCGCGTAGCTCGTCGAGTCGAAGCTGCCGGCGAATTCCGGGGAGAAGCCCTGGAAACCGTTCGAGCCGGCGGGCAGATCCTGCAGTGGACCGGTCGTCCAGCTGGCGGGGTCGCCGCGACCGATGACATAGGTTTCCTTACGGTGGCTGACGCCGCCGAAGATCAGCACCTCCGGCGTCAGTTCATAGGAGACTTCGCCGTCGAACTGCAGTTCGCGCTGCGTGAGGGAACCCGGCTTGAACGCAGTCGGCGACTGGACCCCCATCGAGGCGTTGATCGTGCCCGAGATCGAATAATCGACGATGTTGTTTCCGTAGCGGGCTGAAAGGTCCCAGCTCAACCGGCCGACCTGATCGCGCAAGCCGACGACGGTGCTGAAATCTTCGAGGTCCCCGCCGAATTCAGGTGTGAAGCCGCCCGGATAGATGCTTGCGAGGTTGAACGCCTGCGGATGAGCCGGGCTGAGGTCGAAGGCCGAGTTGGCATAGGTGCTGTGGCGGCTGAGACCCCCCGCAGCCATGGGCTGACGCAGGCCGAAGGTGACGGAGCTTTCGCCGATCATGTAGTTGCCGAACAGATAGGCTTCGAGTTCCGGGCCCAGTTCCACGCCGGCGTTCCAGACCGTTTTGAACGCCTTGTAGAGCGGATCGAGATTGCCTTCAGGATGGTCCGGCACGCCCGGCACCCCGGCGGCTCTCATCGCTTCCGCCCCGGCGTGCCGGGCCTTCCCGGCATGGGCTTTGGCCTGGTCGGTATATTGGCTGGCCAGGTTCAGATAGGCAGTTTCGCCCACCGGAATCGCGATGTGCCCCTGGACATCGTAGGTGCGACCGCCGGTTTCGAAATATTCACCGGCCTGAGCGATGAGCGAGCCGCCGCTCTTGCTCTTCTTCAGGTCCATGTTGACCACGCCGGCAATCGCGTCCGAGCCATATTGAGCCGAGGCGCCATCGCGAAGCACTTCGATGTTGGCCAAGGCGATCGGCGGTATGACGTTGAAGTCCTGACCCTGCGAGCCTGACGTGGAAGCGTGGCCGGTGCCGATCTGGACGATGGAGGCACGATGCCGACGTTTGCCGTTCATGAGCAGAAGAACATGGTCGGCCGGTGAGCCGCGCAGCGTGATCGGCCGCACGAAGGAGGAGCCGTCATTACCCTGAAGGCGCTGGGCGTTGAATGCGGGCACCAGCGTGCGCAGCGCGTCGTTGACATCCGAATAGCCCGTCGTGGTAATGCTTTCCGGCGCAATTATATCGATGGCGACCGAACTGTCGGTGACTGTGCGATCCCGGCGGCGGGTGCCGATGACGACGATGTCGTCGCCTTCGCGAGCTTCCGCGGCCTCGCCGGCATCCCCGACTTCGTTTTCGGGGGGCGCGGGCTGGGCATGCGCCGGCGATGCAATCGCGAATGCGAGCGCCGACGACAACAGCAGACGCGACACGGACTTGGACATTATTCCCTCCCTGTTGATGAACTACCCCCGGCGAGGTCGGCATTTCCGACCTCAACCACAAATCCCGTCAATTTTCCTATCATCAAAATTATTGCCTAACTAGCAAATTCTTTCTACCTGTGAGCAAGTGGGAGCGATCGATGCGCGGGGCGATTTGATGGCAATGACCAGAATGACGGCGCGCAATCGGCCGGTGTGGGCGCTCGCCTTGCTCGCAGCGGCGGCGGCTCTGCGGGCGGGCCCCGCTCACGCCGTGCCCGCCGATCCGCAAGCCGCCGAGATCCTGCTGATCCACGCGGGGGCGGTGATCGCGGTGCCCGGGGAACCGCCCTTGGGGCCCAGCACCGTGACGGTGCGCGACGGCCGGATCGTGGCTCTCCAGCCAGGGTATGTCGAAGTTCCGAGCGCTCGATCGATCGATCTCAAGGACCAGACGCTGCTTCCCGGCCTGGTCGACACTCATGTGCATCTGAGCTTCGCTCCGGAGACGAAGCTCTGGTCGGCTGCGATCGACACGCCCGAAGACGTGGCGCTGTTCGCCTTTTCCAATGCCAAAAAGACGCTTGAGGCAGGTTTCACGACGGTGCGCGACGTCGGATCGGACGGTTATTCGATCCACGCCCTTCGGGAAGCGGTCAACAAGGGACTCGTTGCCGGGCCGCGCATCTTCCTGTCCGGCACCTCCCTGTCGATCGTCGGCGGACACGGGGACATGTCCGGGCTCAACCGCAAGGCGACCGAAGCGCTGTTCCCCTACGAATATACCGGCGCCTGCACCGGCGCCGTCGAATGCGCCCTGCGCGTTCGCGAGGCGGCGAAATATGGCGCCGACCTCATCAAGATCACGTCGACCGGCGGCATCATGTCGCAACAGGCGCGGGGTCTCGGCCAGCACCTGAGCGACGAGGAACTGGACTCGATCGTCGCCACCGCGCACAGCCTCGGCCTCAAGGTCGCGGCGCACGCCCATGGCCTGGAGGGTGTCTCGGCGTCAGTCCGCGCCGGTGTCGATTCGATCGAGCATGGCACCTATCTCGACGACGAAGCCGCGAAGCTGATGGCCAGGCGCGGCACCTATCTGGTCCCGACGCTCGGACTGCTCGACGTCGACGAGAAGGGGGACGAGGAGCGGTTCACGCCGGCGGTACGGGCGAAGATGGCGGACGCTCGCCGAGTTTCCGGACAGAATGTCCGTCTCGCCGTCAGGCATGGCGTGAAAATCGCGTTCGGCACCGACGCCGGCGTTTCGCCGCACGGCCGGAATGCCAGGCAGTTCCGCCACATGGTCGAGCAGGGGCCGATGACTCCGATGGCGGCGCTCCGATCGGCGACCGTCGAGGCGGCGGCGCTGATCGACCAGTCTGAAAACCTCGGAACGATCGCGGTGGGCAAGCTGGCCGACATGATCGCGGTAAGGGGCGATCCCTATCGCGATATCTCGGTCCTGGAGCATGTCTCCACGGTCATCAAGGACGGCCGGCTGGTCGTCGACGGCCGGGCGCCTCGGCCCTGACCCACGCCCCAATTCTACTCCACGACCTGTCAATGGATGCGCACAGATGATCGCCTTCGACCAAAACCCTCAGTCCACCGCGACGCAGCCGAGGCCGGACCCGTTCGACCGACGCGTCGTCGACATATTCAGGACCTTGGGCGTGCCGATCGACGATCGTTTTGGAGCGGACCTGGCCGTCTGTTCGCCGATCGACGGCTCGGTGCTGGCAAAGTTGCGGGCTGACACCCCGGACGATCTTGGCGCACTCGTCGCGAGGGCGCGCGGCGCTTTTTCGGTGTGGAAGGACGTCCCGGCGCCTCACCGCGGCGAACTCGTCCGGCGGTACGGCTTGCTCGTGCGCGAGCACAAGGAAGCGCTCTCCCGACTCCTCACGATCGAGAACGGCAAGATCCTGGCCGAAGCCCGGGGCGAGGTCCAGGAAGTCATCGATATCTGCGACTATGCCGTCGGCCTTTCCCGCCAGCTGTTCGGCCTGACGATCGCGTCGGAGCGGCCCGAGCATCGCTTGACCGAATATTGGCATCCGATGGGCGTGCTGGGACTGATCTCAGCCTTCAATTTCCCGGCAGCGGTGTGGGCCTGGGGAACGACGGTCGCGATCGTCTGCGGCGACAGTGCCGTGTGGAAGCCGTCGGAAAAGACCCCGCTGACCGCGCTTGCCTTCTGCGGGCTGCTGCAGAAGGCAGCGGCAGACTACGAGCTTGCTCCCGACCATCTGGTGCAGATCGCGATCGGCGAGGCGGAATGCGGCAGGTTCATCGCCGATCACCACGACATCGCCATCGTCAGCGCCACCGGCAGCGTTCGAATGGGGCAGGATGTGGGTGTCCGGGCGGCGCGCCGGTTCGCTCGCTCGATCCTCGAGCTCGGCGGCAACAATGCCGCGATCGTCACACCCAGCGCGGACATCGAACTCGCGCTGCGGGCCACGGTTTTCGCAGCGACCGGTACCTGCGGCCAGCGCTGCACCTCGCTCCGCCGGCTGATCGTCCACGACAGCATTCGCGCCGAGTTCGTCGGGCGCCTGGTCGCCACCGTCGCCAGCCTTCGGATCGGCAGCCCGCTGGTGGACGCCACCCATGTCGGCCCGCTGATCGACCAGCAGGCCGCCGACGCGATGCAGCGCGCGCTGGAACAGGCGCGGCGTGAGGGCGGCATCGTTCACGGCGGCGAACGGGTGGATGTGCTGGGAATGGAGGATGCTTATTATGTGCGTCCGGCGATCGTCGAAATGCCGCGCCAGAGCGACATCGTGCGCGAAGAGACCTTCGCGCCCATCCTCTACGTCCTTCCCTATGACACACTCGATGAGGCGATCGCGCTCCAGAACGACGTGCCCCAGGGCCTTTCGTCGTGCATCTTCACCAACGATGTGCGCGAAGCCGAGCGGTTCCAGTCCGCGCGGGGCAGCGACTGCGGCATCGTCAACGTGAATATCGGCACCAGCGGCGCCGAGATCGGCGGAGCCTTCGGCGGCGAGAAGGTCACCGGCGGCGGCCGCGTGTCGGGATCGGACAGCTGGAAGAACTACATGCGCCGAGTGACCGCAACCGTGAACTACTCGGCGTCGCTTCCGCTCGCGCAGGGTGTGAAGTTCGACCTCGACATCGATTGAAATGACCAAATCAGTTCGGAGGAATTCAATGATGAAACCCAGGCGTTGGAAATTGCTCGCATCGGCCGGCCTGTTGTTGGTCGCCGCGGCCGTACCGGCGGCAGCGCAGCAAGGCAGCTTTCAGGGCACCTCGCTGCTCGGCCAGCCGATGGTCACGAGCCCGGCCCGCAACGCGAATATCGCCGCCACCGAAACGCTGGAGCGTGCGGCGCGCGATGCGAAGGCGGCGTTCGACAGCAATATGACCGTCGATACCGCGACCTGGTACGGCCGCATCCTCTTCTACCAAGGCTACACCCGGGAATCGGCGGCGGTTTACGACCTGGCGCTGAAACGCTTCCCCAATTCGGGCAAGCTGCTCCGCCACCGCGCGCATCGCCATTTCTCGCTGCGCGAGTTCGACAAGTCGATCGAACTGGGTCTGAAGGCGGCCAAGCTGTACGAAGGTCAGCCGCTCGAGCGCGAGAAGCCGGGCCCGGATTACTTTCGGGGCGATCCCGACGTCGTGCAATATTATCTCTATTATCACCTCGGCCAGGCCTATTTCGCCAAGCACGACTTCGATAACGCGGCGAATTGGTTCGCCAAGTCGGCGGAGGCTTCCGCCTTCACGCACGACGCCGATGCGCGCACCGCGAACGGCTATTGGGAATATCTGTCGCTCGCGCGGGACGGACGCCTTCGCGAGGCACAGAAGGTGCTCGACGATTATGATCTGACGCTCTTCGAAGTTCATCCCGAGGGCGGCTCGGACACTTATTTCGACGGGCTGCAGCTGTTCAAAGGCAACCGCGCGGCCGACAGCTTCTTCAGCGACAAGGACAGCGGCCGCGCCTTCGCGACCGCCGACGGCGTGGCGGCGTCGACCGCATACAGCCTCGCCAATTACTACATCCTCAGGGGCGAGGCCGACAAAGCGAAACCGTGGCTGCAGCGATCGATCAACGTCGACAGCTGGAGCTACTTCGCGCGGATCCAGGCGGAGGCGGACTGGCTGCTCCTGTTTCCGAACGAGAGACCGTGAGGAGTGGAGTCAGGATGACCGATCCCTCGAGCTGAGGGACACTTTACGGGAGGACGCGCTTGAACAGTTGGACACGCTGCAAACCGATCGCGCCGGCCGGCTCCCGGAGCGCGGACGCTCTCCCGCCGAGCCTGTCCTGGCCGCAGCTCATGGCCATGGGTGTCGGCGCTATCATCGGGACGGGGATTCTCACCCTGATCGGCGTTGGCGTCGACCGTGCGGGCCCGGCGGTGCTGCTGTCCTTCGTTATCGCCGGCGCGGTTTGCGTCTTTGCCGCGCTCGCCTATGCCGAGTTGTCGGCCATGATGCCGGCCGCCGGAAGTGCCTACAGCTATGCCTATGCCGGGCTCGGCGAGGCGTTCGCGTGGGTCGTGGGGTGGAGCCTGATCCTTGAATATTCGCTCGTCGTATCGGCGGTTGCGGTGGGGTGGTCGGGATATGCCTCGCCGCTCCTCGTCGGGATTGGCTTCCCCGAAGCCTTGACCACGGGTCCCGAACTTGGCGGCCTGATCAACCTTCCCGCCATCTTCATCATCGCCGTGGTCACCGCGCTGCTGTTGCTCGGCACCCGGGAAAGCGCGCGCATCAACAGCATTCTGGTGGTCGTGAAGATCGCGACATTGCTGCTCTTCGTCGGCTACGCCTCACCCCATTTCGACGCGGGGAACTTCGATCCTTTCATGCCCTTTGGATTCGCGCCGACCCTCGGCGACGACGGGGTGCCGCGCGGCGTCATGGCGGCTGCCGCGATCATCTTCTTCGCCTTCTACGGGTTCGATGCGATTTCAACGGCGGCGGAGGAAACCAAGCGTCCGGAGCGAGATCTGCCGATCGCCATCATCGGTTCGATGGCTGTCTGCACCCTCATATATTTGCTGGTTGCCTCTGCCGCAGTAGGGGCGGCCCCGTTCACGCAGTTCGCCGACAGCCCGGAGCCGCTCGCTCTCATCCTTCGGTCGATTGGAGAAGCCGGCATCGCTCAGCTCGTGGCGACGACGGCGATCGTGGCGCTCCCGACGGTATTGTTGGCGTTTCTTTACGGGCAGAGCCGCATTTTTCTGGCCATGGCGCGCGATGGGTTCCTGCCTCGGAAGCTGGCGCTCATTTCAAGGCGGGGGACCCCCACGCGTATCACGCTCGCAACTGCGGCGGTGGTTGCCGTCCTCGCCGGGCTCCTGCCCATTGGACAAGTCGCCGCACTTGCCAATGCCGGGACCTTGATCGCCTTCATCGCAGTTGGCGCCTGTCTGCTGGTGCTTCGATATCGTGCACCGGATGCCCCTCGGCCATTTCGCGTTCGGCCGGCATGGCTGGTCGGGCTGGGGACCATTGGAGGGTGTCTCTATCTATTCGTGAGTTTGCCGGCCCAAACCCTTCTCTGGTGCCTGATCTGGAACGTGATCGGCCTTTGCATTTACGTATTCTACGGAAAGCGCCGAAGCGCATTGGGAAAGTCGAATGGCGTACAAGGCTCCGTTTCCTGATCCCGGATGAGGGGGGGGCAATTCGCCGCGCGTCTCGTCAGCGCTGTCGACCGCCGAACAAGATCAGCTCGACGGGCGGGCTTGGTTTGGATCAGGAGCGTGGCGGTGCGCGTGACCAGCGGCCGCGGAGGTTTGAGCTCCGCTCGGTGACCCTCCCCGCGAGTCAGGTCGACCCCGCCTTCCGGCTCCCGTGCCAGCTTCACATCTGTCGCGGCGCCATGACCGTACCAGAGTTTGGGCACCCCCCCCCAGGGGGGTGGGGCGGGCACCGACCCCGTGTCAGTCCAGCTTGCCCAGCCAGAGGACGATGCCGCGAATACGGCCGGTCAGGGAACAATCGTAAGGAACAGATAGACTGCGAAGATGACGAGGTGCACCGCGCCCTGGAGCACGGTGGTGCGGGCGGTCGCGAGGGTCAAAGCAGAGACAATCAACGTCAGGGACAGCAAGACGATGCTCTTCGCGTCCAGGCCCAATGAGATGGGCAGCCCCGCGATAAGCGACAAAGCCGCCACTGCCGGGATTGAAAGGCCGATCGTGGCCAGAGCAGATCCCAAGCCGAGGTTGAGGCTTGTCTGAAGCCGGTTTGCCAGCGCCGCCCTGGCCGCTGCAACCCCCTCCGGGAGAAGCACGAGAGCAGCGATGATCACGCCGACGACGGCTCGCGGCGCTCCCGCTGAGGCAACGGCCGACTGAATGGGTGAGGCTAGTGTCTTCGCCAAAAGCACCACCGCCCCTAAGCAGGCGACGAGCAGGACGGCCGAGATGAGCGTCTGACGGTTCGATGGAGGCGGGGCGTGCACCTCCTCGTTGGCCGCCATCGCCTTGTCGGGCAAAAAGTAGTCGCGGTGCCGTACCGTCTGGACGCCGACGAAAGCGATGTAGAGCAGAAACGAGACCACCGCCACGAAGCCGAGCTGCGCGGGGGAATAAACCGGTCCAGGCTCGCTTACCGTGAAATTGGGAAGGACGAGCGTTAACGTCGTTAGAGCGCAAATCGTCGCGAGCGACGCGCTGACGCCGGTCTGCTGAAATGTCTGCTCCTTGTGCCGGATGGCGCCGATGAAGATGCAGGTGCCCACCAGCCCGTTGAGGATGATCATCACCGCGGCGAAGACGGTGTCGCGCGCGAGGGTGGCTGCGCCTTCTCCGGCTGCCGCCATCAAGCTGATGATCAGCCCAAGCTCGATGACTGTAACGGCGATCGCGAGGATGAAGGTGCCGAACGGCTCTCCCACCTTGTGCGCGACAAGCTCCGCATGATGGACGGCCGCCAGCACCGCGGCAATCAGGATCACCGCGAGCAAAACGACCGGAACCGGTGCCGCGAAGCTGATCAAGATCAGCGGCCAGGCAAGCACCGGCGCCAGCCACGTCCAGTGCTGAAGGGCTCTGTGCATCCGTCGGCTCTAGCCTAAAGCGGGCGCGGGCAAAACTCCCGCGTCAGCCACGCCGTCTCCGCCTTGTTTGATACGCCTCCCAGTGCGTTATGACGAAGCTCACCCGAGCCGCCACGATCCCTATGGAGAGCGCAGCCCACGGGGTGCGCCTCGCTCGCCCGTCCCCCTTCCGAACCAGCCACAGCGAGCCGCAAGGAGCGCCCATATCAGCGCGAGGGCGAGGAGGCGCTCCAGCGGAAAGGCCAAAGGGGTGAGCTTTACGACGCCCGGCACACTTCACTCAAAGCGCGACAGCGCTGTTCCAGAGCATATAGGCGGCGACGACGAAGATCAGCCCGGCGAACACGGTGGTCAGGCGACCCTGGGTGCCAGCGAGCCGCTTGCCCAAGCGCGCACCCAGGAAGCTCCCGAATACGCCACCCCCGATGAAGACAACCGCAAGTGCCCAATCCACCAGGCCCGAGAAGGCGTAGTTAGCAGCAGTCGTCAGCCCGAACGCGCTCACCGCCACCAGCGATGAGCCAACCGCCTTGATCATCGGCATTCCGGTTGCGGCAATGAGACCCGGAACGATCAGGAACCCGCCGCCGATGCCGAAGAACCCGGAAAACAGGCCGGTACCGGCGCCGTAGCCGACGAGCTTCGGTGCATTCTCCCGACCGAGCACGACGGCAGGATTGCCCTCACGGCGGCGATTGCGGAGCATCAGCACGCCGACCACGACCATGACGATTGCGAACAGGAAGAGCAGCTTCTGGCCGTCGAAGGCCTTGCCTGCCGTGGACCCCGCAAAGGCACCCGCGATGCCGGCTGCTGCGTAGAGCAGCGAGCACCGCCATTTCACGTCGCCGTGGCGGACGTGGTTGAGAAGCCCGCTCAGCGCATTGGCAGCGACCGCGAGCGCGCTCGTGCCGATTGCCACATGTGGGCTGGGGACACCGACGAGATAGACCATGAGGGGCACGGCGAGGATCGAGCCTCCGCCGCCGACCAGGCCCAGAACGAACCCGACCAGCACGCCCGATCCGGCTCCAAGCAGATATTGAATGGTGTCGAGCATGACTGGTCGTCCAATCTGGCGAAGCGTCAGGAGACTGCCTGGGAGGCCTTCCAGAGGGCGGCGGACCGGCTGCCCGTTCGGCAGAAGGAGAGCACCGGCCCGTCCGCTTCGCCGAGGGCCGCGGCAAAGGAGCGAACGTCGTTGTCGGTCATGGCGCCGGGCACCACGGGCACGTGCCAATAAGCGAGACCGACGCGCTTCGCTTCCACCTCGAACTCAAGTGAGTTCGGCTGATCGGGCTCCTCGGCGTCCGGTCGAGTATTGATGACGCCGACGAAGCCTGAGGCGGCAATCTCACGGAGGTCCTCCGGCCGCACCTGCGGCGCCGTCACCAACTGCTCGGAAAGTCGTGTGAATCCCATGGTGATTATCCTTTGTATGAAGGCGCAGTGGCATGAGTTGCGGTAAAGACGTGGTGCAGCGCCATGCCGGCGAGCATTGCGACGACGAACAGCCACGGTTGCCACGCGCCCAGCACCAGCCCCGCAACGGCGGGCCCGGGGCAGAAGCCCACGAGCCCCCAGCCGACGCCGAACATGGCGGCGCCAACCAGCAGCCGGCGGTCGAGCGTGCGGCTCTCGGGGATGGCGAAAAGGTCGCCGAGCAGCGGCCGGGTCATCCGGCGCCGGATCAGATAGGCGAGGGCGGACGGCACCAGCGCCGCCCCCATGACGAACATCAAAGTCGGATCCCAGTCGCCGGCGACGTCGAGAAACGCCTGCACGCGCGCCGGGTTGACCATGTCCGAAAGGGCCAGCCCGGCGCCGAAGATGATTCCGACGATCAGGCCAGGGAAGAGATTGCGCATGTCAGCCTCCGATCACGTGGCGCAGGATGAAGACGGTGGCGGCGGCACTCGCCATGAAGGTCGCCGTGGCGGCAAGTGACCGAGGCGACAGCCGGGCCATGCCGCAGACGCCGTGGCCGCTGGTGCAGCCGTTGCCGAGCCGGGTGCCGAAGCCGACCAGAAGACCCGCGACGATCAGCAGCGGCACCGAGGAAGTGACGATCACCTCCGGCGTGCGCACCAGCAGCGCGATCAAGGCTGCGCCGATCGGCAGGCCTACGATGAAGGCCGTGGCCTGAGACCAGGGCGTGCCCCCTGAGCCCATCCTCGTCGCCGAGGCGATCATCCCGCTGACGCCGGCGACGCGGCCGGTCAGGAGCAGGAGGAGCCCGGCGGCGGAACCGATCAGCAAGCCGCCGCCGATCGCCACGAACGGCGTCATCGCTTCCATGATTACCTTCTCCTCTTAAAGCTGGTTGATCGGGAGCTTGAGGTAGCTGACGCCGTCTTCCTCGGGCTCGGGCATCCGGCCGCCGCGCATGTTGACCTGGATCGATGGCAGGATGAGCTTCGGCATCGCCAGCGTCGCGTCGCGCTGAGTGCGCATCTCGACGAAATCCTCCTCGCTGACCCCGTCGTGCAAGTGAACGTTGGCGGTGCGTTCGGCGAGCATCGTCGTCTCCCAGACATATTCGTCCCGGTTCGGCGCCTTGTAATCGTGGCAGAGGAAGACGCGGCTCCGGTCGGGCAGCTTCATCAGGCGGCGGACCGAGCGATAGAGCTGGCGCGCGTCGCCGCCGGGAAAGTCCGCCCGTGCCGAGCCGTAGTCCGGCATGAACATCGTATCCCCGGTGAACACGGCGTCGCCGATGATGTAGGCCATGTCCGCCGGCGTATGGCCGGGAACGTGGAGCGCGATCAGCGGGATCTCGCCCATCATCAGCGTGTCGCCATCGACAAGCAGGCGGTCGAACTGCGAGCCGTCGCGGGCGAAGCGGGTGCCTTCGTTGAAGATCTTCCCGAACATATCCTGCACGGTGATGATCTCGGCGCCGATGACGAGCTTCCCGCCCAGCTTCTCCTGGAGATAGGGCGCGGCCGACAGGTGGTCGGCATGGGCATGCGTCTCGAGCAGCCACTCGACCTTCAGCCCTTCGGCCTCGACATAAGCGATCATCGCGTCCGCGGAGTCGAAGCTGGTCCGCCCCGACGGCTGGTCGAAATCGAGCACGCTGTCGATGATCGCCGCAACCTTGGTCGCGGGATCGTGCACCACGTAGCTGGCGGTGAAGGTCGGCTCGTCGAAAAAGGCTTCGACGTGCGGCGTCCGGGCCTTGCCCTGCAGCACGGCCTCTACCTGAAGGGCGGCGCGGTGGAGATTGATGTCCTTGTCCATGATCAACTTCCCTGGTTTCCGGTGGCGCTCTCCCGGCCGAGCTCCGGACAGAAGAGGTCGTGGAGAAGGCCGAGCAGCTGTTCCGCCTTCGGGTCGCAAACGCGGTAGAAGACGGTTTGGGCCTCCTTGCGGGTCGCGACGAGCCCCTCCTCGCGCAACTTGGCGAGGTGCTGCGACAAGGCCGATTGGCTGAGGCCGACTTGCTCCGCCAGTTCCCCGACAGCCATCTCGCCTGCTTCAGCGAGGTAGCAGAGCACGAGCAGGCGCGGCTCGCTGGCCAATGCCTTCAGCAGGCTGACGGCCTCTGCGGCGTGGCGGCCGAATCGAGTGACGAGATCGGGCTGCATTCCATCCTCCATTAGATGAACCTAATTTAGGTTGATCTAATGAATATTCAAATTGCGGGGTTAAAAAGGGCCTGCCGACCTGCCGGCGTGGCTTTCGAGAAAGTCAGCGGTGCTTTATGCGAGCAACACGCCACTGGAGAAATGGGAGCATGCGTATACGCCGTGGGTAACGGATTTACCCACGCTCGGGGGCCTTGACCCTGCCGGGGACGCCGGTCATTTCCGCGGCGTTTCGCCGTCTCGTGCCGAGGAGCCATGAATGATCGTGTCCGCGCTCAGCCGCCGGACCCTGCTCTTGGGCACCATTAGCGCCTTCGCTATCGGCGGGGCGCCCGTTCTTGCCGCACTACAAAGAAGGATAGCCATCATCGAACGCCTGATCAGCCAGATGACACTGGAAGAAAAAGCGGGGCAATTGAGCATCTTTCCCGCCTCGCTCGCCAGCGCCCCTGCCGCCGCTGCCAATCCGGCGTCGGTGCCGGGCACTCGCGAAGAACAGGCCCAGCAGGTGCGCGAGGGGCGCCTGGGGGCGGTGTTCAACGGCGCCAGCGTCGACTGGCATCGACGGATGCAGGAGGTTGCGGTCAAGGAGAGCCGGCTCAAGATTCCGCTGCTCTTCGCGGCGGACGTGATCCACGGTTTCCGCACCGTCTTTCCGGTGCCTCTCGCCGAGGCGGCGAGCTTCGATGCGGATCTGGCCGAGCGCACCGCGCGCGCGGCGGCCGTCGAAGCCACGGCGGCGGGACTGGCGTGGAACTTCGCGCCGATGGTCGACATTGCCCGCGACGCTCGCTGGGGCAGGGGAGTGGAAGGGGCCGGCGAGGATGTCCTGCTCGGCAGCCGCTTCGCCGCTGCGCGGGTCCGCGGCTTCCAGGGCGGCAGGGGGCTCGCCGACCGGCAGGCCATGCTGGCAACGCCAAAGCATTTCGCCGCCTACGGCGCCGCCGTTGCCGGCCTCGACTACAACAGCGTGGACATTTCCGAGCGGACGCTGCGGGAGGTTTACTTCCCCCCGTTCCAGGCCGGCTTCGGAGCGGGGGCGTTGGCCACCATGGCCTCGTTCAACGACATTGCCGGCATTCCCGCCCACGGCAACAGCTGGTTGCTCAAAGACATCTTGCAGGGGGAATGGGGTTTCGAGGGTTTCGTCGTCTCCGACTTCACCGGCGATCTCGAGCTGATCGCCCACGGCTTCGCCGCCGACGAGCGGGAGGCGGCCAAGCTCGCTTTTCTCGGCGGCGTCGACATGAGCATGGCCAGCGGGCTCTATTCCAAATACCTGCCCGACCTCGTCCGTGCCGGCGAAGTGCCCGAGGCCGCGGTCGATGAGGCGGTTCGGCGGGTGCTGAACCTCAAGCAGAAGCTCGGCCTGTTCGACGATCCGTTCGCTCGGATGGGGCCGGGGACCTCGGAGAAGAACGACGAACCGCGACACCGCCCGCTCGCCCGCGAGTCGGCGCGCCGATCGATCGTGATGCTCAAGAACGACGGCGTGCTGCCGCTGCCGAAGTCCGGCCGGAAGATCGCACTGATCGGCCCGTTTTCGCAAGGGCCGCACGACCTCAACGGTCCGTGGGTACTGTTCAGCAACTCCAAATACGCCGTCAGCATCGAGCAGGGCCTTCGCCACGCGCTGACCAACGATGCCGACCTTGCCGTCGTGCGCGGGTCGGACGCGGAGGCTTCGATCGCGGGCGGCATCGAAGCGGCGGTCGCCGCGGCGCGCGCCGCGGACGTCATCGTGCTGGCGATCGGCGAAGGCGAGCGGATGTCCGGCGAGGCGCAATCGCGTATCGAAATCGCGGTCCCCGAGCCGCAGCAGGCGCTCGCCGAAGCCGTGGCCGCGGTCGGCAAGCCGATGGTAATCTTGCTCAAGAACGGCCGGGCGCTGGAGCTGGATGGAGCCGTCGCGAATTCGAATGCGATCCTCGTCACCTGGTTCCTGGGCACCGAAACCGGCACTGCGATCGCCGACATCCTGTTCGGCGATCACGGCCCGTCCGGGCGGCTGCCGATCAGCTTCCCCAAATCCGGCGGGCAATCGCCCTTCTTTTACGACCGCAAGGTCACCGGGCGGCCGCCGGTCACCAGCCGCCAGGGCGAGGAGTTCAAGTCGCGCTATCGCGAGATCCTGAACACCGCCGCTTATCCTTTCGGCTACGGCCTCACTTATGGCGATATCGTCTATGAAGGGCTGGAGGTCGGCGGCGGCAAGCTAGCCTGGAACGGCTCGATCGAAGTCAGCGCCACCGTTCGAAACAGCGGCCGGCGCGAGGCGACCGAGCTCGTCCAGCTCTACATCCACGACCGTGCCGCCAGCATCACTCGGCCGATCCGGCAGCTCAGGGACTGGAAGCATGTGACGCTCGCGCCCGGCGCCGCGCAGCGGGTCGCGTTCACGCTCAAGCGCGACGACCTGCAGTTCGTCGGGCGCGACCTTAAGTGGACGGCGGAGGCCGGCATGTTCGATGTCTGGATCGCCCCGTCCGCCGAGAGCGGGGTCCAGGGCTCGTTTGAGCTGCTCCGCGCCTAGGGCAGGTGGACCGTCGCGCTGAGCGGCGACACCCCGGTCTCGTTGAACGCCTCCACGGCGACGTGGTAGGACTGCCCCGCCGTCAGTGCGCGCAGCTCCAGCTGCGTGCCCTTGTCGGCAAACTGCTGGTAGGTGAGGTTTAGCCGGTCGGGGCGGATGCCCCAGCGGACATTGTAGCCTGTCGCGCCGGGCAGCGGGCTCCAGCGCACGACCGCGTTGCGCGGATCGCTCGATCGGGTCGCCGTCACGCCGTGGGGCGCCGACGGCGGCTTGCCGCCCGCATTTCCGAACACGCGCAGGTCGCTGATGGCCAGATTGGCCGCGGCAACGTGGCCATGCTCGTAGCGGATGTAGCGGGTGCGCACTGGCGCCGGCAGCTCGAAATAAGCGTTCGGCCGGTCGCGCCGCGGCGCCTTCGTACTCGCGAGCGGGGACCAGGTGCGGCCGTCGAGCGAGTGAAGCAGGCGGAACTCGGTGTAGACATTCGGCCCATCGCCGAACACGCCCGACTTGTAGTCGGCGAAGTTGACCTGCACCGCGCGCACCGTCTTGCGGGCGCCGAGGTCGACGGTCAGCGTCTCACCCGGTCGGTTGCTGGCGGCGACCCAGAAGCTGCGCGGATTCTCGTCCGTCACCCGCTGGGCCGCAAATTCACCCATCGTCGATGAAGCGATGACCGGCTTGCGGTAGGAGAGCAGCATCCAGCCGGTGAACAGGCTCTCCGGGTTGTCGATTTTCGACGTCGGCACGAAATGCGGAAAATCGCCGAAGCGCGCCGAGACGGCCATCTGGCCGTCCGCTTCGAAACTGGCGGGGAAGATCGCGATCCGCCGCTCGAAATTCCAGTTGTGGCCGATCCAGGGCGTTCCCGAATTCCACCAATTGCCATGTTCGTCCCGGAAGGTGGAGCCGTGGCCGGCGCCATTGACGAACCCGCCCGGCTTGTAGGCGACCGGATTGTACGGCGCATAGGTGAACGGGCCCAGTGGGCTCTCGCTTACATAGGTGCCGTTGGCATAGGCGTTGAACTCGGTCCCGGGCGCTCCGTATTGGAGGTAGTAGCGGCCGCCCACCTTGGTCATCCAGGCGCCTTCAACCCAGCCGTTCCTGATGGTGGGATGATCGTGATCCTGGCCGAAGCGCTCCCAGCCGTGCCGGTCCGGGTGAAGCTTCATCAATGCCCTGGGCTCGCCGATATAGGCGAACCGGCGGCCGTGATCGACCTCGATGCCGTAGAGCGGGTAGACATTGGACGAGCCCCAATAGAGGTACCAACGCCCGTCATCGTCCTTGAACAAAGCGGGGTCCCAGGGGCCGGGGGGGATCTTGCCCGGCGGCACGCGCTCCTCATGCCCGATCGGCATCGCGTTGGGCAGCGGCGGCATCCGCCGCTTGAAGAATTCGAGGCGGCCGGACGCCGGGTCGTCGGTATAGAGGATCGACTTGGGCTCGTAGGAGGACTGCATCAGGTACAGATAATCGCCGTCCGACCAGGCCGCCGGCGCGACATTGCCCTCGAACGGCCATCGGCTAGGCGTCACGAAGCGCCAGTCGATAAGGTCGGTTGACCGCCAATAGCCGTCGGCCAGGGTCAGGAAGAGATAATAAGCGCCCTTGTGCCGGACGATGACCGGGTCAGCACCGCTGCGGTGCGAATTGCCTTCATTTTCGAGCTCGAAATTATAGCGATAATCAAGGTCGATCGGATTGATGTAGGTGCGTTTCACCGGCTCGGCCGCCTGTCCTGAAGCCGCCTGAAGCGCCGCCGCCATTCCGATCGCGCGCAGCCATGGCAGGCCTTCGAAGTGCGGCATTTTTGTCGCTGCTCCTGATTTGTGACATTTACCAATGTTGCAACACTTTACACAATTTCGATAGAAGTTTAGGCACCCGAGAGAAAACGATTACCCAGCCGACCGATTTCGCCACCGGATCCTCCCGGGGCACGAAACGGCGGCAGCAGGAGGATGTGGGGTCTGTGAGCCATACGGGCAGCGGGACGGCACCGCAGTTGATCCATTCGGCGGGCCTGTGAAAACGGTCACGATCAAGGATGTTGCCCGCGAGGCCGATGTTTCGATCGCCTCGGTCTCCCGCGTTTTGAACGGCGTCGGCCGCGTCGGCGAAGCCACCCGCACCCGCATCCTCAAGACCGCCGAGCGCCTGCGCTACGTGCCGCACGAGGGTGCACGCAGCCTGATCATGCGCCGGACCGCCACGATCGGCATCGTGCTGCCGGACCTTCACGGCGAGTTCTTCTCGGAATTGCTGCGCGGCGCCGATAATGCGGCAAGGGCGCGGGGCCTTCACCTGCTCGTGTCCACCTCCCACGGCAATCCCGAGGAAGCGGCGGCGGCGATCCGATCGATGCGGGGCCGGGTGGACGGGCTGCTGCTGATGTCGCCGCATCTCGATCACGCCTTTGTCGCCCGCCATTTGCCGGAGGGGCTGCCGACCGTGCTGATGAACGCTGCAGCGTTCGACGGCAAATCCGCGGTCGATGTCGAGGATTATGTCGGCGCGGTGACGATGGTGCGCCACCTCGCCGGCAATGGCCGGCGCCGTATCGCTCACATTGCCGGGCCGGTTGGCAACAGCGACGCGACAGAGCGGCTGCGGGGCTATTTAGATGCGCGTCCGGAGCCGCTCGACGATGGTTATGTCGTCCGCGGCGATTTCAGCGTGGCCTCGGGTTATGCCGCCGGCCTCGCGCTCGCCGCACTCGATCCGCGACCCGACGCGATCTTCGCTGCCAACGACATGATGGCTGCCGGCTGCATCGACGCGCTGGACGAGCTTGGCATCGCGGTCCCCGGAGAGATCGCGCTTGGCGGTTTCGACGATGTTCCGCTGGCGCATTTCCTGCGCCCGCCGCTCACCACCATGCGCATCAACGTCGCCGATTTCGGCCGCAAGGCGCTTGAGCGGCTCGCCTCGACCATCGAGCAGCCGACCGAGGTGGAGAGCGAGACCGTCGTACCGGAACTCGTCATCCGCAGATCGTGCGGCCACCGCGGCCGCAAGGCGCCAAAATCCAATGGTGAAGACAGCTTGAAACAGGGGAGATACGTAGAATGAACGCCGACCTCACGCCGCGGCCCCGCGCCGGGATCATGACCGCCGGCCTCAAGGCGATGCTGCTCGCGACCGCGACGGTGGGCGGGACGATGATCGTGCCGGCGCCTGCCGCAGCGCAGACCACCACCGGCCGGATCAGCGGGCAAATCGCCAGTCCCGATGGCAGCCCCGCCGCTGGGACGCGGGTTGCCGCGCGCGAGCTTGGCACCAACCGGATCATCGAGGCGACTGCCGATGCCACCGGCAATTACACGCTGTCCGGCCTGCGCCCCGGAAATTACCAGATCGTCTACACCGGCGCCGGCGGCACTACCGTCACCCAGAACATCTCCGTCGGCATCGGCCAGACGGCGACGCTTGACGTCACTTTGGGCCAGCCGGTCCAGCCGGTCGAAGGCGAGCCGCCGGTAACCGCGCAAGGGGACGCGATCGTCGTCACCGGCACCCGGCTCGTCGAGACGCGGACCAGCGAAATCGCCACCAACGTGTCGACGACGCAGATCCGAACGTTGCCGCAGACGGACCGCAACTTCCTGTCGTTCGCCGCGCTCGCCCCAGGCGTGGTTTATAACGACAGCGAGACGGACAAGGGTATCCAGTCGGGTGCGGCGACGCGCAGCCAGGTGAACGTCTTCATCGACGGCGTCAGCCTCAAGAACAAGCTGCGCGAGGGCGGCATCGCCGGCCAGCAGAACAGCCGCGGCAACCCGTTCGGCCAGCTTGCCGTCCAGGAGTTCCGCGTTCTCACGCAGAACTACAAGGCTGAGTACGAGCAAGCCGGATCGGCGATCGTTACCGCCGTGACCAAGTCCGGCACCAACGAACTTCACGGGGAGATTTTCGGCCAGTATACCGACAAGAGCCTGAGCGAGATCGACGCGATCAACAAGCGCCAGAACCGCCCGGAGCCGGACTTCGAGCGCAAGCAATATGGTGTCGCGCTCGGCGGCCCCATCATCCGCGATAAGCTGTTCTACTTCTTTACCTACGAAGGCAACGATCAGGATCGCGCCTTCAATGTGACGGCACAGGGCGACGCTGCCGCGCGAGCGGCGTTCGAGGCAAGTTCAGGGCGGCGGATCAGCGAATTCGAGGGCGCGTTCGTCAGCCCGTTCCGTGGCGATTTCTATTTTGGCAAGCTGACTTATACGCCGACAGATCAGGACCTCGTGGACCTGTCGTTCAGCAGGCGCGAGGAGAGCGATATTCAGAATTTCGGCGGAACGAACTCGTACGAGGTGGCCGAGAACAAGATCAACAAGGTTGACACATACCTGCTCAAATGGACGCGTACCCAAGACGCGTTCGTCAACGAAATCAGCCTCAACTATCTGGATTACGTCTTCAATCCGACGTCGTTGAACCCGGACCTACCGCAATACGAGTATCTCGGCGTGTTGACCTTTGGCGGCAAGGACTCCACCCGGCGCGAGGTTCAGCAGAGCTATACGATCCGCGACGACTTCACCTATCTCGGATTGGATCGTCATACGATCAAGATCGGTGCCCGTGTCGAGGTGACCGACATCGAGTTCAACAACGCGTCCTTCCTCCAGCCGCGCTATTCGTTCATCAGGAGCGATCAGGGAACGCCGAACAATCCGGCGGATGATCTCGACTTTTCGTTTCCGTTCGAAGCCAGGCTGGGGCTCGGAAATTCGAGGCTCGCCGCAACTAACACCCAGATCGGGCTCTATATCCAGGACGATTGGGAGGTCACCGACAAGCTGGAAATCAATGCCGGCATCCGCTGGGACTATGAGACTAACGGCTTCAACAACGATTATGTAACGCCCCCCAATGCTGCTGCGGCACTACGGGCGTTGCCGGCAACCCCCTATTTCGACCCCGAGAATTACATCAGCGACGGCAACAATCGCGATCCATTCACCGGCGCCTTCGCTCCCCGCCTCGGCTTCTCCTACGATCTGCGAGGCGATCAGAGGACGGTGATCTTCGGCGGCATCGGGCGCTATTATGACCGAAACAACTTCAACAACACGCAGGACGAGCTGTCGCGATCTATCAATCCGATCGGCCTGTTCCGTTTTTCGGACGATGGTGCGCCGCGCTCCGGCCAGCCTACGGTGCCGTTCAACCCGAGCTATCTGACGAGGGAAGGATTGCTCGCGTTGCGCGCGACTGCCCAGAGCGGCTTGCCCGAACTCTTCGCTGTGAAAAACGATGCCAAGCCACCCGTGAACGACCAGGCAAGCCTCGGCGTCCGCCAACGCTTCGGCGCAGTCCTCGCTACCCTGTCCGCCTCCTATCAGCGTGGCCGAAATGGCTACACCCACCTGTTTGCGACGCGCCAGAACAACGGCCTCGGCAATTGCTGCAACACCGATCCAGTGAGGCCGTTCGGCTTTGCGAACGTCCTGATCGGCTACGACGGTCTCGACACCCGCTACAAGGCGTTGTTCTTCACGCTCGAGAAGAATTACACGGAGGCGTCGGGCTACGGCTTCAACATCGCCTATACCCTCTCGAAGGGCGAGCAGAACGGGAACGATTTGTTCAGCCTCGACGGGATCACGCCTGACGATTACGGCTGGCGTCCACGGCCGGGGGACGAACGCCATCGGCTGGTTCTCTCGGGCATCCTCGATCTCCCGCTCGGCTTCCAGATCTCCACCCTCACGACATTGGGCAGCGGTCGAGCTTATCAGGTGACCGATGCCACCGAGGGGTTCGACGTGGGCCGCTTGAGGTTCACGGCGGCCTATCCCGAGAAGAACTGCCTGGGGCTGTTCGCGTTCTGCGAAGTCAACCTGTCGCTGATCAAGCATTTCAGCGTCTTCGGGAACAAAGATCGGCTGGAGTTCGCAGTCGATCTACTCAACGCCTTCAACAACAAGAATTACGAAGGCTTTGATGGCTTCTTCAGTGGTACCGATGCGCTTGAGCCGGGCCGGTTAGGCAATAGCGTGATCACGCTGCCGCGCCGGATCCAGTTCCGTGCTGCGTATCGTTTCTGATCCAACCCGGCGGGCGGCCGGTTTGGCCGTCCGCCCCGTTTTGAGTGATGCTTTTGCCGATGACAGATTTGCCGCTTCTCGACCGCCGCTCCATTCTCCTGGGTGGCGGGAGTTTGCTCGCCGGTTGCGCCTTGGGCAGCGAAGGCCTCAAGACGGCTGGGGAGGGCTTCTCCCTCGCCGACCTGAAGGAGCGGACGTTCCGCTTCTTCTGGGACACCACCGACAGGACGCGCGGGCTCGCTCACGATCGCTGGCCGACGCAATCCTTTTCCAGCATCGCTGCCGTCGGCTTCGCGCTCACCGCCTATGGCATCGGCGAGAAGAATGGCTGGATCGATCGGGCCGCCAATCGCGAGCGGACGCTGGCGACCTTGCGCTTCTTCGAGCGTGCGCCGCAGGGGCCGGAGCCGACCGGGCGCACCGGCCACAACGGCTTCTTCTATCACTTCCTCGATTTCGCGACCGGC
>DASWSP010000026.1:0-5514 GCA_036402575.1 Allosphingosinicella sp. | reverse complement strand
CGCGCTCAACCTGATCGGCGCCGACACGCTCTACGGCCGCTATTGGGGCTGCACCGAGGAGGTGCCGCACCTTCATTTCGAGCTCTGCTATTACCAGGCGATCGACGCCGCGATCGAGCGCGGGCTGAAGCGGGTCGAGGCGGGAGCGCAGGGCGGCCACAAATTGAGCCGCGGCTATCGCCCGGTGCCGACCTATTCGGCGCATCATTTGGCCGATCCACGCCTGCATGCGGCGGTGGCGGATTATCTGGAGGCCGAGCGCCGCGCCGTCACCCACGAAATCCAGGCGCTGGAAGAAATGACGCCGTTCCGGAAGAGCTAGAGCCGGCGCAGGCTGCGATGGAGGCGGCGCCTGTGCAATCGAGGAGCTCTTCTGCTGCCGCTGGGGAGGTCAGGCCGCGCGGCGGCTGAGTTCCGAAAGCCAGGCGCGGGCCTGGCGCTGGGCTTCGGCGATCTCGCGGGCGCTCATTTCCTCGGCGATCTCGGCGCGGCTTTCCTGGCCGCGGCGGCTGCCGTTGAGGGCGGCGAGGTTGAACCATTTGTGCGCCTCGATCAGGTCGACCTCGAGGCCGTGCGTGCCGGTCGAGTAAGCGACGCCGAGCTCATACAGCGCTTCCGCGTTGCCTCTGGCCGCGTCCGCGAGGCGGCTTTCCATCAGGAAGGTCGCCGTCTTCATCCCATTTGCCATCTGACATGCCCCCATTGCTCTCTTGTCCAGGCAATGTCTGGCCGACACGGTTTAAAGGAATGGTTAACGACGCGGTGACCAATCAGGCCATCGGCTCGACCGCGATGTTGTCGATGAGGCGGGTGGTGCCGATCCGGGCGGCGGCGAGCAGCCGCGCGGGGCGCGACAGCGCGGAAAGGGGCGCCAGCGTCTCCGCGTCGCGCAGCTCGACATACTCGACCGACGCGAACCCTCCCCGGCCGAGCTTGTCGCGTGCCTCCTGGAGGGTTTGCTCGACGCCGCGGCCGTCGCGGATCGCCTGCGCGGCTTCGACCAGGACGCGCGGCAGCGCTCGTGCTGAAAGTCGTTCTTCCTCAGATAGATAGGCGTTGCGCGAAGACAAAGCGAGGCCGTCGGCGTCGCGCTGCGTGGGGACTCCGACCACCGCCACCGGCAGGTCGAGGTCGCGCACCAGCCGGCGGATGAGGGCGAGCTGCTGATAATCCTTCTCGCCGAACAGGGCGACGTCGGGGCGGACCTGGTTGAGGAGCTTGGCGACGACGGTGGCGACCCCGTCGAAATGGCCCGGCCGGGAGGCGCCGCACAGGCCCTCGCCGACCCCGCCCACGTGGATCGAGGTGGTGTGGCCTTCGGGATACATGGTGGCGGCATTCGGTGCCCAGAGCAGCGCGCACCCTTCCGCTTCCAGCATCCGCGCATCCGCGGCCTCGCGGCGCGGGTAGGTGGCAAGGTCCTCGTTGGCCGCGAACTGGGTGGGGTTGACGAAAATCGAAGCGACAACGTGGGTTGCGTGCTTTCGGGCCTCGCGCACCAGCGCCATATGCCCTTCGTGCAGCGCTCCCATCGTCGGCACGAAAGCGATGCTGCCGCCCTCCCCGCGAATCCCGCCAAGGGCTCGGCTAAGCGCATCTTTCCGGTGGATAATCTGCAAGGCGGCCATAGCCTCCACTCGAAGGTTAAGATAGGATCGCGGCGGGTTCTTTGCGGGGTGCCCGAGGCAAGATCAAGAGAACGGGGGACAGGGGGAGATATGACTGGCGCAAGGCCGCACTTCATCGTGTTCGCCAACGAAAAGGGCGGCACCGGGAAATCCACCACTGCCGTGCACAGCGCCGTCGCCCTCGCCGCGGCCGGCCGCCGCGTCGCCGCGGTCGATCTCGACACCCGCCAGCGCACGCTCGGCCGCTACCTCGACAACCGCGCGGCGACGATCGCCCGGGTCGGCAAGGAATTGCCGATGCCGGTCTACGAGACCTTCGATCCGTCCAAGAACGACGATCTCACCGGCCAGCTCGACCGGCTGGCGCGCGACGCCGAGGTGGTGGTGATCGACACGCCCGGCCGCGACGATCCCTATGCGCGTGCGGCGATGCTGCGCGCCGACACGATGGTCACGCCGATCAACGACAGCTTCGTCGATCTCGACCTGATCGGCGAGGTCGACCCCGAGACCTACAAGATCAAGCGGCCGAGCTTCTACGCCGAGCTGGTCTGGAACAGCCGCACCCAGCGCGCCAAGACCACCGGCGCCAGCGTCGATTGGGTGCTCTTGAGGAACCGCCTCCAGCATATCGAGGCCAAGAACATGCGCCGGGTCGGCAAGGCGCTCGACGAGCTTTCGCGCCGGGTCGGCTTCCGAGTCATTCCGGGTTTGGGCGAGCGGGTCATCTACCGCGAGCTGTTCCCGTCCGGCCTGACCCTGCTCGATCTCAAGGAACTCGGCAGCGTCGGCCTCAGCCACATCGCCGCGCGGCAGGAGCTGCGCGAGATGATCGCGGGCTTCGGGCTGCCCGAGCCGGGCGAGGCCGTGCCGCAACCGCGCGCCGCGCTGGCGGGATAGTCGATGCCGGTATTGCTGATCCTGCTCGGCGCGGCCGCGCTCGGCTGGGCGTGGTGGCGCGGGAAGCTGAGGGGTTTGACCTTCGAGGACGGCATCGCCGGAGCGGCGCTGCTGCTCGGGCTGCGCTTCGCGAGCACCGGGCGGCTGGCGATCGGGCTGCCGCTGATCACGGGCGCGGCCTTGTGGGGCGTCTACCGGACCCGCCGCGCCAGGGCCGCGACGATGCCGGTCGACGACGCGCGCAAGCTGCTCGGGCTGGACGAAAGTGCGACACTTGCCGAGATACGCGACGCGCACCGCCGCTTGATCGCGAAGGTCCATCCGGATACCGGCGGTTCCGCTGAGCTTGCCAACCGCGTCAACGTCGCGCGCGACACGCTCGTCGCCGAATTGAACCGCCGCACGCCCCGCGCGTCCTAGCAGCTGACGGAGTTCCCCATGAGCCATCGTTTCCACCCGACCTCGCTGCGCGAATACGACATCCGGGGGATCGTCGGCGAGACCCTGGGGGAAGCCGATGCGCACGCCCTCGGCCGCAGCTTCGCCACGCTGGTGCGGCGCGGCGGCGGGACCCGCGTCGTGGTCGGCCGCGACGGCCGGGAAAGCTCGGAGATTCTCGAGGCGGCGCTGATCCGCGGCCTCACCAGCAGCGGCATCGACGTCGTTCGGGTCGGCCTGGGTCCAACGCCGATGCTCTACTTCGCCGAGGCCGAGCTCGAGGTCGACGCCGGCATCATGATCACCGGCAGCCACAACCCGGCCAATTACAACGGCTTCAAGATGGTGATGTTCGGCAACGCCTTCTTCGGCGAGGACATACAGGGCCTCGGCCGGCTCGCCGCCGACGGCGATTGGGTCGAGGGCCGCGGCGGCGTTTCGGATGCCGACATCATGGACATGTACGTCGAGCGGCTGCTGCAGAATTTCGACGGGCGCGGCTTCCGGATCGGCTGGGACGCGGGCAACGGCGCCGCCGGGCCGGTCGTCGAGCGGCTGGTCAAGCTGCTGCCCGGCGAGCATCACCTGCTCTACACCGACGTCGACAGCCGCTTCCCCAACCACCACCCGGATCCGACCGACGAGAAGAACCTGGCCGACTTGAAGCGGCTCGTGGCGGAGAAAGGCCTCGACTTCGGCGTCGCCTTCGACGGCGACGGGGACCGCATCGGCGCGGTCGACGGCGAGGGCCGGGTGGTCTGGGGCGACCAGCTGCTCGCCGTCCTGGCCGAGCCGGTGCTGAAGGCGCGGCCCGGCGAGACGATCATCGCCGACGTCAAGGCGAGCCAGGCGCTCTACGACCGGATTGCCGAGCTCGGCGGACAGCCGTTGATGTGGAAGACCGGCCACAGCCTGATCAAATCGAAGATGAAGGAGACCGGCGCTCCGCTCGCCGGCGAGATGAGCGGCCACATCTTCTTCGCCCACGAATATTACGGGTTCGACGACGCGCTCTACGCCGCCGTCCGCCTGATCCGCGCCGTCACCCAGCTCGGCGGCTCGCTGACGGCGCTGCGCTCGGCTATGCCCGATATGGTCAATACGCCCGAAATGCGCTTCCAGGTCGACGAGAGCCGCAAGTTCCCGGTAGTCGAGGAAGTGCTCGGCCGCCTCGAGGCGAGCGGCGCGAACGTCAACCGCACCGACGGCGCCCGCGTCAACACCGACGACGGCTGGTGGCTGCTGCGCGCGTCGAACACCCAGGACGTCCTCGTCGCCCGCGCCGAAGCGAAGGACCAGGCCGGGCTCGATCGCCTCCTGGCACAGATCGACGAGCAGCTCGCGCTCTCCGGCCTGCAGCGGGGCGCGCAGGTGGTGCACTAGTCTGCGGCGTCTCAACCTCGATGCGCTGATCTACAGCCTGCTCTGGGCAGGGCTCGCCGTGATCGGCTGGCGCTTGGCAGGCATGAAGGCCGGGCTGCTCCTTTCCGTCGGGCTGTTCCTGCTCGTCATGCCGAGCAGCGCGCTGATCCTGTCGCGCACCGGCAGCTTTGCCGCCGAGCGCGCCGTGCGGTGGGGCCTGCTCGCGATCGCGGCGATCGCCCTGGCTTCGTACGTCGACCTCGCGACCTAATCGTCCTCGTCCTCGTAGCCGACCAGGTTGAGCTCGCGGGCCTTGATCTGGCGCATCGCGCACCAGTGGATGAGCGCCTCCTCACGACCGTGGGTGACCCAGACTTCCCGGGGCGCGACCTCGGCGATGGTGGCGGTGAGCTCGTCCCAATCGGCATGATCGGAAACGATGAGCGGCAGCTCGACATTGCGCTGGCGCGCGCGCTGGCGGATCCGCATCCAGCCGGAGGCCATCGCGGTGATCGGATCGGGCAGCCGGCGCGACCAGCGGTCGTTGAGCGCGCCGGGGGGGCACAGCACGATGCGCCCCTTGAGCTCGTCCTTCTTCACCCCCGTCGCCGGACGCAGCTCGCCAAGCTCGACGCCGTGCTCCCGGTACAGGTCGCAGAGCCGCTGAAGCGCGCCGTGGATATAGATCGGATCGTGATGCCCGCGGCGCCTGAGCTCCATGATCACGCGCTGCGCCTTGCCGAGGGCGTAGGCGCCGACGAGAATGCAGCGGTCCGGGTTCTCGTGGAGGCGGAGGAGCAGGCGGTCCATTTCCGAGCCCGTATCGGGATGGCGGAAGACCGGCAGGCCGAAGGTCGCCTCGGTGATGAAGATGTCGCACGGCACCGGCTCGAACGGCGCGCACGTCGGGTCCGGCCGGCGCTTGTAGTCGCCCGAGACGACGACGCGCTCGCCGTCATATTCCATCACGATCTGGGCCGAGCCGAGCACATGGCCGGCGGGGACGAAGCCGATCTCGACGCCGTCCATCCGCACGACCTCTCCGTAATCGACCGCTATGCCCTGCTGCGGTCCGTAGCGGCATTCCATGATCGCCAGCGTTTCCGGAGTCGCCCACACCTGGCCGTGGCCGCCGCGGGCGTGGTCGGCATGACCGTGAGTGACGAGCGCGCGCGCCTTGGGCTCG
>DASWSP010000025.1:0-13725 GCA_036402575.1 Allosphingosinicella sp. | reverse complement strand
GCCATGAACCGCGACGAAATTGCCGAAGGGTTCGCGCGCGCGAAATCGGAAGCGAAAAGCTCGTTCGGCGACGACCGGGTGTTCATCGAAAAATTCATCGTCAATCCGCGCCACATCGAAATCCAGGTGCTCGGCGACAAGCACGGCAACATCCTCTACCTCAACGAGCGCGAATGCTCGATCCAGCGGCGCCACCAGAAGGTGGTCGAGGAGGCCCCCTCCCCCTTCGTCACGCCCGAGATGCGCAAGGCGATGGGCGAGCAGGCCGTCGCGCTGGCCCGCGCGGTCGGCTATTACAGCGCAGGCACGGTCGAGCTGATCGTCTCGGGCGCCGACACGTCGGGCGAGAGCTTCTACTTCCTCGAGATGAACACGCGGCTCCAGGTCGAGCATCCGGTGACCGAGGAGGTGACCGGCCTCGATCTCGTCGAGCAGATGATCCGCATCGCCGCGGGCGAGGAGCTCGCCTTCACCCAGGACGAGGTGAAGCTTACCGGCTGGGCGATCGAGAACCGGGTCTATGCCGAGGACCCCTATCGCGGCTTCCTGCCCTCGACCGGCCGCCTGGTGCGCTACCAGACCCCGGCCGCGCGCGAGGGCGTCCGGGTCGACGACGGCGTCGAGGAGGGCGGCGAGGTCTCGATGTTCTACGACCCGATGATCGCCAAGCTCGTCACCTATGGCGAGACGCGCGAGCAGGCGATCGACCGGCAAATAGAGGCGCTGGACTCGTTCCGGATCGAGGGGATCGGCCACAATGTCGATTTCCTGTCGGCGCTGATGCAGCACCCGCGCTTCCGCGCCGGCGCGCTCACCACCGGCTTCATCGCCGAGGAATATCCGGAGGGCTTCAACGGCGCCCCGGCGGACGACGGGCTCGTCCGCGACCTCGCCACCCTCGCCGCGCTGTTCGCGCTCGAGACCGATCGGCGCGCCGGATCGATCAGCGACCAGCTCGGCAATCCGGTGCAGCCGCCCGGCGAGCGGATCGTTCGAATCGCCGGACGCGAGCACCGGGTCCGCTTCGAGGGTTATGAGGGCGGCTCGCTCGCCTATGTCGACGACGGCGAGGCGCACGAGATCATCGGCCGCTGGCAGCCGGGCCAGCCGGTGTTCAAGGGCACGATCGACGGGCGCAGCCGCACCGTCCAGGTCGGCCGGCGCGGGCGGCAGTGGCGGCTGGCGACGCGCGGGGCGGCGCACATCATCGACGTGCTCCCCGCCCACCTCGCCGAATTGTCGCGCCACATGATCGAGAAGGTGCCGCCCGATCTTTCCAGATACCTGCTGTGCCCGATGCCGGGGCTGCTCACCGCGCTCCATGTCGGCGAGGGCGATGCGGTCGAGGCCGGGCAGCCGCTCGCCGTCGTCGAGGCGATGAAGATGGAGAACATCCTGCGCGCGGAGAAGTCGACCATCGTCAAGAAGGTCGCGGCCAAGCCCGGCGAAAGCCTGGCCGTCGACGCCGTCATCCTGGAGTTCGAACAGTCGTCGCCCGGAGCGAAAGAGTCTTAGCGCGGCGGCAACCCTCTTTTTCCTGCAACCGCAGCGCAAGCTGCCTCGTTCTCGCCGCATGCCTCGCTATTATTTCCACGTTCAGGACGGAATTTCGCGGCTGGACGACGAAGACGGCATCGTCCTGCCCGATGCCGAGGCGGCCTGGTACCAGGCGGTGCGCAGCGCGCGCGAGCTCATCCGCAACGACATTTGCGGCGGCCGGCCTGGCGGGTACGTCGAGATCGCGGACGAGCAGGGATGGGAGGTGCTGGCGGTGCCGTTCGACGAGCTGATGAGCCTGGCCGTCTAGCCCCGGAAGCGGGCCTTGACCGCGCTCCACTCGCAGCTTTGCAGGTCGATCGGCTCGAGGAACATCGCGCCGAACTGGCCGGCGAGCTGCCACTTCACCTCCGCATCGACCGGGCCGATGCCGGGAATGTCAACCGTGACGAGGCTGCCGATCGACAGCCTGCCGGTGCAGGTGCCCTTGAGGCCGAGCGTCGAGATGTCGCAGATCTCGGCGTCGACGACGGAGTCGCTTTCGGCCTTGAGGCGGAACGTGCCCTCGGCCTTGATCCGCTCGGCGCCGCGCTCGAAATAGCGGCCGAGATGCTGGCTGGCCGAGACCGGCTCGACCGGCTCCTGCCGCGGTTCGGCATCGGGGCGAATCGCTTCCCAATAGAGGTCGAGGTCGATCGGATCGGTGAAGCAGCCGCCGGTGTCGCCGCAAAAGCTCCACACCACACTTGCCTCGCACGGGCCGATTCCGGGGACGACCAGCTTCACCAGGCTGTCGACGGGGATATAATCGGGGCTGTTGACCATGAAGCCGCGGGTCGAGAGGTTGCAGATCAGCGCGTCGACGGTGGCGCCGCTCTCGAGCCGGAGCTGGCTCATCACCGACACGGCGAAGCGCTCCGCCTCGCGGACGCGCATCTTGACGTGCTTCCTGAGTTCTCCGGACGTGGTCACTGTCCCTGGCTCCTCGCGGCCACTCTAGATTGGATTGTTAAACACCCCGTAAAGATGATGAAGAAAGGGTAGCGGCGGAGATCCGGGGCTGGTGGCGGCGGGCGCGGGCGCAGCCGGGCGCCAGGCGCCGGTTGCTGCACCGTCCGCCCGGCTGTGCCGGTAAATCGACCGACGCGGTTGCCAGCGCGGGCGCAGGGGCTAGAAGGCGCTCAACCGCATCCAGGGACATCGGCAGGCGATGACGAGCGAACAGGAGCTCGCGCGGTTCATGCGGAGCACGTTCGGCTCCGTCTGGACGCTGGAGCTCCTCCTCCATCTCAGGCAGCATGGCGGCCGCGCCTGGAGCCGGGCGGAGCTGGTGCAGGCGCTGCGCGCGAGCGATTCGATCATATCCAACGGCACCTCGTCGCTGCTCGCCGCCGGGCTGATCGTGATCGAGGACGACGGCGCCGCCCGCTACCGACCCGCCGCCGCCGATCTCGAAGCGCTCGTCGCCGGGGCCGCAACGCTCTATGCACAGCGCCCGGACGCCGTCCGGCGAGTGATCGTCGACCCGGCGGCCGGCGGAGTAACTGCCTTCGCGGACGCGTTCAGGCTGAGGAGGGACTGACATGTCTGATCTGTTCCCCACCCTCGTCTACACGCTGTGCTTCCTGACCAGCGCCGCCTGCGCCTTCCTGCTCGCCCGCAACTACGCCCGCACCGGCGCGCGGCTGCTCTTGTGGAGCGCGCTCTGCTTCGGGCTGCTGGCGGTGAACAACCTGACCGTCATCGTCGACCTGCTGGTCCTGCCGGAGTTCAACCTGCGCGTGCTTCGGCTGGTATGGGCGCTCGCGGCGGTGAACGTGCTTCTGTTCGGCCTCGTCTGGGACCTTGAGGAGAGGCGATGACGCTCTACGCATTCCTTTCCGGAGCGGTGACGCTGGGCTTCGTGCTGGCCGGCCTGTTCTTCCTCCGCTTCTGGAAGCAGACCCGCGACAGCCTGTTCATTGCCTTCGCGCTCGCCTTCTGGCTGCTCGGGCTCAACCAGGCGCTGCTCGCTTTCTCGCGGGTTCCGGTCGAGGAACGAACCTGGCTTTACCTGCTGCGTCTTGCCGCCTTTTCGCTGATCCTGATCGCGATCGGCTACAAGAACCGCAAAGCGCGGCACTGACGGCGGAACCGCCGCCGCTGTCGCCGGGTTTGCCCGCGCGGAAGGAGACGATCGATGGCGCAGAAGGCAGGCGCGAACCCCGGCGGCCAGAAGAACAAGGGCGACGCCGGTTCCGGCAAGGCCAGCAAGACGACCGGCGGCAAGGGCGGCGGCGGCCGCGGCGGCGGCAAGCAGTCCTGAACAAGCGCGAGGCCGATGCGCGCTCAGCCCCGGGGGCGCCGTGGACCAGCGCGTCGACCGAGCGGCGGCCGCCGGCGTTGGCGCGGCGGATAATTCCGCGCCGATTTCCAGGGCTGCGACGCCGAACGACGTCGCCGTCGCCCGGGGGGCCGTAGTTGCAGCCTCGGCTGCGGGCGGGTAGCCGGGGCTTCTCTTTCGGACGCGAGGCGCGGCATGGACGAGCGAGCGAGCGGATGGCGGGCGTGAGCCGCGAACCGAGGGCCGGCGCGCTCGTGCTGCTGCTCCTGCTGGCGCTGCTCGCCTCCGCCTTCCTGGGCGCGGCCGCCTTCTGGTGGCTCTCCGGCCGGAGCGCGGGCGAGCCGGCGGCGGCGCTGCCGGCGCCAGTGCCCGTCAGCGCGGTTCCGCTCAGCCGCCTCACGCTCTCGCCGCTGGTCGAGCGGGCGGCGCCGGCGGTGGTCAACATCGCCGTGCTGCAGACCTCGCCGCTCGAGCAGAACCCGCTGCTGCGCGACCCCTATTTCCGCTATTTCTTCAGGGTCCCCGACGAGGCGCTGGCGCCGCGGCTGTCGGCCGGCTCCGGCGTCATCGTCGACGCACGCCGCGGGCTGGTGCTCACCAACCACCATGTCGTCAGGGACGCGCGCGCGATCGAGGTCACGATCGGCGAGCGACGCGTCGAGGCCCGGCTGCTGGGCAGCGACCCGGCCACCGACATCGCCGTGCTGCAGATCCCGGCGCGGGGCCTGACGCAGCTGCCGCTCGGCGATTCCGACCGGCTGGCGGTGGGCGATTACGTGGTCGCGATCGGCAATCCGTTCGAGATCGGCCAGACGGTGACCGCGGGCATCGTCAGCGCGCTCGGACGCGGGCGGCGCGGCGGCGGATCGACCTACGTGCAGACCGACGCGCCGATCAATCCCGGCAATTCCGGGGGGCCGCTGATCAGCATGAGCGGCGAGGTGATCGGCATCAACACCGCGATCGTCGGGCCGGGCGAGGGCAATGTCGGGATCGGGCTTGCGGTGCCCTCCAACGTCGCCCGGCGGGTGATGGAGATCGTGGTGGCGCGCAGCGGCGCCTAGCGGCTCGTGCGAAGTCGCTCCCCGGCGGTCCCATGAGGCCCCGAGGCGGCTGATCTCCGCAGGTTCGGGGGCATAACTTGACTTTTTGCGATGCAGCATGCATATCGTCGGCAGCGAAGCATTATGCAGCGTGAACGCCCCGTCAGGGCCGGCTCTGCTTCGTCATTTCCAAAGCTTTCCCAATTCACGCGGGTCGGCAGACACCCGCTGCGTTTCCGCGCGCCATTGGGGCTGCGCGGGCGCCGCTCATGATGTGAGTCCTTTTACAATGTCATTCGAAAATCTCGGGCTTTCGCAGCCCGTCCTCCAGGCGCTCGTGCTGAAGGAATATACCGTTTCCACGCCGATCCAGGAGCAGGCGATCCCGATCCTGCTCGAGGGCCGCGACCTGCTCGGAATCGCGCAGACCGGAACCGGCAAGACCGCGGCGTTCATGCTGCCGTCGATCGACCGGCTGTCCAAGGCCGACAAGCGCCCGCAGCCGCGCACCTGCCGGATGCTGGTGCTGGCGCCGACCCGCGAGCTGGCGAGCCAGATCGCGGAGAGCGCGCGCGCTTATTCGCGCTTCAGCCACATGTCGGTCGCGACCGTGTTCGGCGGCACATCGATCAGCAAGAACCGCAACGACCTCGCCAAGGGCGTCGACGTGCTCGTCGCCACGCCGGGGCGGCTGCTCGACCTTATCGAGCAGGGTTTCCTGATGCTCCGCAACGTCGAGATCCTGGTGCTCGACGAGGCCGACCAGATGCTCGACCTCGGCTTCATCCATGCGCTCAAGCAGATCGTGAAGCTGCTTCCGGCCAAGCGCCAGACGCTGTTCTTCTCGGCGACCATGCCGAAGACGATCAAGGAGCTGGCCGACAAGTTCCTGACCAATCCCGCGCAGGTTTCGGTGGCGCCCGCCGCCACCACGTCGGAGCGGGTCGACCAATATGTCACCTTCTGCCAGCAGACCGAGAAGCAGGCGCTGCTGACCATGATGCTTCGCGCCGGCTTCTCCGAGCGCGGCAACATGGACCGGGTGCTGATCTTCGCGCGCACGAAGCATGGCGCCGACCGGGTGGTGAAGCTGCTCGCCGGCAACGGCATCGCCGCCAACGCGATCCACGGCAACAAGAGCCAGCCGCAGCGCGAGCGCGCGCTCGCCGAGTTCAAGGGCGGCAAGGCCAAGATCCTGGTGGCGACGGACATCGCCGCGCGCGGGATCGACGTGTCGGGCGTCAGCCACGTGATCAACTTCGAGCTGCCCAACGTCGCGGAGCAATATGTCCACCGCATCGGCCGCACGGCGCGTGCCGGCGCGGCGGGCGTGGCGATCGCTTTTTGCGCCGAGGATGAGCGGGCTTACCTCAAAGGGATCGAGAAGCTCACTCGTCAGCGGATCGAGGAGGTGCCGCTCCCGGAAGGCTTCGTCGCCGAGGCCAACCGGATCAAGGCGACCCGGGTCACTCCGGTCGGCCAGGCGCAGGACGAACGCCGCGACGGCGAGGACCGCAACCGGGTGCGGCGTCCCAAGAGCCGCCGGCCGAGCTTCGGCCCTGCCGGGGCGCCGAAGAGCAACCGGGCGAGGCGCCGCGCCTCCTCGCGCTGAGCGCTTCCGCGCTCGGAGCCGCGCGGACGAGCAGGCGCTTCGACTTGCTGTCAATTAGGTGCTATGGGGGCGTGACTCGCCCGTGGGGGGCCTGGGTTCGAGTTGAAGGCCTCGCCGCGCTTCCTTTCCGCGGCGAGGCCTTTTAATCCTGAGTGACGAGCGCGGACGGCAGATCGTGCCCGGCGTCGTTGGCCACGATCAGGCTCGCATATTCCTCGGCGAGGCGCTTGTGCGACTGAGCGGCGAGCGGATGAGTAGCGCGCTGGGCCGCGATCTCCTCGGCCGCGATGCGGGCCAAGTAGTATTCCAGATCGGATTTATCCATGCGATCCCCCCCGGGACTCGGTGAACGTTCTTCCTAACGGAGGAAGCCGCCTTCGTCATTAACGTTGGTTAATCTTGGGGCGGCTAAGCGTTGTTTTTGCAGACCAAGTCGAAAGGGCGGCGGGGTCGTACGAGCGGGATCGCCGCTATAGTGGCGCGAGCGGGGCTATAGTGGCGCCAGCGGGGAGTGGTGGCCGATGCGGATGATATTATTGCCTGGGCTGGTGGCCTTGCTGAGCGGCTGCATCGCGCAGACCGCGATCGACGTGGTGACCCTGCCGGTGAAGGTGGCGTCGAAGACGGTCGACGTGCTCACCACCAGCCAGTCCGAAGCCGACGAGAAGCGCGGCCGGGCGATCCGCGAACGCGAGGAATGCATCGGCAAGGAGGAACGGCGGGCCGAGCGCAAGGGCCGCGAGCCGGACCTTTCGCGCTGCGACCGCGACTGACCGTTAACCACCCTTGCCGCCCGCTGAACGGCGGGTTCAGGGGGAACTCACGGGCGCGCGGATAGGTTGATCCAGACAAAGAGAGGATCGACCGATGAAGAAGAGCCTGCTCGTCCTGCTGATGGCCGCGACGGCCATTCCCACCACCCCCGTATTCGCGGGCAAAGACGACGACGGACGCGAGCGCCGCGAGTCGCGCGGCGATCGCGGCGACGATGACGGCAAGCGCTGGCGCGGCGAACGCGGCGGCGGCGATGACGGCGAGCGCAAGCGCTGGCGCGGCGAACGCGGCGGCGGCGGCGAGCGGCATTTCCGCGCCGAGCGCCGCGACCGCGATGACGATGACGATGACGACGATGACGACGGCCGCCGGGGCCGCAGCGAATGGCGGCGCGCCTACGCGGTCGACCGGAACGCCTATCGCGAGAACCGGCGCGCCGAGCGCTTCGAACGGCGCCGCGAGCGCGGCGACGATTCCCGCCGATTCGAGCGCATCGTGCGCGGCGGCGATGACGATGACGATGACGATCGCGGCCGGCGCGGCTCGCGGCGCGCCTGGCGCGACGACGGCGCCCGAATCGCGGAGCGGATGACGCAGCGCGAGCATCGCCGGGCAGAGCGGCACGAGCGCCGGCGCGGCGATTCGATCGAGCAGCTGCTCGCCGAGCGCGGGATCGAGCGGCGCGATCGCCGCCGCGACGAGCGGCAGGATCTGCGCGCCCGCGCCTTCGAGCAGCTGCAGGACCGGATGGCCTATCGCGACGCGCGGCAGGCGCGCTATCGCGGCTACGATCCGCGCTACGCGGCGCCGCGGCAGGGCTTCTCGCCCTATGCGCCCGCCTATCGAACGGTCGTGCGCCAGCCCGCTTATGCCGGCTATGGCGACTATGTCCCCTATTCCGACGTCGGATCGGGCGGCCTTGGCGGCCTGCTCGGCGGCGGCGGCGGCCTCGGCGGCCTGATCGGAGCGCTGCTGCCGGCCTTGCTGCAGGGCGGCGCGCTGGGCGATCTTGGCGGCCTTGCCGGCGTCGGCGGCGGCGCGCTGGGCGGGCTCGGCGGCTTCGGCGGCGGCCTTGGCGACCTCGGCGGCGGCTACGACCAATATGGCGACTATGGCGGCATCGACCCGGCCGGAGGCGCGCTTGGCGGCCTCGGCGGCGGCGGCGGCCTGCTCGGCGTGGTGGCGAGCGTGCTGGGCGGCGGTATGGGCACCGGCGACTCGCTGCTCGGCGGCGGCGATGAGACGCTGCTCGCCGATGGCGCGGGCCTCGGCGGGCTCGGCGACCTGGGCGGCCTCGCTGGCGGTCTGGGCGGGCTCGGCGGGTTGGGCGGGCTCGCTGGCGGGCTCGGCGGATTAGGCGGGATCGGCGACCTTGCCGGGCTCGGCCTCGGCGGGCTCGGCGGCGTGCAGGAGCCGGACTATGCGATGAGCGACAACGTCTACACCGGCTATGACGATTATGCCGGCGTCGAGGCCGACCCGCAGCAGATGCTTCTGCAGGCGGTGATGCCGGGGCTGCTCGGCTAGGCGGCCGGGCCGCCGATCGGCTCGAACGCCCCTCCCCTGCCCGCCGCCTCGCGGCGCCGCAGGGGCGAGACGATCACAGCGCGATCGCGACGGTCTTGAGCTCCGTATAGGCCTCGATTCCGTAGCGGCCGGATTCGCGGCCGAAGCCGGACTGCTTGAAGCCGCCGAACGGGAGCGAGGGGTCGGCCGCCGACGGGCAGTTTCCCCACACCATGCCGGCTTTGATCCGGGCCGCGAGGCGGTGCATCGCCGAGACGTCGCGGGTCCAGATGCTGGCGGCGAGGCCGTAGGGGGTGTTGTTGGCCGCCTTCGCCACCGCGTCGAGATCGTCGAAACGCTGGGCGGTGAGGACGGGGCCGAAAATCTCCTCCTTCACGCAGCTCATCTCCGGGTTCACGTCGACCAGGATCGTCGGGTTGACGAAATAGCCGTCGCCGCCGGGGGAATCGCCGCCGTGGATGACCGAGGCACCCGCCTTCCGGCCGCCCTCGATATAGCCCATCACGCGCTCGCGCTGCTCGGTCGAGACGAGCGGGCCCATCATCGTATCGGGCGCCAGGCTGGGGCCTACCTTCCACCGCGCGGCGTTGGCGGCGACCGCCTCCAGCAGCTTGTCGAAGATGTCGCGGTGGGCGAACAGGCGCGAGCCGGCGATGCAGACCTGGCCGGAATTGGCGAAGATCGAGCGGGCCGCGCCGGCCGCGGTCTTGTCGATGTCGACGTCGGGAAGGACGATCACGGGCGATTTGCCGCCAAGCTCGAGGGTGACCCGCTTGAGCGTGTCGGTCGCCGCGCGATTGATGATCTTGCCGACCTCGGTCGAGCCGGTGAAGGCGACCTTGTCGACATCCGGGTGGCGGACCATCCGGTCGCCCGCGGTCTCGCCCATGCCGGTGACGATGTTGACCACGCCCGCCGGGAGGCCCGCCTCGGCCACCAGATCGGCGAAGCGAAGCGCCGTGAGCGGGGTCTGTTCTGCCGGCTTGAGCACGAGCGTGCAGCCCGCGGCGAGCGCCGGCGCGATCTTCTGGATCGCCATCATCAGCGGGAAGTTCCACGGCACGATCTGGGCGGCGACTCCGACCGGCTCGCGGCGGACATAAGCGTGGATCGAACCGGCCGGGAAGCTGGAGGGCTCGACATGCTCGCCGGTGAGCTTGGTCGCCCAGCCCGCCATGTAGCGCAGCGCCTGCACGCATTTGGGCAGGTCGTAGCCCAGGCTGGCGGCGCGGGGCTTGCCGTTGTCGATCGATTCGAGCTCGGCGAGCTCGGGGATGTTGGCTTCGACGAGATCGGCGAGCTTCTCGATCAGGCGCTGGCGCTGATAGGGCGCAAGTCCCGACCAGCGGCCGTCGTCGAAGGCGGTGCGGGCGGCGGCGACGGCACGGTCGACGTCGGCGTCGGACGCGTCGACGATCTGTGCGATCTCGCGGCCCGTAGAGGGATCGTAGACGGGGATGCGCCGGTCGTGGCTCGAATCGACCCACTCGCCGCCGATGAACAGGCCGAGCCGGCGCTCGAGGAAGGCCCGGGCCGCGTCGGAATAGCCGGGCTGGGCGGAAATGCGGGTCATCTCATTCATCGCTAAAATCTCCTTGGACAACGCTATACCGCCATGCCGGACTTGTTTCAGCAGCCATCTTCGAGCGAAGCCGAGCAAAGAATGGCGTCGCATCGATTTTCCAAACGAATACAGTCGTTGTTCAGCCGCCGTCGGGCAGCCGCGGGGCTCCCGTCACTGAAGCGAGTATGTGCGTTGCGTACCCAATCGATCCTGGCGATGCTGCTGGCCGGAACGTCGGCCCCCGCTTTGGCGCAGGAAGCGGCCCCTCCCGCGGCGGCGGCGGCCGCCGAGGCGGAAAGCGAAGCCGAGCTCCCGGACGACGAGGAGCAAGAGGAGGACGGCGAGGAGATCGTGGTCACCGGCCAGCGGCCGCCGGGATCGGTGATCGGCGACATCGAGCCGGAGATCCAGCTCAACCGCGGCGACATCCGCGCCTACGGCGCCTCGACGGTCGGCGAGCTCCTCGAAGCGCTGGCGCCGCAGACGCAGAGCGGACGCGGCCGCGGCGGCGAGCGGCCGGTGGTGCTGCTCAACGGCCGGCGGATCTCGAGCTTCCGGGAGATCCGCAACCTGCCGCCAGAGGCGATCACCCGGGTCGACATCCTGCCCGAGGAGGCGGCGCTGCAATATGGCTATCGCGCCGACCAGAGGGTGGTGAACTTCGTCACGAGGCGCCGCTTCCGAGCGATCACCGCGGAGGTCGAGCAGGGCCTCGCCACCGCCGGCGGGCGCGGAACGAGCGAGGCCGATCTCAGCATCCTGCGCCTCACCCGCGACGGCCGCTGGAACATCGATGCCGAATATGAGCGGGCGACCGGACTGCTCGAAAGCGAGCGGGAGCTGGAGGACGACCAGGGGCGCTTCCGAAGCCTGCTTCCGGCCACCGAGCAATACTCGCTGAACGGCACCTACAACCGCAACATCCTGGGCGACGTCGGCGCCACGGCCAATGCGAGCTTCGAGGGGAGCGAGAATGAGCGGCGGATCGGCATCGCCGACGGCGACTCGATCGAGCTTCGCCCGCTGCTCCGCGAGAGCGACACCCAGACGGGGCATCTGGGCCTTGCGCTGAACGGCAACGAGCGGCCGTGGATCTGGTCGCTGACCGGCAATTACGACCGCACCTCCACCGACACGGACACGCAGCGCAGCGGGGGAATCATCGACCGCGCCCGATCGACCAGCGACACCGCCGATCTCGAGGCGGTGGCGAGCGCGCCGGTGGCAAGCCTGCCGGCGGGCTCGCTTCGGCTGAGCCTGGAGGCGGGCGGCCGGGCGCTCGGCATCGACAGCGAGGCGACCCGCGGCGGTATCACCCGGCAGGCCGATCTTTCGCGCCGGATCGTCAACGGCCAGGCCAATATCGACGTGCCGATCGCCAGCCGCCGGCGCGAGGTGCTTTCCTTCCTCGGCGATCTTTCGGCCAACGCCAATGCGCGGGTCGAGCGCTTCTCGGACTTCGGCACCCTGCGCACCCTGGGCGGCGGGCTCAACTGGTCGCCGATCGAGGCGCTCGACCTGATCGCGTCCTTCACCGACGAGGACGGCGCGCCGAGCGTGCAGCAGCTCGGCGATCCGGTGCTGCTGACGCCCAACGTGCCGGTGTTCGACTTCCGGCGCGGCGAGGTGGTCGACGTCGACCGGATCGAGGGAGGCAATCCCGACCTCACCGCCGACAACCGGCGCGTGTGGAAGCTGGGCGCGACGCTGAAGCCGTTCGGGGAGACCGACGTCACCTTCAGCGCCAATTACACGAGCAGCCGGATCCGCGACGCGATCTCGGCCTTCCCGGCGATCACGCCGGAGATCGAGGCGGCTTTCCCCGAGCGGTTCGTGCGCGACGACAGCGGGCGGCTGCTCCAGGTCGACACGACGCCGGTCAATTTCGAGCGGGTGGACCGGCAGGAGCTGCGCTGGGGGGTCAATTTCTCCAAGCGGCTCGGGCCGCGGCCGACTCCCGAGCAGATAGAGGAGCTCCGGCGGCGGCGTGAGGAGTTCCGCGAGCAGCGGCAGCAGCGCGAGCAAAGCGGCGCCGGTGAGGATCGGCCGCGCGGCGGCGGCGGCGGTGGCGGCGGCGGACGCGGCGGCTTCGGCGGTGGCGGCGGCGGCGGTGGCTTCGGTGGCGGCGGCGGTTTCGGCGGGCGCGGCGGCGGCAGCCGCCTGCAGCTGTCGCTCTACCATAGCTGGCGGCTCGAGGATTCGGTGCTGATCCGCCAGGGCGTTCCGGAGCTCGACTTCCTGGGCGGTTCGGCGGCGGGCAACGGCGGCGGACGTCCGCGCCACGAGCTCGACTTCCAGGCCGGCTATTTCAGCAACGGCTACGGCGCCAGGCTGACGGCGCGCTGGCAGGAGGGCACGTTCGTGCGCGGCGGGCCCGACGGCCTGGGCGGCGCCGCGAGCGACCTCGAATTCGGCAGCCTCGCGACCCTCAACCTGCGGCTGTTCGCCGATCTGGGGCAGCAACGCAGCCTCGTCGAGCGCATCCCCTTCTTCAGGGGATCGCGGGTGACGCTGTCGGTCGACAATCTGTTCGACAGCCGGCAGCGCGTGGTGGACGAGACCGGGGCGACGCCGCTCCCGTACCAGCCCGCCTATCTCGACCCGCTCGGCCGATCGGTGCGGATCAGCTTCAGGAAGCTGTTCTTCTAGGGCTCGTCGACGGCCGCGACGACGGCCGTCAAAGCGTCCGCAAGGCCCGCGCCGGGCGGGCGGCGAGCGCGGGCAGGCTGCCGAGCAGGCCGAGCACCAGGGTAACCAGTGCGCCCCCGGCGAGGGTGGCGGCGACCACCGACCAGTCGGGCGCCCATTCGAGCTCGAGCACCTCGACCACCACATACCAGCCGGAGGCGGCGCCGAGGGCGAAGGCGACCGCGCTGAGGATGAGCGCGAGGACGGTGAACTCGAGCGCCTGGGCCGCCAGGATGCGGAGCCGGGTCGCGCCGAGCAGCTTCAGCATCACGCTGTCGTAGATCCGGGCGCGGCGGCTGGCGGCGAGCGCGCCGATCAGCACGGCGATGCCCGCGAGGATCGCGACCGAGGCGGCGGAACGGACCGCGACGCTGAGCTGGCCGAGCAGGGCGGCGACGGTGTCGACCACTTCCTTGACCCGGATCGCGCTGACGGTGGGAAAGGCGTTGGAGACGGCGCGGGAGAAGGGGCGCTCCTGCGCCTCCGGCATCGAGATCGTCGCCATGAAGCTGTGCGGGGCGTTCTCAAGCGCTCCGGGCGCGAAGACGATGACGAAGTTGAAGCCCATCGTATCCCAGTCGATCTCGCGCAGGCTGGCGATCTCGGCCTCGATCTCGCGGCCGAGGATCGAGACCGTCATCCGGTCGCCGACCTCGAGGCCGACCGCGCGCGCCGCCTCGACGTCGAGCGAGATCAA
>DASWSP010000024.1:0-11052 GCA_036402575.1 Allosphingosinicella sp. | reverse complement strand
GCTTCGTCGACCGCCACCTTCCTGGCCGATCCCGTCGATCCCGCCGCGTCCTTCGCCTTGTTGAGGTGGATCCGGTAGACGACGCTCGGCGCGGTGGTGATGAGGTCGAGGTCGTATTCGCGGGTCAGGCGCTCCTGGATGATCTCGAGGTGGAGGAGGCCCAAAAAGCCGCAGCGGAAGCCGAAGCCCAATGCCGCGCTGGTCTCCATCTCGAAGCTGAAGCTGGCGTCGTTGAGGCGCAGCCTGGAGATGCTCTCGCGAAGCTTCTCGAAGTCGGCGGCGTCGACCGGGAACAGGCCGCAGAAGACGACCGGCTGGACCTCCTTGAAGCCGGCGAGCGCCGCGGCGGCGGGGCGGCGGGCGTCGGTGATGGTGTCGCCGACGCGGGTTTCCGATATGTCCTTGATCTGCGCGGTGTTGAAGCCGATCTCGCCGGGGCCGAGCTCGGGCAGTTGCTCGATCTTGGGGCGGAAGGCGCCGACGCGGTCGACCAGGTGGGTGGTGCCGGCGGCCATGAACTTGACCTGCTGGCCCTTGGCGATCGCGCCGTCGATCACCCGGATCAGGATGACGACGCCGAGATAGGGGTCGTACCAGCTGTCGACGAGCATCGCCTTGAGGGGCGCGTCGCGGTCGCCCTTGGGCGGGGGGATCCGGCGGACGATCGCTTCGAGCACCTCGTCGATGCCGATGCCGCTCTTGGCGCTGGTCAGAACCGCGCCGCCGTCCTGCCAGTCGCCGCCGGCGGGGAGGCCGATAATGTCCTCGATCTCCTTCCTGACCTTGTCCGGGTCCGCGGAGGGCAGGTCGATCTTGTTGATGACGGGGACGATCTCGTGGTCGTGCTCGATCGACTGGTAGACGTTGGCGAGGGTCTGCGCCTCGACGCCCTGGGCCGCGTCGACGACGAGCAGGGCGCCTTCGCACGCGGCGAGGCTTCGCGACACCTCGTAGGCGAAGTCGACGTGGCCGGGCGTGTCCATCAGGTTGAGGACGTAGGAATTGCCGTCGCGCGCGGTGTAGTCGAGCCGCACCGTCTGCGCCTTGATCGTGATGCCGCGCTCCTTCTCGATGTCCATATTGTCGAGCACCTGGCTCGACATCTCGCGCTCGGTGAGGCCGCCGGTGGTCTGGATCAGCCGGTCGGCGAGCGTCGACTTGCCATGGTCGATATGCGCGATGATCGAGAAATTGCGGATTCGTGAAATTTCGGTCACTTGCTGCTTTTCTGGAAGGGTCGGGGCGCCCTAGCAAGCCTCGGGCGAAATCGAAAGCGGCGGCTCAGCCGAGGCGGGAGCGGAACCAGTCCGCCATTTTGCGTCTCGGACAATTCGCCGGCGGCGAGCGCAAGCACCGCGGCGATCGCCTCCCGGGCATCGAACCGAAGTTCGTGGCCGTTCAGCGCCAGGAACAAGCGGGCAAGCACCCAGACCGTGCGCTTGTTGCCGTCGGCGAACGGATGGTTCCGGGCGATGCTCTCTTCGTCGGGCGAAACGTGCGTTTCGTCGTGCGCGGGCGGGTTGGCAGCGGCGCAGGGCGGTTTCGACGAAAGGCGTGGGACGCGCGCTGGCCGAACGGCTTAGGCAGCGGTCCCAGGAGCTCTGGCTGGGGAGCCTGGGGGCGGCGGTGCGGGGAGGCACCGCCGCCTATTTTTTCAGGCTCAGGCGGTGACGCAGGGCGAGCTCGCGCCCTTGCCGTCCGGGCCCCATTTGCGGAACCCCTTGGAATCGACGTGGAACCTGAGGCCGCTGTAGAAGCCTAGGCCGATGTCGTAGCCGGCGCCGCGCCATTCGTGGATGCGGCACAGGCTGCGGATCATGCCGTCGCGGGCGATCGCGCGCTGCGGCACCAGGTCGAGCGCGAAGAAGTGGCGGTGCGCGCTGGCCGGGGCGCCGCCCGAACATTGGTTGAGCGCCGCGTTGCGGTAGCCGGAGACCGCCTGCACCTCGCCGACCACCGGCTCGACATGCGCCTCCACGAAGCGGAGCGTGTCGGCGATATGCTGCCACTCGGTGAACGGGGCGACCTCGAAGCGCGGGCCGTTGCAGTCGCGCCACATGCTCGCGGTGCGGACGAGCTGCCAGGTGGGGAGCACGTCATCGACCTTCTCCATGTCGAGAAAGGTCTTGAACGCGATCACCTGCGCGCGTGCGGCCGGGCTGGAGGCGAGCCAGGCCAGATAGTCGGCGTGGCCCTGCCCCTCCGCCACCTCCTGCGCCGGGGCGGGGGAGGTGGTGATCAGCGCGCAGCAGGCGATGAGGCGGGGCAGTCGGCGCATCGTGAGGGCACAATCCTCGAAGGCGGCCTGAAGTTTCCGAATGCCCTGGGGACAATCGTCGATGCGCCGCCGCGGTGCGCGACGCGGTCCTCGCGTTTCTGCTAGGCGCAGGTGGCGACGGGGGCGTTCTCGGTATTGTAGATCTGGCTGAGGTCGCGCCGTTCCCGCACGGTCATCGACGCGATTTCGGAGAATTCCAGGTTGGGCGCGTAGATGCCGGCGATGATCGGCTGGTAACGGTAGAAGATTTCGACGAACATGGTCGCGCTGTTGTCGGGCGACGTCACTTGGCGGGTGGCGGGGCCGATCCCGGTGAGGTTGGTGTCGCCGGTCGAGCCGTAAGCCGATGCATGAGCCTGAGCCCCGCGGCAACGCTGCCAGGTGATCTTATACCGGCTGGTCGTGTTGGGATTGGCCATCGGCTCAAGGCTGGTGAGGATGACGCGGCCTCGCGTGTAAAGGTTCAAGCCGCTGCCTTGCAGGCCGGCGCCGGTGAGAACGTCGTTGATCTGCTGCTCGCTGACGGTCTTTGCTGTGAGCACGGTTCCCTCGCCCATGCGCGCCGCATGATCGGCAATGTGCAGAGCGATCTGGCTAACCCGCATCCGGGTGGTGACGTAATTGGTCAATTCGAGCCCGACCAAAGCCATCGCCAGGAAAAGCGGCAGCGAATAAGCGAATTCGATGAATGCCACGCCGCGCTGGTCGCGGCGCAGGCGGTTCAGGATCAAGGCGGTGCACGGCATCAAATTGCTCCTACATCGGGCAGGGTCTGGCGACCGGCGCCGCGTAGACGCTCCGTTCGGCATAGGGCTGGTTGCTCATCACCGTCTTCGCCGTCACGACGTGATTCGCCGAACCCCCGATGAAACCGTGCAGCGGGAACATTCGTGGATAGCTGACCGTGGCGGTGTAAAGCACGGTGTCATGGGCGCCGCCCGTTCCGGCCGCTGCGCCGTCGGCATCGCGGATACTGTTGTGATTGCGGTCCTCGAACGGCTCGCCGTTATCGCACAGGCCGTTGCTATTGCCGTCGGTGAAGGGCTCGGCGACGGCATTCTGGGCCGAAGTGAAGCTTTTGTAGTAACGCCGCGTGAAGGTGACGCTCGCGTTCCTGTTCAGCGGTCGCACCTGCGCCCTGATCCGGTTGTCGATCGCCGCCTGGACAGAAGTGAGCGTGCCGCTCTCGAGGCCGCCGTCACGGCCCGCTTTCTGCACGGCGCCTTGCAGCACCGACCGCATGTACAAACTGTGACCAAGCTCGAAGGCGCCCATGAGGAGCAGCATCATGACCGGGGCGAGCAGGGCGAACTCGGTCATGGCTATGCCCCGCCGGTCGGCGTCCAGGCGGACGACAAGGTTCATGGCCTGGCTGATCATTATCACCTCGTCAGCCGGAGCTGGGCGATCTGACTAGCAATCGTTGCGAAGGTGGTGTTCAGCGACGCTGCGTTAGTCGCGTTGTAGAAGCGGTTCGTGCTCGCGCAGGTCCGCATCCGGCTGAGGGTGGTGGCGTCGGTGGTTCCGAAATAGATCACCCACAATGTAATGCCTTTGGCCTTCACCGACGAGCACAAGGCCGGGAACCGTGCATCGACCTGCTCCGTGAGGGCTCCGCCCGTCGTGGAGGCATTGGAACAATGCTGACCTTGCGAGGGCACCGTAGTCGTGGTGCGTTTGTCCCAGAGGTGCACGCCGTACGCGGTGTAGTTCATTCGATCGGTGCAGGTCTGGCCGTCGGTCATGAAGATCAAGTGGCGGTCGATCGCGCCGGTGGGCGCAGTCGCATTTTCCGACGCAAAGATGCCGTTCGGAGATATGAAGCGGGCGCCCCAGATCATGCCGATGTCATGGTAAGTGTTGCCGTTGGCGGTGAGGCTGTTCACGTAGGTCTGATAGTCGGACGGGCCCCAGACCTGCAGCTTGCGAGCCTCCCGCGGGCAGAAGTAGACCGAGTTATTGGGCATATCGATGCCGCTGCCGCTGCCGCTGCCCTCGTCCTCGTAGTTGCCGCCGCCGTAGCGGTCGTCGTCGTCGTCGTCGTCGTCGTCGTAGTCGCGGCCGCCGCCGCCGCCGCCAGCCGTCATGACGACGTCGGCGGTCGTATAGTTGGGCGGCGATGCCGGCGGTTGATAGCGCGTGTAGATCGCGGCCTTGAGGGCAGGCCCCCACAAGGAGTCCGGGGTGGCCTGGCTCGGGACCAGATCGATGTCGAGATCCTTCGCGCGCGCGGGGATCGGCCAATAGCTCGTCTGCTGGGCGGTCGGCCGCGCCTCCTCGATGCAGCCGTCCCAGGCGACCGCTTTCTGAGCGCCGTTGGTGCCGATCGGCAGGTTGACGCTGCTGGCCCAACCATAGGGATTGGACGCGCTCACGGTGCCGTTCTTAAGGCCGGAGACGTTGTGCGTGACCTGCGTGTAGCGCCACCCGGTGAAAGTCGTTGAATTGGGGGCATACATAGCCTGCCGGGATTGATACGGCCAGCTGTTGGCGAAGTAGGAGGTAGGCAACAGTTTGCCGACGTTCACATTGGTGGCGTAAGGGACAAAGCCGATACGTATTTGGGTCCCTGGCGTGCCGCCGCTCGGCTCGGTGCCGCCGCAAGCCGCATCTGCAACGTCAAGCCTGGCGACGGCCTGATAGAAACATTTCACCGCCTGGCGAAGCACCGTAATCTTGCTCTGGCTGTCTCCGGACAAGGTCGAACTCATCGACCCGGTAGTATCCAGCACGAACATGATGTCCGTATTCGGCAGCCGCATATCGGCCTCGCACGCGACGCGGACCGTCTTGGAAGCCACCCCGAAAATCTTCATCACCGACATCGGCACCGTCACCGAGGCGGTGCCAGTGACCTTGCCGCCGGTCTCCGAGAAGCTGCGCGAGCGGTTGGTGGTGCCGTAAGCGCCGTCCTTGAAATTGCCGTCGAAGAACTGCAACGCCATGGTGTTCGCCGCATTGTTGTTGGCATTCCAGGTGTTGGTCCCCATCACCTTGCGGCCAGCCAGGGAGCCGGCGTCGCACGCCTGTTGCAGGCGCGACTTGGCGAGGTACATGCGGCTCATGTCGACGCCGCCGCCAACCAGCCCGGCGAGCGGGATGAGCGCCATCGTCATGATCGGCAGGACGTTGCCCGCCCGGCAGCGCCAAAGGCGGCGGAAAATGCCCGACCCCCCCGCCACTGCGGCACCATTTGCCGCGACAATCGTCCGATCGGGAGAAGGCTGGTCGCGTCGGCCCGGATTTTCATCGATCATCTAGGTTAGCCCGCTCGAGTTGGTCCTCAGAGCGACTGACATAGAGAAGACTGGTATAGGGGTGCTTAGGGAAGATGCCTAACAGGGCGTTGCCAATAACGCGCGGGAAATACGGTGACTGCGGGCGCGAGACGGGCCCCGTTCCAGGGAACAGCGGGTGTGCCGCCCGTCTAGCTTGCGGTTGGGATGCGCGCCGTCGCTTCGGCCATGGCGGCCGGCGGCGCGTCGAGCAGGGCGCCGAGGAAGAGCAATTGCTCGTGGGAGACGAGCACGACGCGGATCGTATCCCGCCGGCGCTCGACGCGCGGCGGCAGCACAATGCGAAGCCGTGCGGCGCGGGCGATCGTTCGTTCCACCGCCGGCTCGACGGGTTCGCCGGCCGCCAGCGCCCGCGCGCCGGCCGCGGCGCCGGCAACCGCCGCCTGCTGGAGCTGCTGCGTCCACAAAGCGAGCTGGACGGTGTCGTAGGCGAGCGCCGACGAGCCGATCAGCAGCGGCAGCGTTGCCGCGCTGACAAGCAGCGCATTGCCGCATTCGCACGCCCTCAGCCGCTTCAGGAAAAGTTGCATCGATCGCCACCGTGCCGGAACCCCGAAAGGATAAGCTCCGAATGGTGCAGGCGCGCTTAGCGAGAATGGCTAACGCCGCATTTGCCCGCGCCGGGCCGGGCAGATCCTCCCCGCGAGATCAAAAAGAAAGGGGGCCGAAGCCCCCTTTCACACGCCATTCGCCGCGAGATTGATCAGAAACGGATCGATCCCCGGACGTAGAGGAAGCGGCCGTTGAAGCCGAACGGCGAGAATTGCGAATAAGGCACGACATAGTTGGTCGCGCCGAACGTGCGGGTCGCGCCGGTGATCGGATCGGGGCCGACGCCGGTCGGGATCTTGGTCGGATAGACGTCGAAGAGGTTGTTGGCGCCGATCGCGAGCTCGAACCGCTCCTGGAACAGACCGCGCAGCTCGAGGTCGGTGACCCATTCCGGGTCGAGCTCGACGTCGGTGAACGGATCGCCGCCGGCGGCGAGCACCTTGCCGTAGCGATTGGTGCGCAGCGTCGCTCCGAACCAATCCCATTCATAGTCGAGGCCCAGGTTGATCTTGGTGCGCGGCTGGCCGTCGGTGAGGCGCAGGCTCTCCTGCCGGCCGAACAGGACGAGGCCGGGGATGTTGGCGAGCGGCCCCGGCGCGGCGAGCACCTCCCGGATCGTGGTCTTGTTGTAATTGAAGCCGGCGGTCGCGGAGAGGCGCCCCCAGTCGCCGACGTTGAAGCGGTAGGTGGCGACCGCGTCGAGGCCCTTCGTGCGGGTGTCGACGCCGTTGACGAAGAAGCGCGCGGCGTTGGTGACGGTGAAGCCCGCAGTGTCGAGGATGCGGGCGATCGAGCGGCCAGGATCGGTGGCGGTGGCGGAGCGGTTGGCCGTCAGATTGTCGGTCACGACGATGCGGTCGTCGATGTCGACCTGATAGACGTCGATCGTGACGTTGAGGCCCGGGACCGAGGTCCAGACCACACCCGCGGCGTAGGAGACCGAAGTCTCGGGGTCGAGCGGCGTGGCGCCGAGCGCCATGGCGATCGGATTGTCGACCGGCAGAGTCACCGTCTCGAGCAGCACGCCGTTGACGTTGTTGGTCGCCTGCGCGGCGAAGAACTGCTGCTGGAGCGAGGGGGCGCGGAAACCGGTCGAGGCGGCGCCGCGGATGGCGATGCCCTCGACCGGCTCGAAGCGGGCCGCGATCTTTCCATTGAGATCGGAACCGAAGTCCGAATAATCCTCGTAGCGGCCGGCGAGCTGGACGGTGAACCGGTCGCTCACCTCGGCGTCCAATTCGGCATAAGCCGAGATGTTGTCGCGCTTGCGCTCCTGGTCGACCTGCTGGCCGCCGATCATCGGCGCAAAGCCGGGGAAGCCCTGCGCGCCCGACGGCGTGCCCGGGATGCCGCCGTTGCCGTAGCTCGAGAACTCGCCCGGACGGATGCGGAACGTCTCCTCGCGATATTCGAGGCCCGCCGAGGCGGTGACGCTGTTCGCGAAGCCGACCGCGAGATCCTTGCTGATGTCGAGGTTGGCGACGGTCTGGGCGTAGCGCAGGCCGCCGGCGTCGAACTGGGTGGCGGAAGCCGCCCCGAACGAGCGGTTGAGCGTGTTGACGATTCGGAAGTCGAAATCGTTCTCGGCGCGGTTGATCGAGAGGTCGTAGCGGAAGCCGCCGCCGAACTCGCCGCGGACGCCGCCCACGATCTGGAAGTCCTCGAGCTCGGAAGTGATCAGCGGCAGGAAGCCGTTCGGATAGATGCCCGGGAAGTTGCGGGGGTCGTTGGCGAGCCGGTAGAAGGCGGCGCTCTCGCCGTCGCGGGCGCCGTAGCTGCCGAAGGCGTAGAGCTCGACGGCGTCGCCGAGCGGCAGGCCCGCGTTGACGAACGCCTTCAGGTCCTGCGTCTTGGCGTCGCCATAGCGGTGGCTGAGGCGATTGAAGGTGAATTCGCGCGGATCGACGAGATTGCCGGCGAGCAGCGGATATTGCCGCCGCGGATCGTAGCCCGTGCGGTTGGTGGGGTTGCGGTCCTGGTACTCGGCCGAGATGTTGAGATGCCCCTCGGGCCCGATCGGCAGGCCGACCGTGCCGGCGACGGTGATCGTCGTGCCGTCGGATACGTGCCGGTCGTCGCCGGTGGTGGTGAGGACGAAGGTGTTGTCGGGCGCCAGCACCGGCTGGCCGTTCGGCTGCGTCGCGACGCCGGTCACTTCCTCGATGCCGTCGACGTCGCTTTCATATCGGCCCAGGGTGGCGGTGATGCGGCCGCCCTCGCGGCGGTCGGAAAGCTGGAAGTTGATCACGCCGGCGATCGCGTCCGACCCGTATTGGGCGGCGGCGCCGTCGCGCAGCACCTCGACGCGGCTGAGCGCGATCGAAGGGATGAGGTTGATGTCGACGGCGGCCGAGCCGCGGCCGACCGAGCCGTTGATGTTGAGCAGCGCGGTGGTGTGGCGGCGCTTGCCGTTGATCAGCACCAGGGTCTGGTCGGGCGAGAGTCCGCGAAGGGTCGCCGGCCGGATCACGTCGGTGCCGTCGGTGATCGACGGCTGCGGGAAGTTGAACGACGGGACGAGCTGGTTCAGCAGCCGGTTGGTATCGGTGTAGCCGCTCTGGCTCAGCGCCTCGTTGGAGATGACGTCGATCGGCACCGGGCTGTCGGCGACCACTCGGTCGGTCCGACGGGTGCCGGTGACGATGATCGTCTGGTCGGCGCGGATGTCCTCCTCCTGCGTCTCGACGGCGTCGAGCGCCGGATCGGCGGGATCGGTTTGCGCCGCTGCCGGAACGGCGATCAGTGCGAACGAAGACAAGGTCGTCAGCAGGGCAGCGCGGGAAAGACGAAGCATGGATTGACCCCCTCAAAGGTGCGGCAGCCCCCCGGCTGCTCAAGGAGTCAGGCTTACTTTCTTCTCGCAAAGTTAAAATGGCAGCGGGCCTCGTCTTCAAAATTAAACACAAGTGTTGTTGCGCCGCAACAACGCGGTTGTGTCCCTTCCGCCGTGCGCTAAAGCGTCTTTCATGGCCAAGCCGATCGTCATCGACCTTCCCCATACGCTCGGCGCCGAGGAGGCGAAGCGGCGGATGCGCAGCGGCATCGGCAAGCTGCCCGACCATATACCGGGCGGCGGCGAGGTCGAGTCGAGCTGGGACGGGGACCGAATGAACCTGCGCGTGACCGCGATGGGCCAGGAGGTCAGCGGCCACATCGACGTCCAGGAGAGGAAGGTGCGGCTCGAGCTCATGCTGCCCGCCTTCCTGGCGCTGTTCGCCGGCAAGATCGAAGGCCTGTTGCGCAGCAAGGGCACCGACCTGCTCGAGGACAAGTCGAAGAAGGGCTGAGCCTCTTGCCACGCGCCGGGCCGGCGCTAGCATCCGCGCCCGTCAGGCGGAGCGGAGGCGGCGGATGCGGCATGTGGCGGTGATCGGGTCCGGGCCCGCCGGCTATTACAGCGCCGAGGCGCTCCAGAAGTCGTTCGGCCAGGGGGTGCGGATCGACATCGTCGATCGCCTGCCGACGCCTTTCGGGCTGGTGCGCTCGGGCGTTGCCCCCGACCATCAGTCGCTCAAGGCCGTGGCCAAGCGGTTCGAGAAGGTGGCGCTGAGCGACGGCGTGCGCTTCGTCGGCAACGTCACGGTCGGCCGGGACGTGAGCATCGACGAGCTGCGGTCGCTCTACGACGCGGTGATCCTCGCCACCGGCGCGGCCGACGACCGGCCGCTCGGCATCCCCGGCGGCGACCTGCCCGGAGTGATCGGATCGGCCGCGTTCGTCGGCTGGTATAACGGCCACCCCGATTTCGCGCGCCTCGATCCGCCGCTGGGCGCTCGCGCCGCGGCGGTGATCGGCAACGGCAATGTCGCGCTCGACGTCGCCCGGATCCTCTCGAAGACCACCGCCGAATTCGCCGGCTCCGACATTGCCGGCCACGCGCTCGAAGCCCTCGCGGGCTCCTCCATTCGCACCATCCACCTGCTGGGCCGCCGCGGGCCGCACCAGATCCAGATGACCCCCAAGGAGCTGGGCGAGCTCGCCCACCTGGAAGAGGCGGCGCCGCGCGTCGATCCGGCCGACCTCCCGCCCGAGGCGGACGACGCCGCGCTCGAGCCGGGCGAACGCAAGTCGGTCGCCCTGCTGCGCGCCTTCGCCCAAGATGCGGCGGAGAAGCGCAAGACGATCGATTTCGACTTCTTCGCGATGCCCGTCGCGATCGAGGGGAATGGGAAGGTCGAGCGGATGATCGTCGAGCGCACCCGCCTCACCGACGATCTGCGCGCGGTCGGCACCGGCGAGCGTTACGCGATCGAATGCGGGCTGGTGGTGAGCGCGATCGGCTACAAGACTCCGGCGATCGAGGGCGTGCCCTTCGACGACCGGCTGGGCCGCTTCACCAACGACGAGGGGATGATCGGGGAGGGTCTCTACTGCGTCGGCTGGTCGCGGCGCGGCCCGACCGGCACGATCGGCACCAACCGCCCGGACGGCTACGAGGTCGCCGGGAAGATCGCCGCGGCCCTCGGCGAGGGCGACAGCGGCAAGGCCGGCGGGGCGGGTCTCGACGCCCTGCTCCGCGACCGGGACGTCGGCATCGTCACCTTTCAGGACTGGCAGCGGATCGAGGCCGCCGAAGGCGCCCGGGCGCGCTCCGGCTCCCCGCGCGAGAAGTTCACCAGCGTCGGGGAAATGCTCGCGGCGCTGGGCCGCTAAGCCGCTTGCGTCCCCTGACGGTGCTGCCTATATCCGCGCACCTGTCTCCCGGTTGGCCCCACGGCCAGACGCACCGGTCGGGGAGTAGCTCAGCCTGGTAGAGCACTGTCTTCGGGAGGCAGGGGCCGGAGGTTCGAATCCTCTCTCCCCGACCATTTTTCAGCCTTGTTCGTCCCACGGGTCGTACGGCGCCTGCCGGATCCATCGTGTCGCGAGCCACTTGGCGCCGCTGGTCACCGGCAGGCCGGCGTGGCGGGTGCGGGGATCGGGGCG
>DASWSP010000023.1:0-18856 GCA_036402575.1 Allosphingosinicella sp. | reverse complement strand
CGCACTTGCCGGCGAAGGTGCAAAGATAGTCCTCGACGCTGCGCGTCGCCTTCTCCTGGGCAAGGGCGGCAGCAGGAAACGCAACGCAAGCACAAAGCAGCGAAGTCAGGGCGATATGTCGCATGTCTCATCCCCCAGCACACCGAGCGACCGCGAGTCGTCAACCTCGGAATGGACTTACTTAGCTGATTTTTAACCTTTTCACAATCAGCCGGGAACTATTGCCGCTTCCCAATATTGCACGCGACGCACTCTCCTATATTATCGGCGACGAAGGCGGCCTTTCCGGCGACGGAGAAGCCGCTCGTGCCGGTGACCAGGGGGGAGCGGCCCAATGCAGCGTGCATCCGATCAATCGCCGGCGGCGCCCGAGTCGCGGCCGCCGGCCGTTGCCGCCGCTCGCGCCTGTCTGCCAGGCGACCGCAATCTCTCCAGCGGGAAGACGACCGCATGATCCTGACCCTCGCCATCCGCAACGTCGAGAGGCTTGAAAACGGCAAGCCCACCGAAGTCGTCCTCGACAAGCAGGAGGTGACGATCGGGCGCTCGCCGGCGTGCGACTGGAGCCTGCCCGATCCGGAAAAGTTCGTCTCGTCGAAGCATTGCCAGGTCAAATACAGCAACGGCGACTATATCGTCGTCGATCTCAGCACCAACGGCACTTTCCTCAACGGCAGCGTCGAGCGCATGCCGTCCGAGCACCGCATCGCCAACGGCGACGTGCTCCAGATCGGCAAATACCAGGTGCAGGCGACGCTCAGCGAGGAGACCAAGATCGAGCCGGCCCAGGCCGCGCCGGCCGCACCGGCCGAAACCGCCGCGCCGCCGCCCGCGCCCGAGCCCCCTGCTCCCCCCGTCCGATCAGAGCCGGAGCCCGCGAGCGCCACCCTCTTCGTGCCGACGGACGAGCTTTGGGAAAAGATCACTGGCGGCAACGATGTCGACTGGGCGCGCGGCGGCTTCGGCGGCGGCGCGGCCAAACGCGAGACGACGATGTGGCAACCGGCGCCCGCGCCCGGCGACGGCGGCGAAGTCGGCCTAGCCCCCAGCGCCCAGCAGGACCTCGACCGGCTCGTTGCCGCCTTTCTCGATGAAGCCGGCCTCAGCGAGAAGGACGTGCCCAGCCCGACCCCCGACGTGGTGCTGCGCGCCGCGCGTCTGATCAAGCGGCTGGTCGCCGGGCTCGTCGTCATGGTCGAGGCGCGCGCCCGCGCCAAGTCGCAGATGGGAGCGGAGGCGACGGCGCTCTCGTTCGAGGGCAACAATCCGATCAAGTTCGCTCGCACGCCCGAGCAGGCGCTGGCGCGGCTCCTCAACCCGCCCGAACGCGGCTTCATGGAAGGCGAGCCGGCGGTCGAGGACGCCTTCGTCGACCTCCAGGCGCACCAGGTCGCCACCCTGAAGGCGATGCAGGGCGCGCTTCGAACCGCACTCAACCGTTTCTCGCCCGATGCCATCCGCCGGCGCGCGGAGTTCAAAGGCATCTTCTCGCGCATCCTGCCGACCGCGCGCGACGCCGCCTTGTGGCAGAATTACGAGCGCGAGTTCGGCCTGGTCGCGCAGGAATCCGACGAAGCCTTCCTCGAGGTCTTCGCCAAGCAGTTCCGCAAGGCCTATGAGGAGCTGGCGCGGCAGGAAACGAAGCGCTGATCGGCGCAGTCGGCTAGTTCGGAACCTTGTCGACCGATCGGAACCAGATCATTTCAGACTTCCAGTTCTGCTCGGACGCCTTGGCCTCGAACCGGTTGTGCCAGTCCTGCCCGCGGGCGCCCAGGTCCGGCCGGGTGACGTCCGGCTGAAAAGGACCCTCGCCCACGAGCAGCACCAATCCGGACCAGCCCGTATGATTCAGCCGGGGCTTGATCCGATAGGTATTCGGTCCAACCAACTCCACCTGGCGGTCCGCTGCCGGATATTGCGCCTCGCTTGCAACCAGAGCTTCAAGCTCCTGCCGGCTGTCGAACAATTGCGACAACGGCCCCTCGGGCTCTATTCCGATCAGCGCGAAATCATTGCCCTCCGGCGCCCTGAAGGTGACGACTGCCTGCGACGCGATCCGATAGGCCGGGTCGGGATCGCCGGGCCGCGGGCTCATCTCAAACTCGCGCTGAGCGACCGACAGTCGGTGCGGTTCGGTAGTGCGAATCTGGCGGTATGCGTCGAGCGCCGAACAACCCGGCGCAAGAATAGTCGCCACCTCTTCAAAGCTCACGGAAGGATTGGATAGCCCTGCTGCGGCGAGAGCCTGGCCGAGCCTGTTCTGTGCCTGAGCGGGAGAACGCGCGACCCCGGTCATGCGAACGGTGAGCGCTTCCCCGCCCCCGACATTTGCCACATCGAGCCAGCTGCATTCCACGTTCGGCAGCAATGAATTGACCGTCTGGGTGGCGATCTGCACCTGCTCTTCCGGCGACGGGCCGCCCAGGTCCAGCGCCAGATAGGCGATCGCGCCGATCGCCGCGGCCGCGGCCAGACCGCCCCCGATCAGCACACCCTTCGACATGCCGCCCGCCGGCGCCGCAGCGGCGCCGATCGCGGCCGAGCCGCCCGGCACGTGGCCCAGCGCGGCAAGCACCTCGTCCATCGAGCGCAGCCGCTCCTTGGGGTTGGCCTTGAGCATCTTGGCGAGCACCGGCCGCAGCTCCTCGGGCGCTCCGGAAAGGTCGGGGCCGGCGCGGCGCTTGTCGACGGCGTCGACCAGCGAACCGCCCATCTGCACGTTCTTGCCCTGCGCCACCGCCAGGATCACGAGCGCGAGGCTGTAGACGTCGGTCCACTGCCCGACCTCGCGGCCGAAGTCGCCAAGCTGTTCAGGCGCGACATAGTTGAGCTTTCCGGCGAAACCTTCGCCGACGATCGTCTTGGCGCTGGGATCGAGGTCCTTGGCGATGCCGAAGTCGATGATCTTGGCATTGCCAAGCTGGCCTCCCTCCAGCAGCACGTTGTCGGGGGACATGTCGCGATGAACCGCGCCGAGCGCATGCGCGACCCGCAGGCCCGAGGCGAGCCGCGCCAGCAGCTGCTTGAGTTCGCCGGGAGTGGGCTGGATCTTGCCGAGCACGTCCGCCAGGTTCACGCCGTCGATATATTCGGTGACGATGTAGAGCACGCCGAGTTGCGGTTCCTGGGCGAGCACGCGGTACTGGACCAGCGCCTCGTGCTGCAGCCGGGTCAGCGTCCGCGCCTCCTTGCGGAACAGCGCGATCACGTTGGCGTCGGCGGCGAGCGCGGGCAGCATCACCTTGATCGCGACGCGCTCGTCGGTGTTGACGTTCACCCCTTCGAATACCTCGCCCATGCCGCCGCGGGCGATGAAGCGCTTAACCTCGAAGATATGGTTGAGGATGTCGCCGATCTGGATCGACTGGCCGTCGGTGCGGGGCTGGAACGGCGCTCCGAAATTGGTCGGCGCCATCGTCGCCTGGGTATCGGCCGGCGGGGGCGGTGGCGGCGGCGGCGGCGGCGGTGACCCTCTGACGGTATCCCTGCCGTCGGCCGGGTGGTCGGTCGCCGGCCCCGAGGAAGGCGGCGGCATGAAGACCGTGCGGTCCTCCTCGCCGGGCGCCGCGTGCCCACCCGCGGCCGGCCCTGGACCGGGATTGTGGTCGGCGCTGCGCTCGGTGTGGGCGGGGCCCTTGCCCTCATCGTTCTTGTTGTCGCTCATGCGGTCACCGGCTGCTTGACGGACAACAGGGTCGGTTCGGTGAACATGACGGTGATGACCGTGACATTGTCGGGCGCTCCCCGTTCGAGTGTAAGGGCGACGAGCCCGCGCGACGTCTCCTCGGGCGAGGCACGGCTGAGCAGCCGTCTGATTTCCTCCTCGCCGACATAACCGTGGAGCCCGTCGCTACATAGCAGGAATATGTCGCCGGCCTCGACCTCGTCCTCGATCGCGTCGACCTGAAGCGTCGGGCGGACCCCGACCGCCCGGGCCAGGACGTGACCCATCGGATGGCCCTCGGCGTCCTCGGGCTGCAGCAGCCCGCGATCGACCATCTCCTGGACCTGGCTGTGGTCGCGGCTGAGCTGGATGAGCTCGCCGCCCCTCAGCACGTAGCAGCGGCTGTCGCCGACCCAGAAGACGGCGAAGCGGCGGCCCTGCACGAACAGCGCGACGACCGTGCTTCCGATCTGCTTGCCGCGCTCGACCGCCTCGGCGAAGATGACCGCGTTGGCGGCGTACATCTGCTCGGCTATCGTCTGGCAGGCCCCCTCGAAGCTGTCCGGGAACGAGGCTTCGCCGAGCTTTTCGACCAGCACCGCGGAGGCCCATTCGCCGTTCTCGTGCCCGCCCATGCCGTCGGCGACCGCCCAGAAGCCGCAGCTCTCGCGCGAGCAGTAGCTGTCCTCGTTGAGCTCGCGCACCTGCCCCTCATGGGTGCGCGCGTCGCTCTGAACGCGGAGCGGGAAATTGGTCATCGCAGCGCCTCCCCGCCCCAGGAAAGGAGAAGAAGGATGAGCGCGGCCGCGATCAGCGCGGCTGCCGCGTAGAGCCAGGCCCTGCTTCGCCGGCGCGGGATCGCTCCGGGAGTGACGCCGGCGGGCGGCAGCGCGGCAGGATCGGCCGTCAGCGGCTCGAACGAGATCATGGTATGGTCGTCCCGGTGCGCGGACGCCGTCTGGCGCGGGTCGGCGAGCGGCACGGCCGTCACCTCGGCCGCACCGACGGGGGGATGTTGCGGAGCAGACGAGGCGGGCGCCGGCGCGCGTCCCTTGAGCGGCGACGGTTTGAACACGATTCGGTTGCCGTCGGCGGCGTCCGGGGCGGGCGCGTTCACGGGGAGAGGCTCCACGCGGCGAAAGCCGAGCGCGGATATCGTGCGCAAAAGCCGCACCCGCCCGTCCGCCTCATGCCAGCCATAGCTGTCGCCCCCCGAAGAACGCCCTACTAAAGCACAACTCCCCTCTTGGCACAAAGCCGGCTTATTGAACAATCCCCGCGGGCGGGACTAAGCTGGCGGGGCAGTGGGGCAGGACCAGCATGGGCGAGCCGAACGACCGGGAGCTTTCCTTCGATCCACGCACCTGGCTCGTGGACGAGGACGACGACCCCCCTCCGCCCCCCGAACCTCGCAACGAGGCGCGGGCCCGGGCGCTGCTTGCGACGGTTGCCGGAACGGCGATCCTGCTGGCCGGCGCCGCCGCCGCCTATGTGACACGCGACGCGCCGCCGCCGATCGGCGCCGCCGCGGCCCGGTCACGCTGACGGCGCCGCGGGCGCCTTTCGCTCCCGCGCCATGATCAGCAGCGGCACGATCAGCGCCAGCAGCGCGATCGTCATCGCCACGCTGGCGTTCAGCCCCTCGTCCGATCCGCCCCACGAGGGGGCACCCGACAGCTCGAGGTCGAGCAGCGCGCCGAAGCTTCCGAATCCCGGATTGGGATCGAGCCCGAGCAGGATCTGTTCGGTCGCATTCCAGCCGAAATGCGCCGCCACCGCGCCGGCAATGCCGCGGCCGTAGCTGGCCAGCACGCCGAACAGCAGGCCGCCGAGGAACAGGTTGACGAGGGTGGTGGGGCTGCGCGCCCCGCCCATCACGTGCAGGGCGGCAAAGGCCAGCGCGGCCGCGACGACCGCGGACTCGGCGCCCCAGCGCCGGGCCAGCACCGGCTGCAGCCAGCCCCGGAAATACACCTCCTCGGTGGCCGCCTGGAAGAAGATGATGGCAACGCCCCACAACAGCACGCCGGCCTCGCGCGGCAGCCCCGCCCCCCGGAACAGGCTGCCGTGGATGCCGGCATAAGCGGCGGCGACGCAGATGCCCGACGCGCCCATCGCGAGTCCGATGAGAGCCATCTTCGCGGGTTTGGCACCCGGACGCAGTGGATTGACCCGGCAGAGCACTCCGCCGACCAGCGCGCACACCAGCAGCATTCCGAAGATGACGGCGGAGAACAGGCTTTCGAGCAGCGGCAGATTCTGCTGCTGGGCCGCCGAAAGCATCGGCACCAGCCCTTCCGCCACCGGCAGCCCGTAGAATATGACGAAGCCGCAGACCAGGACGGCGATGGCAAGAACCAGCAGCGCGATCACCTGGCCTTCCCCTCCCCCCACCGGGATAGAAACCCGTTTCCCCGGCCGAGTCAAATCCTGGGCTTTGCTAGTCTTAGGGGTGTGGAATCAGCTAAGTTTCCGGGACAATCGTCCCCAGAACGCGACGGCCACTATCTTGCTCTAACAACCCGCGCGTTGTACGCAGTTGAATCGCAACGGAGTCCTGTCGGACGAGCTTACCCTTCGGCGCCTGTCTTGTCCGTGTCGAAACCGCTGATTGATCTTAGGGGGGTCGAGTAGGCGAATGGACAGCGAAGAAGCCTACGTCAGCTGCGAGATCAACGGCGAACGCAAACGGTTCGACGTGGAGCTTGCCGACCTGTGCGGAATCGGCCGAAGCGACCATAACCACATCATCCTGAACGACCCGCTCGCCTCGCGCGATCACGCCATGATCCGCCGCGACATGTCCGGCCGCTGCTACCTGGCAGACACCGGCAGCAGCAACGGCACCACCCTCAACGGCCGCCCCGTCACCGTGCCGACCCTGCTTTCGGATGGCGACACCATCCTGATCGGCCACCACCGCCTCAGCTTCCACCAGCCCTCGTCCCGCGCCGTCAAGACGGCGGAGCCGGCGCAGCGCACGCAGATCTCCTTGTCGCAGAGCCTCGTCACCGTTCTTGTAATGGATGTGCGCAACTATACCGTGCTCGCGCGCGAAATCGGCGAGACCCGGGTGTCGGGCCTGATGGCGGAGATCTTCCGCTCCGCCGGCGAGCTGCTCACGGAGAAGCGCAGCTGGTCGCAAAAGTATATCGGCGACGCGATCATGGGCGTCTGGGTCCACGAGCAGCAGGCGATCGACGCCGCCGAGCTCGGCGAGATCATCGACATCATCACCCACATGCAGTCGCTGCTGCCGACGCTTCACGCGCGTTACGAGCTCCAGCGGCCGCTGAACTTCGGCGCGGCGATCAACACCGGCTATGCCTCGGTCGGCAACATGGGCAGCGCCTCGCTGGCCGACTTCACCGCGCTCGGCGACACCGTCAACAAGGCCTTTCGCCTCGAGACCGCGACCAAGGATCTCGGAGTCGACCTGATCCTTGGCCGCAACGTCGTCGAATTCCTCGTGCCGCCGCTGCCGGTCGAGAAACGCCCCGGAATGGGCGAAGCGAACCTCAAGGGATACGACCAGCCCGAGCGCGTCTACACCCTCACTTTCGACGACGTGGGGGCGTTCCGCCACACCCTCGCCACTGCCCGGGAAATGACCACGCTGCTGCGCCACGACCCGCAGACCAAAGCGAGCTAAGCCGCTAAGCCGCCGCCCTTTTCGGCCGTCTTCCCTTGCCGCCGGCTTTGCTCTAGGGCTCCTCCCTCGCCGCTGATCCAAGGTGGAGGCGCATCGTGGGACACCGTCTGCTGCCGCTGCTGGCCCTGCTCGCCGGCTGCGCGACCGAAGTCTACCAGCCGGGCAAGACGCGCGAGCAGACCCAGCGCGACATCCACATCTGCTCCGAACACGCCAAGCTGGTCGCGCCCTACAACCCAGTCTCCACGCTCGAGGTCGCCTACGAATGCCTCGAGCAGAAGGGCTATCGGCGCCGCACCGTCGAGCCGGTCATCGGCTAGGGGCTTGCTCCGCCGCCGCGACCGCTTAAGGCTTGAGGCGGAGGTGGCCGATGCGGATCGCGTGCCTCGGCGGGGGACCCGCCGGGCTCTACTTCTCCATATCGATGAAGCTGCGTGATCGCGCGCATCGGATCGATTTGTTCGAGCGCAACCGGGCCGACGACACTTTTGGCTGGGGGGTCGTCTTCTCCGACCAGACCGTCGACAATCTGATGGCGAACGACCCGGTGAGCGGCGCCACGATCCGCGACGAATTCGCGCACTGGGACGATATCGAGGTCCACATCCATGGCCAGACGATCCGATCGTCCGGTCACGGCTTCATCGGCATCGGCCGCAAGCGCCTGCTCAACATCTTGCAGGAGCGCGCGCGCGAGCTCGGCGTCGGTCTCAACTTCGAGCATGAGGCGAGCCCCGACCTCGCCGACTGGGCCGGCTACGACCTGGTCATCGCCGCCGACGGCGCCAACAGCCGCATCCGCACCCGCTACGAGGAGCATTTCGGAGTCGACGTGCAGGCGCGGAAGAACAAGTTCTTCTGGTTCGGCACCCACAAGGTTTTCGAAGCCTTCACATTCGCGTTCGAGCGCACCGAGGCGGGCTGGGTCTGGGCGCACGCCTATCGCTTCGACGACGACCTTTCGACCTTCATCGTCGAGATGGATCCGGACACCTGGACCGCGCTTGGCCTCGACCGCGCCGAGCAGCCGGAGGCGATCGCGCTGTGCGAACGGATCTTCGCCAAATATCTGGACGGCCAAGCCTTGATGTCCAACGCGGCCCACCTCAGGGGGCCCGAGGCGTGGCTGAACTTCCGCCGCATCATCTGCGAGCGCTGGTCGCACGAGAATCTGATCCTGCTCGGCGATGCGGCGCATACCGCCCATTTCTCGATCGGGTCCGGCACCAAGCTCGCGCTCGAGGACGCGATCAAGCTCGCCGAGGTGCTGAACCGCCCCGGGCTGGGCCGCGAGCAGGCGCTGGAGGAGTATCGCGAAGAGAGGAACCTGGAGGTCCTCAAGCTCCAGAACAGCGCCCGCAACTCCACCGAATGGTTCGAGACGCTGGACCGCTACCTCCATTTCGAGCCGATCCAGTTCGCTTATTCCCTCCTCACGCGCTCCCAGCGGGTGAGCCACGAGAACCTCCGCCTGCGCGACAGAAGCTGGCTCGAAGGAGTCGAACGCTGGTTCCAGTCGAACGCCCGCGGCACCCCGGTCAACGACCCCGCGCCGCCGATGTTCGCTCCCTACAGGCTGCGCGAGATGACGCTGGAGAACCGGGTCGTCGTCTCACCGATGGCGATGTATTCGGCGCGGGACGGCACGCCCAACGACTTCCACCTCGTCCATTACGGGACCCGCGCTCAGGGCGGCGCCGGCCTCCTCTACACCGAAATGACCTGCGTCTCGCCGGCCGGGCGGATCACCCCCGGCTGCACCGGAATGTATGCGCGCGAGCATGTCGCCGCCTGGCAGCGGATCGTCGACTTCGTCCACGCCAATTCCAGCGCCAAGATCTGCCTTCAGCTCGGCCACAGTGGCGCCAAGGGCTCCACCAAGGTGGGCTGGGAAGGCTATGACGTGCCGCTCGACAGCGGCAACTGGCCTGTGATGGCGGCCTCGAACGTACCGTGGAGTCCCGCCAACCAGGTTCCGCGCCCAATGAGCCGCGCCGATATGGACGAGGTGCGGGACCAGTTCGTCGCCGCGGTGCGGATGGGCCTCCGGGCCGGATTCGACATGGTGGAGCTCCACGCCGCGCACGGCTACCTGCTGTCGAGCTTCATCACCCCGCTTCAGAACACCCGCACCGACGAATATGGGGGAAGCCTCGACAACCGCCTGCGCTATCCGCTCGAGGTCTTCGCCGCGATGCGTTCCGCCTGGCCGGCGGACAAGCCGATGTCCGTGCGCATCTCGGCCAACGACTGGATGGGCGAGCTCGGCGTCACGCCCGACGAGGCCGTCCGGATCGCCGAGGCATTCACGCAGGCAGGCGCCGACCTCATCGACGTTTCGGCCGGCCAGACCTGGGCCGAGTGCAAGCCCGTCTACGGCCGCATGTTCCAGACCCCCTTCGCCGACCAGATCCGCAACGAGGCCCGCGTGTCCACCATGGCGGTCGGCAACATCTACGAGACCGACCACGTCAACTCGATCCTCGCCGCCGGACGGGCCGATCTGGTGGCGCTCGCCCGGCCGCATCTGATCGACCCGATGTGGACCCTGCGCGCCGCCGCCCAGCAGGATTATCGGGGCGTGGCCGTGCCGCCCCCCTACCTCGGCGGCATGGCCCAGCTCGCGCGCAACCTCGCGCGCGAGCAGGAAGCGGCGCTCAAGGCGTGAGGCTCGCCGGCCATCATGCGGTCGTCACCGGCGGCGGTACCGGCATCGGCGCCGCCATCGCCCGAGCGCTGGCGGCGGAGGGGGCGCGGCTGACGCTGGTAGGCCGTCGGCGGGACAAGCTGGAGGAAACCGCGGCAAGCCTCCGTTCGTCTCGAGCGAAGTCGAGGGGCGCTGGCACGGATTCCGAGTTGCGTCCCTCGACTAGGCTCGGGACGAACGAGGTGGTGGCCGTCGCGCCGGCGGACGTGACCGATCGGGCGCAGGTGAATGCGGCATTCGCCAATGCCCGCGCAGCGCAGGGTCCGATCACCATCCTCGTCAACAATGCCGGCTCGGCGACGGGGATTCCATTCGCCAAGGTTCGGCCGGAACTCTGGCGCGACATGCTGGCGGTCAACCTCGACGGCATGTTCCATTGCTGCCAGGCGGCGCTGCCGGACCTGCTGGCCGCGCCAGCGGGGCGGATCGTGACGGTCGCCTCGATGGCCGGCCTGTACGGCTTTGCCTATGCCGCGCCCTACATCGCCGCCAAGCACGGCGCGGTCGGCCTCACCCGAGCGCTGGCCGCCGAATTCGCGGGAACCTCCTTGCGCGTGAACGCCCTCTGTCCCGGTTTCGTCGACAGCGATATGACGGCTGCAACGATCGCCAACATAAGCGGCAAGACCGGCCGAAGCGAAGCGGAGGCGCGCGCCGAGCTGGCGCGGCTCAACCCGGCCGGACGGCTGATCGCGCCCGAGGAAGTAGCTGCGGCGGCGGTTGACCTGATCGCCTCGCAGCGGAACGGTGAGGCTGTGGAGATTGCATGAACCCTGAGACCTTCAGCCCCGACAATTTCCGGTGGAGCTTCGACCAGGGCGTCGCCACGATCACGCTCAACCGGCCGGAGCGCAAGAACCCGCTCACCTTCGAAAGCTATGCCGAGCTGCGCGACTCCTTCCGCTCCCTGGCCTACGCGCCGGAGGTGAAGGTGGTGGTGGTGAGCGGCGCCGGCGGCAATTTCAGCTCCGGCGGGGACGTCCACGAGATTATCGGGCCGCTGACGCAGATGGACATGCCGGGCCTGCTCAAGTTCACTCGAATGACCGGCGATCTCGTCAAGGCGATGCGGGCCTGCCCGCAGCCGATCATCGCCGCACTCGACGGCGTATGCGTCGGCGCGGGCGCGATAATAGCCATGGCCTCGGACATCCGCATCGCGACGCCGAACACCAAGACCGCCTTCCTCTTCACCCGCGTCGGCCTCGCCGGCTGCGACATGGGCGCGTGCGCGATCCTGCCGCGCATCATCGGCCAGGGCCGCGCCTCGGAGCTGCTGTTCACCGGCCGCGCGATGACTGCGGAAGAGGGCCAGCGCTGGGGCTTCCACAACCGCGTCGTGGAACCCGCTGAATTGATCGAGGAAGCGCTCGGCCTCGCCCGCGAGCTGGCGCGCGGACCCACTTTCGCTCACGGAATCACCAAGACGCAGCTTGGGCAGGAGTGGAACGTCAGCCTCGAGACCGCGATCGAAATGGAGGCGCAGGCGCAGGCGATCTGCATGGCCACCAACGACTTCCGCCGCGCCTTCGAAGCCTTCTCGGAAAAGCGCCCGCCGGAATTCAAAGGTGACTGAGCCCCTCTCCCTCAAGGGGAGAGGGAGGGGCCCGCGGTGCGAAGAACCGTGGGAGGGTGAGGGCTCGTGAAGCGACCACCCGGAAGCGAAATGCGTGAGCGTGCGCGGCGTCTACGACGCGAAATGACGCCGCAGGAGAAAATCCTCTGGTCGCATCTGCGCGGCCGACGGTGCGAGGGTTTCAAGTTCCGGCGGCAAATGTGGCTGGCTGGGTACATTGCCGACCTCGCCTGCCCAGAGGCAAAGGTCGTCATCGAAGCGGACGGCAGCCAGCATGCCGATAACTTGGAATATGATCAGGCTCGTGAAGCTGCGTTCGAACGGCTCGACTGGCGGACACTTCGCTTCTGGAACAACGAGATCCACAATGATCTCGAAGGGGTGCTAACCGCAATTCGTGCCGCGCTGCCCTCACCCTCCCACCTGGCCGCGCCGGGCGGCCCCCTCCCTCTCCCCGGTTCGGCTGAGGCTGAGGGAGAAAGAAGCGCCACCGCCCACACCCCTCTCCCAATTGGGGAGAGGGAGGGGCCCGCCCGCGACGCGGGTGGGAGGGTGAGGGGAAACCTTCTCGCGCCGAGCAGCCCCTCACCCGCCTCGCCTTTGGCGAGGCACCCTCTCCCCTGCAGGGAGAGGGAGTCATGAGCGATCGCAGCTTCCTCGACTGGCCGTTTTTCGACGATGCGCACCGCAAGCTCGCGGCCGGCCTGGAAGCCTGGTGCGCGGCCGAGCTGACGCACGATGAAGCCGAGGATGTGGATGCCGAGTGCCGCGCGCTCGTGCGCAAGCTCGGCGACGGCGGCTGGCTGCGCTACTGCGTGCCCGACGAGCAGGGCCGCATCGACGTGCGCTCGCTGTCGCTGATCCGGGAGACTCTGGCGCGGCATTCGGGGCTGGCGGATTTCGCCTTTGCCATGCAGGGCCTGGGCTCCGGCACCATCAGCCTGTTCGGCTCAGAGGCGCAGAAGAGCGCCTACCTCCCTGCGGTCGCGCGCGGCGAGAAGATCGCCGCCTTCGCGCTCACCGAGCCCGCTTCCGGCTCCGACGTGGCTTCGATGGAAACCACGGCCAGGGAAGAAGCTGGCGGCTACGTCGTCGACGGCGCCAAGACCTACATCTCCAACGGCGGCATCGCCGATTATTACATTCTCTTCGCCCGCACCGGTGAGGCGGCAGGGTCGCGCGGCATCTCCGCCTTCATCGTCGATGCCGAGACACCGGGCCTCCACATCGCCGAGCGCATCCGGGTCATCGCCCCCCACCCGCTCGCCACGCTCAGGTTCGAGAATATGAAGCTGCCGGCATCGGCGCTGCTCGGCGAGCGGGGCAAGGGCTTCGCCCAGGCGATGGCGACTCTGGACGTGTTCCGCACCACGGTCGGCGCGGCGGCGCTCGGCTTCGCCCGGCGCGCCCTGGATGAGGCGACCCGCCGGGCGCTGACCCGCAGGCTCGGCAACGGCACGCTCGCCGACAATCCGATCACTCAATCGAAGCTCGCCGAGATGGTGCTCGACGTCGACACTTCCGCCCTCCTTGTCTACCGCGCAGGCTGGCTCCACGACGTGACCGGCCGGCGCAACAGCCGCGAGGCCGCGCTTGCCAAGCTCCACGCCACCGACAGCGCGCAGCAGGTGATCGACAAGGCGGTGCAGATCTTCGGGGGCCTGGGCGTCACTCACGGCGTCCCGGTCGAAAGCCTCTATCGCGAAATCCGCGCGCTGCGCATCTATGAGGGCGCGTCGGAAGTTCAGAAGGTCGTGATCGCCCGAGCGCATCTTGCGGAGCATGCCGCATGAAAACGCTGCAGCCCCCCGGCTGGCCGCGTCCGAAAGGCTATGCCAACGGCGTCTCCGCGCGCGGCAGGATGATCTTCACGGCCGGAGTCGTCGGGTGGGACGAACAAGAGCGTTTCGCCGCTTCCGATCTGGTCGGCCAGCTCCGCCAGGTGCTGCTCAACACGAACGCCATCCTTCGCGAGGACGGCGCAGGCCCTGAGCATGTCGTGCGCATGACCTGGTACGTCACGGACCGCGGTGACTATGTCGCCCATGCGCGCGAGATCGGGGCGGTCTATCGCGAGCTGATGGGCAAGCACTTCCCCGCGATGGCGGTGGTGGAAGTGGCAGGGCTGGTGGAGCCGGAAGCCCGGATCGAGATCGAAACGACCGCGGTGGTGCCTGAATGACGACCTCGCACGTCGATACCTTCGTCCGCGACCGACTGCCGCCGCCCGAGCAGCAGCCCGACTTCCTGTTCGATCTGCCCGAGCTTCACTATCCGGACAGGCTCAACGCGGCCGTGGAGCTGATGGCGGGCGGCGCTCCTGAAATGCCGGCGGTGATCAACGACGCCGGCAGCTGGACCTTTGCCGACATCGACGATCTTTCGAGCCGGATCGCCCGGCTTCTGGTCGAGGAGGAAGGGCTGGTGCCCGGCAACCGCGTGCTCCTGCGCGGGCCCAACTCCATGATGCTGTTCGCCTCCTGGCTCGGCGTCCTGAAGGCCGGAGGCGTGCTCGTCACGACCATGCCGATGCTGCGGCCGGGCGAGATCGAGACGATCCTGAAGCGGGCCGAGGTCAGCCACGCCATCGTAGACAGCCGCTTCATCGGCGACTTCCGCCAGGGCGCGGACGCTGCCCGCACCGTTCGGTCGCTGCTGCGCTACGACGGCGATTACGGGAAGGGCGAGATCGAGACACGGCTGCAGTCGGTCGATCCCGGCTTCACGCCGGTCGATACCTGGCGCGACGATGTCGCCCTGATCGCCTTCACCTCGGGCACCACCGGCAAGCCGAAAGGCTGCGTCCATAATCATCGCGACGTGCTCGCCTCGGCCGACAGCTTCGCGCGCTATGTGCTGAAACCGCAGCGCGGCGACCGCTGGGCCTGCTCCGCGCCGATCGCCTTCACATTCGGCCTCGGCCAGCTGCTGATCTTCCCCTGGCGCTTCGGCGGCACCGCGGTGACGATCGAGCAGCCCGGCCCCAAGCCCCTTCTCGACGCCATCGATAAGTACCGGGTGACCACCCTCGCCACCGCCCCCACTGCCTACAAGGCGATGGCGGCTATGCTCGCCGGCCATGACATCGCGTCGCTGCGGACATGCGTCTCGGCGGGCGAGCACCTCCCGGCCGCGACGTGGCACGCTTGGAAGGATGCGACCGGGATCGGCATCGTCGACGGCATCGGCGCGACCGAGATGATGCACATCTTCATCTCCGCGGCGGGCGACGAGATCCGCCCCGGCGCGACCGGCAAAGCGGTTCCGGGTTACAAGGCGACCGTCCTCGACGACCGCGATCGGCCGATGGAGACCGGCACGGGCCGGCTCGCGATCAAGGGCCCCACCGGCTGCCGCTATTTCCAGGACGAGCGGCAGAAGAACTACGTCGTGAACGGCTGGAACGTCACCGGCGACACCTACCGCGCCGACCCGGACGGCTATTTCTGGTACGTCGCGCGCAGCGACGACATGATCATCTCGTCCGGCTACAACATCGCCGCGCCGGAAGTGGAAAACGCGCTCTACAGCCACGCCGCGGTGCAGGAGTGCGCGGTGATCGGGGTGCCGTGCGAAGAGCGCGGACAGCGGGTCAAGGCGTTCGTCGTCGCCGCGCCGGGCCACGCGCCGACGCCCGATCTCGCCAAAGCGCTCCAGGCGCACGTGAAGGCGGTGATCGCGCCCTACAAATATCCGCGCGAGCTGGAGTTCGTGGACGCGCTTCCGAAGACCGCGACGGGCAAGCTCCAGCGCTACGCGCTTCGCGAGCGGTGACGGGCTGGTCCTTCTTCATCGACCGCGGCGGGACCTTCACCGATGTCGTCGCTCGCGGCCCCGACGGGCGCCTGCTCACGCGCAAACTGCTCTCCGACAATCCCGGCCAGTATCGCGATGCGGCGGTAGCGGGAATCGAGGCTCTGCTGGCGGAACATGGGCAAGCGCCGATCCTGTCGGTGAAGATGGGCACCACCGTCGCCACCAATGCCCTGCTGGAGCGCAAAGGCGAGCCGGTGGTCCTCGCCATCAGCCGCGGCCATGGGGACGCGCTGCGCATTGGCTATCAGGCGCGGCCGCACATCTTCGCGCGGCGCATCGTCCTGCCCGAGCCGCTCTATTCCGAAGTCGTCGAGATCGACGAGCGCGTCACCGCCGAAGGCGACGTGTTGCGCCCGATCGACCTCGAAGCGGCGCGCGCCGATCTCCAGACCGCCTTCTCGGCCGGCTACCGCGCCGTTGCGATCGTGCTGATGCACGGCTGGCGCTGGACCGGGCACGAGGCGGCGGTGGCGGCGCTGGCCGAGGAGATCGGCTTCACCCAGATCTCCGCCAGCCATCGGGTCGGCCCGCTGATCAAGTTGGTCGGCCGCGGCGACACCAGCGTGGTCGATGCCTATCTGTCGCCGGTGCTGCGCCGCTACGTCGACCAGGTCGTAGGCGCGCTCGGCCGCGACACGCGTCTGTTCTTCATGCAGTCGAGCGGCGGCCTTGCCGACGCCTCCGCCTTCCAGGGCAAGGACGCGATCCTTTCCGGGCCCGCCGGCGGCATCGTCGGAATGGCGAAGACTGCGGCCGAAGCGGGATTCGACCGCATCATCGGCTTCGACATGGGCGGCACCTCGACCGACGTCTCGCACTTCGCCGGGAGCTACGAGCGCACCAACGAGACCATGGTCGCCGGCGTTCGCGTCCGCGCGCCGATGCTGCAGATCCACACGGTGGCGGCGGGCGGCGGATCGATCTGCCATTATGACGGCGCGCGATTCCGCGTGGGCCCCGACAGCGCCGGCGCCATCCCCGGACCCGCTTGCTATCGGCGCGGCGGCCCGCTGACGGTCACCGACTGCAACGTCGTGCTGGGCAAGATCCGCCCCGATTTCTTCCCCGCCGCCTTCGGCACGAACGCCGACCAACCGATCGACGCCGGCGCTTCGCTCGCCCGCTGCAGGGAGATCGCCGAGCGCGCCGGCCTCAGCGCCCGCGAAGCTGCCGAGGGGTTCGTGCGCATCGCGGTCGAGAACATGGCCAACGCGATCAAGCAGATCTCGATCGCCCGCGGCCACGACGTCACCCGCTACACCCTGCAATGCTTCGGCGGGGCTGGCGGGCAGCATGCCTGCCTCGTCGCCGACGCGCTGGGGATGGAGCGGGTCATGATCCATCCCCTTGCTGGTGTCCTCTCCGCCTACGGCATGGGCCTGGCCGAGATGGTCGACCTGCGCCAGCGCACGCTCGGCGGGGCCGATCTGCAGGACGTGCTCGCCGAGCTCGCGACGGAAGCCGAAGCCGCGCTTCGTTCGCAGGGCGTGACCGAGGTGGAAATCCGCCGCCGCGCCGCCCTGCGCTACGAGGGCAGCGACACCGCGCTCGAGGTGCCGGTTGGATCGGAAATGGAGCGGGCCTTCACTGCTGAGCACAAGAGCCGTTTCGGCTTCAGCTCCGACGCTCCGGTGGTGATCGAGACCGCCATCGTGGAAGCCGTTTCAGCCGAAGAAGAAGCGTTCGTGCCGAGCGAGGTCGAGGCGCGCCCGCGCCAACGCCCCTCGCTTTCGCCCGGGACGAACGGAGTCATCGATCGCCAAACCCTTCATCCGGGCGACCGCATCCCCGGTCCTGCCATCATCATCGACCCTTCCGCCACGACGGTCGTCGAGCCCGAATGGGAGGCGGCGGTGGATGGGCTCGGCAACCTGATCCTCACCCGCGCCGTCCCCCGCTCCGCCGCCCGCGCCATCGGCACCGATGCCGATCCGATCATGCTCGAGATCTTCAACAACCTGTTCATGGCCATCGCCGAGGAAATGGGCGTCGCGCTCCAGAACACGGCCTCGTCGGTCAACATCAAGGAGCGGCTCGATTTCTCCTGCGCCGTCTTCGACCGCGGCGGTGCGCTGATCGCCAACGCGCCACACATACCGGTGCACCTCGGCTCGATGGGCGACAGCATCCGCACGATCATCGAAGCGCGCGGAGGTGCCCGCGACGGGCGGGGCATGAAGCCTGATGATGCCTACGCGCTCAACGCCCCTTATCGCGGCGGCACGCACCTGCCCGACATCACCGTCATCATGCCGGTTTTCGTCGAAGGCGACTCCTCCCCGGCCTGGTACGTCGCTGCCCGCGGCCACCATGCCGATGTCGGCGGCAGCGCGCCGGGATCGATGCCGCCGGACAGCGTGACGGTCCACGAGGAAGGCGTGCTGATCGACAATTTCCTGCTCGTCGACGCCGGCCGCTTCTGCGAGGCGGAGATGCGCGCGCTGCTCGCCTCCCATGCCTTTCCCGCGCGCAGCCCCGACCGCAACATCGCCGATCTGAAGGCACAGGTCGCGGCCTGCACGCGCGGCGCCAACGAGCTGCGCCGGATCGCCGGCGAATACGGCCGGGCGGTGATCGACGCCTATATGGGCCATGTCATGGCCAATGCCGAAGAGGCCGTGCGGCGGCTGATCGACGGTCTCAGCGACGGCAGCTTCAGCTACGCCATGGACAATGGCGCGCACGTCTCGGTGACGGTCTCGGTCGACCGCGCGAACCGATCGGCGGTGATCGACTTCGCCGGGACGAGCGATCAGCAGCCCGACAATTTCAATGCCCCCTATTCGATCTGCCGTGCGGCCACCCTCTACGTCTTCCGCACCCTGGTCGACGACGCCATCCCGATGAACGACGGCTGCCTCCGCCCGATCACGCTCAGGGTACCCGAAGGCTCGATGCTGAACCCGCGCTATCCCGCGGCGGTCGTCGCCGGCAATGTCGAGACCAGCCAGGTGATCACCGATGCGCTCTTCGCGGCGATGGGCGCGCTCGCCCCGAGCCAGGGGACGATGAACAATTTCACCTTCGGCAACGACGACTACCAATATTACGAGACGATCGCCGGCGGCGCGGGAGCCGGCCCGGATTTCGACGGCGCGAGCGCGGTCCAGACCCACATGACCAACAGCCGCCTGACCGACCCCGAGATCCTGGAGACGCGCTTCCCGGTCCTGCTCGAGCGTTTCGCGATCCGCCGCGGCTCTGGCGGCGAAGGCCAGCACAAAGGTGGCGACGGCGTCGAGCGCCACATCCGCTTCCGCGAGCGGATGCTCGCCAACATCCTCTCCAACCGCCGCGAAGTCCCCCCCGCCGGCCTGAAGGGTGGCGGCGAGGCGAAGCCGGGAATCAATCAGGTCGTCCGCGCGAACGGCACGGTCGAAACGCTCGGCGCCACCGCCTCGGCGGAGATGGCGCCGGGCGACATGTTCGTGATCCGAACGC
>DASWSP010000022.1:0-15793 GCA_036402575.1 Allosphingosinicella sp. | reverse complement strand
GCAGCGGCGGGCGCGGCCTTGCCGGTGGCGCCGTCGATGTCCGCCTTGATGATTCGGCCGCCGGGCCCCGAGCCGGCGAGGCTGGAAAGGTCGATGCCCTTCTGCTCGGCGAGGCGGCGGGCGAGGGGGCTTGCCTTGACGCGATCGCCGCCGTCGGCGCGCGGCTGCTGCGGCTGAGCCAGCGGAGCGTCCTGCGCAGGGCTCGCACCATAGCCTTTGACCTGGGGCTGCGGCGTCGGCGCCTTGTCAGCCGCCTTATCGGTCGCGGGCTGGCCGGCGCCCGTCTCGCCGCCATCCTGGGCCACCGGCTCGGGAGCGGCCCTGGGCGACGGGGCCGCGCTCGCGTCTTCGCCCTCGCCGGCTATGAGGGCGATCACGGTGCCGACCTTCACTTCGTCGGTGCCTTCCGCGATCAGGATCTTCGAGATCGTGCCCTCGTCGACCGCCTCGAACTCCATCGTCGCCTTGTCGGTCTCGATCTCGGCAAGCAGGTCGCCCGCCGCCACGGTGTCGCCTTCCTTGACGAGCCACTTGGCAAGCGTACCCTCCTCCATCGTCGGCGAAAGGGCGGGCATCTTGAGTTCGATGGGCATCGCAATCCCTCCAGGCGCGTGCCACGTCTCAACAGCAGCCGCCCGGCCGGGTCAAGCCTGTCCTGAACGACGCGCCTGAGGGCGAGCCAGCGGCGTTTCAGCCGCCGGCTCCGGCCGCCGAAGGGGCAAGACTTGCGAAAGCCGCCGATCCGGCGCAGTCTCGCGACCCTCGAAGGGGGATCAATGCGGGCCTATCTGGTCGTGATGGACGACACGCGCGAGGCGCGGGCGGCGCTTCGCTTCGCTGCGCGGCGGGCGGCGCGCACCGGCGGCACAGTCGAGATCCTTGCGCTGATCCCGCAGCAGGAGTTCGTCCAGTGGGGCGGGGTCCAGGCGGCGATGGAGGAGGAGGCGCGGCTGCGCGCCGAAGCGATGGTGCTGCAGGCTTCGGGCGCGATCGTCGAGGAAGCCGGGATACAGCCGTCGATCACGGTCAGGCAGGGCGATCCGGTCAAGGCCGTCAACGAGCTGCTGGAGGAGCGCGAGACGATCGGCGCCCTCGTGCTGGCGGCTGCGGCCGAGGGTGGCCCTGGGCCCCTCGTCGCCCACTTCTCCGCAAAAGCGGGGACGCTGCCGTGCCCGCTTATGATCGTGCCGGGCAGTCTTACCGACGAGGTGCTCGACCGCCTGAGCTAGCCCCGCTCGCCGGGTGAGGGCGGAGGCGGAGGCGGCGGCGTCGGAGGCGGAGGGGGCGGGGGCGCGCGATAGACCGGGCGTTCCGGCACGACGACCTCGACCGCTTCCTCGCAGCAGCAGTCGCCGCCGGAATAGGTGACGGTCGTCTCCGTCACCCAGGCGCCCCCGTAGCCGGCGCCGTATCCGTAGCCGCCATGGCCATAAGCGGGATAGCTGTAGCTGTAGCTCTTGCCGCCGTGATGGGCGTAGCCGCCCTGGTGGCCATAGCCGCCGCCGTGATGGGCGTAGCCGCCGTCGCGGTTCCAGCCGGGGCCGGAGCGGCTCCAGTCCATGCCGTAGCGCCCGTCCCACACGCGGCCCTCGCTGTCGATCAGCAGCGCATCGTCATAATAGCGGATCCAGCGGTGGCCGTGCATCGGCTGGTACAGGCCGTAGCCGCTCCAGTCGCCGAGCGTATAATCGGGGCCCCACATGATCTCGGGCACAACCGCACCGCGCTCCAGGCGGTGATACTCCCGGTGCCGCTCGTCCATCTCCCGCGCCTCAGCGGCCGGCACCGATACGGTGCTTTGCATTGTGGCGGCGGGGTCGGTCGGGGCGACGGTCGGCGTGGCTCGAATGCCTTCCCACTCTCTGGGCGGATCGGCGGCCGGCTGCGCGAGCGCCGCCACCGGAACCAGAGCGGTTGCCGCGCAGGAAAGCAGAGCCAGCTTGTTCATCATCGGTCCCCTGTATCGCGAAGCCTCGCCGGCCTCGGCATACGGGGCCGTCATCGATGCTTAACCCGCGACCGCCGCCTTTTCTACCGCCGCTAACCGAGGCGCCAGAATCCGTGCCAGTTCGGTACAGCCTGCCACGTCTTCGGCGTCGAAACGCGCCTTGCGGGGGCTGTCGAGATCGAGCACGCCGATCAGGCGGTCGCCCTCGACGATCGGCACCACCAGCTCGGAAGCCGACGCGCTGTCGCAGGCGATATGGCCGGGAAAGGCGTCAACGTCGTCGACGCGCTGCGGCTCACGCGTCACGGCCGCGGTGCCGCACACCCCTTTGCCGAACGGAATGCGGATGCAGGCGGCGCGGCCCTGGAACGGCCCCAGCACCAGCTCGCCGCCGAGGTTGCGGTAGAAGCCCGCCCAGTTGAGGTCGGGCAAGCTCTCCCAGAGCAGGGCAGCGACGTTGGCCATATTGGCGATTGCGTCCGGCTCGCCCGCCGTGAGCGCGTCGGCGGCGAGGCAGAGCTGTCGGTACATCTCCGCCTTGTCGGCGGCGGCGATCTTGAAGTCGTACATCTAGTCGATCCTAACCTTGCCCCGCGCGGACTTGACGGCGCTGCGGGCGGATTTGCTCTCCATCCGCTTCGCCTTGGCCGCCCGGCTGGGCTTCGTCTTCCTGCGCGGCGTCTTGCGGATGTGGGCCTTCGCAACCAGTTCCGCCAGCCGCTTGCGCGCGTCCTCGCGGTTGGCCTCCTGGGTGCGGAAGCTGCGCGCGGCGATGATGATCTCGCCGCCGGCGGTCATGCGGCTCCCTGCCAGCTCCTTCAGCCGCGCATAAACGTGCGGCGAAAGGCCGAGCTTGAACACGTCGCAGCGCAGCTGCACGGCGGTCGCCACCTTGTTGACGTTCTGGCCGCCGGGGCCGCTCGCGGCGAGGAAGGTCTCGGAAAGCGCCTCTTCCGGAATCTCGAACGGCTCAGAGCTCGACATCGCCGAAGCCTGCGTTGACGAACGTCGGCGGCAGCGGCGCCGTCGCCTCCACCGGCGCCTTGCCCTCCCGATCGAGCCGCAGCGAGAGCGCGTGGAGCAACATCGGCCCGCGCCCGGCGCCGTAGACGGGATCGCCGGAGATGGGGATGCCGATGCCCGAGGCGGCGTGGACGCGGATCTGGTGGGTACGGCCGGTCTCCGGGCTGAACACCACCACCGCGCGTCCGTCCTTCACGGCCGCGGTGCGCCAGTGGGTGACGGCAGGCTTCCCCTTTGCGTCATGGACAATGCGCCACCCTTCCTCCCGCGTCGAAACCTTGCCCAGCGGCATGTCGACCGTTCCCGCTTCGACAGCGGGCACGCCCGCGAGCACGGCAACATAGGTCTTGGCCACGCGCTTCTCCTCGAACGCGCGCTGGAAGCGCTTGTGCGCCTTTGGGTTACGGGCCAGCAGCAGGCAGCCGGAGGTGTCGCGGTCGAGCCGGTGGACTGGGAGCGGCGCGCGCTGAAAGCCGAAGCGGAAATGCTCCAGATAGTCCTCCAGGCTTTCGCGCGTCGCCGAGCCGGGATGCACCGCCAGCCCGGCCGGCTTGTCGATCACGATCGCCTCGCCATCGATGAATAAAACGTACTTTTCCCACATCGTTCCGCCCTGTCACGCCTGTTGCAGCGGCGCAACGATATCTCAGCGACTCGCGGCAACTCCTTCGTTTACGCCGAATTAACCTTTTAAGTTCACTTATTGCGTGATTAATCAAGATTACCGGCATCCAAAGACCGAAAGGCGAGGAGCCGCACGACAGGGGGCAATTCATGCGTGTGCTGCTGATTGAAGACGAGCCGACGACCGCCAAGAGCATCGAGCTGATGCTGACGACGGAAGGCTTCAACGTCTATACGACCGATCTGGGCGAAGAGGGCTTGGACCTCGGCAAGCTCTACGATTACGACATCATCTGCCTCGATCTCAACCTCCCCGACATGCATGGCTACGACGTGCTGAAGAAGCTGCGCGTTGCCAAGGTCGGGACCCCGGTGCTGATCCTGTCGGGTGTCAGCGAGATGGATTCGAAGGTTCGGGCCCTGGGCTTCGGAGCCGACGATTACGTCACCAAGCCGTTCCACCGCGACGAGCTCGTCGCCCGCATCCATGCGGTGGTGCGCCGATCGAAAGGCCATTCGCAGTCGGTGATCAAGACCGGCAAGCTCGCCGTGAACCTCGATGCCAAGACGGTCGAGGTCGACGGCGCCCGCGTCCACCTGACCGGCAAGGAATATGCGATGCTGGAGCTCCTGTCGCTCCGCAAGGGCACCACGCTCACCAAGGAGATGTTCCTCAACCATCTCTACGGGGGCATGGACGAGCCCGAACTGAAGATCATCGACGTGTTCATCTGCAAGCTGCGCAAGAAGCTCAGCCTGGCCTGCGGGGGCGACAATTATATCGAGACGGTCTGGGGCCGCGGCTACGTGCTTCGCGATCCCGAAGAAGTCGAACAGGCGCAGGTCGCCTAACCTTCCGTTCCAAGTCGGGAGTGGCCGGCGCTGCAGCGATGCGGCGCCGGTTTCTTTTGGACCAGGCCGCGCGTCCGGGGGCATGGCCGTCAGCCGGGACGGTATCCGCAAGCAAGGCATCTGTTTTGCACGGGCCGTGGCTTTGATGCATGCATAGCCGATGGCACGGACTGCATTCGACGAGCTTTGGGGAACCAGCCGGGGGCGCAAGGCCCGCGAAGGTTTCGAGCCGCTGGCGGCATGGCTGTCCGAGACGCCGCCGCCCGAGCTCGGCCGCCGCCACCAGTCCGCCGAGGCCGCTTTCCGCAACCTCGGAATCACCTTCGCCGTCTATGGCGAGGACGACGCCGCGGAGCGGATCATTCCGTTCGATATCGTGCCGCGGGTCTTCACCGCCGCCGAATGGACCAAGCTGTCGGAAGGGCTCGAGCAGCGGGTGCGGGCGATCAACGCCTTCATCGACGATGTCTACGGCGCGCGGCGCATCCTGGCCGACGGAATCGTTCCGGCCGACATCATCCTCGGCAACCCCCAATTCTGCGTGCAGCTTGCCGGCGCGCGGCCGCCGCACGGCGTCTACGCCCATGTCTGCGGCATCGATCTGGTGCGCACCGGAGCCGAAGACTTCTTCGTGCTGGAGGACAATTGCCGCACGCCATCGGGCGTGAGCTACATGCTCGAGAACCGGGAAGCGATGCTGCGGCTCTGCCCGGAATTGTTCGAGGCGTTCCCGGTCCGTCCGGTCGACACCTATCCGGACCTGCTGCGCGACACGCTTTATTCGGTCGCGCCGCCCGCCGCCAGCGAGCCGGTCTGCGTGCTGCTCACACCCGGCCACTACAATTCCGCATTCTACGAGCACAGCTTCCTTGCCGACAATATGGGCATCGAGCTGGTCGAGGGATCGGACCTGGAGGTCGACGACGACATGGTCTGGATGCGGACGATCGAGGGGCGGGTGCGGGTCGATGTCATCTACCGCCGCATCGACGACGCCTTCCTGGACCCGCTCGTCTTCAATCCAGATTCGATGCTTGGCGTGCCCGGCCTTACCGCCGCCTACCGCGCCGGCAACGTCACCCTGGTCAACGCGCCCGGCACCGGCATCGCCGACGACAAGGCGATCTACAGCTACATGCCCGAGATCGTGCGCTATTATTCGGGCGGCGAGGCGAAGCTACCCAATGTCGAGACCTGGCGCTGCCGTGAGCCGAAAGCGCTGAGCTACGTTCTTGAGCATCTGGAGGAGCTCGTCGTCAAACTCGTCGACGGCTCGGGCGGCTACGGCATGCTGGTCGGGCCGACCGCGTCGCTCCAGGAGATCGAGCGCTTCCGCGCCGCGCTGAAGGCCGAGCCGCACCGCTATATCGCTCAGCCGACCTTGTCGCTCTCGACCGTGCCGACCCTGGCGGAGAAGGGACTGGTGCCGCGTCACGTCGATTTTCGCCCGTTCGTGCTGAGCGGCGCCAGGGATGTCGCGATCGTTCCGGGCGGCCTCACTCGAGTCGCGCTTCGGGAAGGCTCGCTGGTCGTGAATTCGAGCCAGGGCGGCGGCACCAAGGACAGCTTCGTGCTCGCCCCGCCGCCGCCGGAGGAGGAGCAGCATGCTCTCCCGTACGGCCGCTAACCTCTACTGGATCGGCCGCCTGATGGAGCGGGCCGAGTTCACCACCCGGTTGCTCGAAGCAACCATCCGCCTCGCCTCGCTCACCGGCGACGGCGACCGGTCGGCGTGGCGGAGCGCACTGGCGGTGGTCGGCGAAACCGGCGCCTTCGACGGCGCCAAAGAGAATCTCAGCCCGTTCAACGTCAGCCGCTACCTGGCGCTGGCGGAGGAGAACGGCAATTCCGTGCGCGCCTGCCTCTACCGCGCGCGCGAGAATGCCCGCGCCGCCCGCAATGCGCTGACTCGCGAGGTGTGGGAGGCGATCAACCGCGCCTGGCTCGACATCCGCGACCGGTCGAGCCCGGGCGGGATCCAGGCGACCTTGAACTTCATCGATACCCTCAAGGCGGACACGCGGGGCTTCGAAGGCGCGCTTTCACGGATGCTGCGCCGCGAAGCCTATTGGTTCATGCGCCTCGGCTCGGTGATCGAGCGCGGCGACAACACCGCCCGGCTGCTCGACGTCAAATATTATCTGCTGCTGCCGCAGGGCGAACGGATCGGCGGAACGCTCGACCGCGACCAGTGGACGACCATCCTGCACACCGTTTCGGCGCGCAACGCCTACCGCTTCCTCTATCGCGATGCGCTCAAGCCCTGGCTGGTCGCCGACATGCTGATCTTCCGGCAGGAACTGCCGCGCTCGCTGGCGGGTTCGGCGGCGGAGACGGTCGATCTCCTCGCCGCGCTCGGCGACCGCACCGGGCGCCAGGGCGAGGCGGACCGGCTCGCCCGGCAGCGACTGACTAATTTCGAGGAGGGCAATATCGAGAAGCTGTTCCAGGCGGGCCTGCATGAATCGCTGCGGCGGTTCATCAACGAGAATGCGCTGCTCGACGCCGCGCTGGCCCACCAATTCCGGTTCAGCTGATGCGGCTCAGCGTCCATTACAACACCAGCTACCGTTACTCCGAGCCGGCCCGGAAGGTGATCCAGCTGCTGCGCCTGATGCCGCTCAGCTTCCTTGGCCAGAACGTGCTCGAGTGGCGGATCGACGTCGATTGCGACGCGCGGCTGCGCGAGGGCCGCGACGGCTATGGCAACGTCATCCACATGCTCTACGTCGACCGGCCGGTGGACCACCTCAAGGTTTCGGTCGCGGGCCGTGTGCTGACCGAGGACCGCGCCGGCGTCGTCGAAGGGCTTCCCAACGAGCTGCCGCCCCAGGTGTACCTGCGCCACACGCGGCTCACCCATATCGGGCCCGGGCTCCACGATCTTGCGGCGGCGCTCGATCAGCAGCGCGGCTCCACGCTCGACAAGCTCCACCGGCTGACCGCCGCGATCCACACCCGCATGACCTTCGACACCGGTCGAACCGAGGCCGACACCACCGCCTTCGACGCCTTCACCGCCGGCCACGGCGTCTGCCAAGACTTCGCGCACATCTTCATCGCCGTCGCCCGGGCGATCCAAGTTCCCGCGCGCTACGTGTCCGGCCACCTCTTCCGCCGCGACGGTGCCGACGTGCAGCCGGCAGCGCACGCCTGGGTCGAAGGCTATGTCGAGGATTTGGGCTGGGTTGCCTTCGATCCTACCAACGGCATCTGCGCCGATGACGCTTATGTCCGCGTCGCCGGCGGGCTGGACTATCGCGATGCGGCCCCCTTCGCGGGCGCGCGCAGCGGCGGCGGCGCGGAGGAACTGAGCGTAGAAGTGCAGGTTCGGCTTGCGCGTGCCCAGTCCCAGTCCCAGTCCCAGTCGCAGTCACAGTCGCAGTCGCAGAACTAGGGGAGAGACATGACCTATTGCCTCGGAATGCTGCTCGACGCGGGCCTCATCATGATCGCCGACACGCGCACCAATGCGGGCGTCGACAATTTCTCCTCTTTCAAGAAACTGCACACTTTGTGCCACAGCCCCGACCGTCAGATCTACGCCTGCTCCGCCGGCAGCCTGTCGATCAGCCAGTCGGTGATCGGCCTCATCCACGAAGGGCTGCCCGCCGGCGAAGACAGCGAGATGACGCGCTCGCTCCACGGCGTCACCTCGATGTTCCGGGCGGCGCAGCTGGTCGGCGAATCGGTGCAGATGGCGACCCGGACGGTTGGAGCCGCGCTCGCCACGATCAACATGTCGAGCTCGGTGTCGCTGCTGCTCGGCGGCCGGGTCGGCGATCACCCGCCTGCGCTCTACCTCATCTATGGAGCCGGCAACTTCATCGAGTGCAAGACCGAGGTGCCCTTCCTCCAGATCGGCGAGACCAAATACGGCAAGCCGATCCTCGACCGCGGCCTCGACTACGATACGCCGCTCCACGAGGCGGTGAAGTTCGGCTTTCTCTCCTTCGACAGCGCGATGCGATCGAACCTCGGAGTCGCCCGCCCGCTCGACCTGCTGGTGATGCCGCACGACCGCCGCCAGCCGATCCTCACCCGCCGCATCGAGGTCGACGACGAATATTTCGACAGCCTCTCGATGAGCTGGGCCGAATATCTCCACCAGGCGACCAGCAACATCCCCAACCCACCCTGGATGCCCGGCAGCCGGGCCGCCGAGTGATCGGCTCAGCGTACGAAGCCCGGCGCGGCAACGCGCGCTCGCACCCGGAGGTGCAGGAATCGCCGTGGGGGCCCGCTGCGACCAAGGGCCTGCTTAAGCAGTGGATCCGCGCGATCGCGCCGAAGAAGTTGTCGGCTGCTTTGCCGGACGAGGATTAGATGCGGGCGTTCGCGCTGGCGCTGGCCGTGCTTCTGGCGAGCTGCGCAACCGTTCCGCCGCCGCCGCCTGCGGCACATTATGCGTGGGTGTCGTTCGATCGCGAGGCGGATCGAGCTTCAGGCGCCGCCGGCCTTGCCGACCGTGCGCGGCAGCGGGCGCTCACGCCGGCCGATCCGGTCCGCGTCGCGTCGATCTCGAAGCTGGCCGTCGCGCTGGGCGCTATGCGGCTGGTCGAGCAGGGTCGGCTTGACCTCGACAGCGACGTTTCCGAACGGCTCGGCTGGCGGCTTCGCAATCCAGCTTTCCCGGACGTGCCGATCACGCTTCGGATGCTCTTGTCGCATCGCTCCAGCCTGGTCGACGAGATCGACTATGCCATCCCGTTCGGAAGCACGGTCGAGGGCGCACTGGCCGATCCGCGCGCTTTCGACCCCGGCCATCGGCCCGGCGACTTCTTCCAATATGCCAACCTGAACTTCCCCCTCGTCGCCTCCGTCATGGAGGCCTCCACCGGCGAGCGGTTCGACCGGCTCATGGGCCGTCTCGTGCTGGCGCCGCTCGGCCTCGACGCCTGCTTCAACTGGACGACGTGCAGCGATGCCGCCGTCGAGCGGGCGGTCGTCCTGTACGAGCCGGACGGGAGCGTCATCCGCGACGATCTTGGCGGCGTGCGCCCCGCCTGCCCGGTCCTGCTGCCCGCCGCCGGGTCCTGCGACCTCGCCGCCTATCGCCCCGGCAGCAATGGTGCCTTGTTCTCGCCCCAGGGCGGCTTGCGCGCCTCCGCGCGCGACCTTGCGGTGCTCGGCCGGCTGCTGCTCAACCGGGGCCGTCACGGCGACGCCGCGTTCCTCTCGGAGGCGAGCATGGCGGCGCTGACCGAGCCGCTATGGCGCTTCGACGGGGGGAACGGCAAGACCGACGGCGGGTTCTACTGCGCCTACGGCCTTGCCGTGCACGCCCTCCCCAATTCGATCTGCCGCGACGACCTGTTCGGCGACGGCACCCGTGCATTCGGCCACGCCGGCGAAGCCTATGGCGTGCGCTCCGGCCTCTGGGTCGACCCGCGCAGCGGTCGCGGCGTCGCTTTCTTCGCGGTCGGCCTCGGCGAGGATCCGCCGCGCGGCCGCAGCGCCTTCCGCGCCATCGAGGAGTGGCTCGCCCGCCGCGCGAGGCGCTAGCGCTGCTCGGGAGAGACCGCTAAGCCCCGCCGCGATGAACAGCGACCCCAAGACGCCGGACCTCGGCCAGGAAGATTCCGAGACCATTCGGGTCATGGCGCACGCCGCCGCCGGCGCCGGCCGCCATGGCGAGGCCGAAGCGCTGTTGCGGCGGGGACTTGCCCTCGCGCCGGACGACGTCGCGCTGCGTTTCGACCTTGCCTCAACGCTCCACAAGCTCGACCGGCCTGCCGAAGCCGTCGATCTGCTGCGCCCGATCGCGCAGAGCGAGCCCGACCACCTGAACCTGCACTTCCTGCTGGCCGTGCTGCTGGAGCGGACGGGCAGATATGAGGAGGCGCTCGCGGTCTGCGAGGGCCTGCTCCGGCAGAATCCGCAGGACCCGCTCGTCCTCGTCACGCTCGCCAGCCTGCTGACCACGGCCGGCCGCACCGAGGAAAGCGTCCGCGCCTACCGCGATGCGATCGCGCTGAAGCCGCGCTTTGGCGAGGCATGGTGGGGCCTGGCGAACCTCAAGACGGACCAGCTCGGCGAAAGCGACGTGGTCGCGCTGAAGGCCGCGGTCGAGCATCCCTATCTGACTCAGGACGACGCGGTGAAGCTGCACTTCGCGCTCGCCAAGGCGCTGGAAGACGCGGGTGACGCCGAGGCCGCGTTCGATCACTACCGGCAGGCCAACGAGCTTCGCCTCGAGGACCTCAGCTACGACCCGGCCGAGATCACCCGCTTCGTGGACCGCGCCGAGGCGCTGCTCACCCCCGCCTTCTTCTCCGCGCGGGCCGATCACGGCGCGGACGCCCCCGACCCGGTCTTCATCGTCGGCCTGCCGCGCGCCGGCTCCACGCTCGTCGACCAGATCCTCTCCAGCCACCCCGAAGTGGAAGGCACTGCCGAGCTGCCCGACCTGCTCGCCATCGCGCGGCGGCTGCGCACCGACGCGGAAGCCGAGGGCGGCAGCTATCCCGAACTGCTCGCCGACCTCAGCGCCGCCGACTGCAGGGCGCTCGGCGAGGAGTATCTCGCCCGCACCCGCGTCCGCCGCCGTTCAGACCGCCGCTTCTTCATCGACAAGACGCCGAACAACTGGGCCCATATCGGACTTATCGAGCTGATCCTGCCCGAGGCGAAGATTGTCGACGTCCGCCGCCATCCGCTCGGCTGCTGCCTGTCGAACTACAAGCAGCACTTCGCCGAAGGCCAGGAGTTCAGCTATTCGCTCGACCATCTCGGCCGCTATTACGGAGACTATGTCCGCCTGCTGCGGCACTTCGATCAGGTCCTGCCCGGGCGCGTGCACCGGGTGGTCTACGAGGCGCTGGTCGAGGACATGGAGGCGGAGGTGCGCCGGCTGCTCCATTATGTCGGGCTGGAGTTCGATCCCGCGGTGCTGCGCTTCCACGAGACCGAGCGCGCCGTCCATACGCCGAGCGCGGAGCAGGTCCGCCGTCCGATCAACCGTCGCGGCATGGACAATTGGCAGCCGTTCGAGCGCTTCCTCGATCCGCTCAAGGCTTCGCTGGGGACGGTGCTGGAAGCCTATCCGGCCGCACCCTAGCGGCTGAGCGGGAGTTCCTTCTGGTCGGGCTCGAACCGGCGCCAGCCGTCCGGCCCAAGGCGCTCCAGCGGCCGGAACTTGGCTTTGTATGCCATCCGCTTCGAGCTCTCCACCCAATAGCCGAGGTAGACGTAGGGAAGCCCCGCCCGGCCGGCGCGCACGATGTGATCCAGGATGATGTAGGTGCCAAGGCCCGGGCGGCGCGGATCGTCAGGCTCGAAGAAGCTGTAGATCATCGACAGCCCGTCGGCCTGCTGGTCGGTCAGGCAGGCGCCGACGAGCCGGCCCGGGCGGCCGTCCGCCGACGGCTCGCGATATTCCACGACATAGGTCTTGACTGGGCTCTGCTCGACCATGTCGGCGAAGTCGCTCTCGTCCATGTCGACCATCCCGCCGCCGGGGTGGCGGTGGCGCAGGTAGCGGCGCAGCAGATTATACTGCTCTTCGGTCGTCCATGGCTTGCAGGCGGTGACTTCCAGATCGGCGTGGCGCTTCAGCACCTTCTTCTGGCTCGCGTTGGGCTGGAATTCCTGGGTCACCACCCGCACTGAGATGCAGGCCTGGCAATCGACGCAGCTCGGCCGGTAGGCGACGCCCTGGCTGCGCCGGAAGCCGATCCGCCCGAGAGCATCGTTAAGCTCGGTCGCGTGCTGCCCGGTCAGCTCCGTGAAGACCTTCCGCTCCGTCTTGCCCGGCAGATAGGGGCAGGGCGAGGGAGTCGTCACGAAAAAGCGTGGGAAACGAAAGGGTGCGCTCACGGGACTCCGCTGGGATGACTTGGTTTCCAGAGTCTTTATGAGCCCTCGCCTGCGCGAAGGAAAGACCGGCTCGCGCTGAAATGAACGTTAACGGATCCTCGTGTCACGACGGGACGAGAGTTTCAGTGAATCTCTACCGGATGGAAGTCGAAGCCCCCCGTCTGGAGGTCGTCAAGCAGGCGCTTGAGATGGGCCGCGTCGCGGGCCTCGCACTCGACGTCGATATAGGTGTCCTTGGCGGGCAGCCGCGTGAAGATGCGCTGGTGGTAGATTTCGATGATATTGATCTGGTGCTTGTCGAACAGCCGAACGACCGAGAACAGCGCGCCCGGCCGGTCCTGGAGCATGATCCGGATCCGAGCCAGCCTGCCGGCGCGAGCGAGGTCGCGGAGCAGAACCGTGGCGAGCAGCCGAGTGTCGATGTTGCCACCGGTCAGCACCAGTCCCACCGTGCGGCCCTTGAAGCGCTCGGGGTGGCGCAGCAGCGCGGCGAGGCCGGCCGCGCCCGCGCCTTCGGCCACCGTCTTCTCGATCTGCAGGAACAGGCTCACCGCCGATTCCATGTCGCGCTCGGTGACGAGCAGGATCTCGTCGACGAGGGCGCTGACGAAGCGGCTGGTGAGCGCGCCGGGCTGCTTGACTGCGATCCCTTCCGCGATCGTGTCGCCGGAAGTTGGCATGTCGTGGCCGCCGATATGGGCGTACATCGACGGGTAGAGCTCGGCCTGGGCGCCGATCACCTCAATTCCGGGCCGCAGCGCCTTGGCCGCGACGGCCATGCCCGAGATCAGTCCGCCGCCGCCGATCGGGATGACCAGCGTATCGATGGCCGGCGCGTCCTCCAGCATCTCGAGCGCGACCGTGCCCTGGCCGGCGATCACCTGTGGATCGTCGAAGGGGTGCACGAAGGTCAGCTGCCGCTCCTCGGCGAGCTCCAGCGCCCGGGCCTGGGCGTCGTCGAACATCTCGCCGTGGAGGACGATGGTCGCGCCGTGGCCCTCGGTCTGCATCACCTTGATCGTCGGAGTGGGCTTGGGCATCACGATCGTGACCGACATGCCGAGCCGGGCGCCGTGATGGGCCAGCGCCTGGGCATGATTCCCCGCCGAAGCGGCGATCACCCCCCGGCGGCGCGTGGTTTCGTCCATCAGCAGCAATTTGTTGAGCGCGCCGCGCTCCTTGTAGGCGGCCGTGAACTGGAGGTTCTCGAACTTCACATAAACGGTCGCGCCGGTGACGTCGGACAGGGTGCGGCTCAGCAGCGTGGGCGTGCGCACCACCGCGCCCTCGATCCGTGCCGCCGCCGCGCGGATGTCGTCGAGCGATACGGGCAGGTCCGCGGCCATCGCGCCGGGGTCTAGACCATCTGGCGCAGCACGCAAACAAGCCTTATGCGCCGCCGCTCATGGCACGGATTGCATTCATCGGCCTGGGCGTGATGGGAGCCCCGATGGCGCGGCACCTCGCCGCGGCGGGGCATCAGCTGACGGTATACAACCGCACGCCGGGCAAGGCGCTGGACTGGGTGGAGAAGCACGGCGGCAGCCATGCCGCCACTCCGGCCGCCGCGGCCGGCAATGCCGACGCCGTCATCGCCTGCGTCGGCGATGACGCCGATGTCGAGGCGGTGACGATCGGCCCGGACGGCGCGTTCCGCAACCTGCGCGAAGGCGCGCTGTTCGTCGATCACACCACCATCTCTGCCGGCGCCGCCCGCCGCGTCGCCGAGGAAGGGCGCCGGCGCCGGATCCTCTGCGTCGATGCACCCGTCTCGGGCGGCCAGGCGGGCGCGGAGAAAGGGCAGCTGTCGATCATGTGCGGCGGCTCCGACGATGCGGTCGCCGCCGCCGAGCCGCTGATGCGGGCTTATGCCGCCCGTATCGTGCATGTTGGCCTGGAGGGGAGCGGCCAGCTCGCCAAGATGGTCAACCAGATCGCGATCGCCGGCGTCCTCCAGGGACTGGCCGAGGCGCTCGCTTTCGCGCAGGCCGCCGAGCTCGACACCGACAAGGTGTTCGAGGCGATCTCCGGCGGGGCGGCGCAAAGCTGGCAGATGCTCAACCGCTGGAAGACGATGGACGGCGGCGACTTCGATTTCGGCTTCGCGGTCGATTGGATGCGCAAGGATCTGGGGCACGCGCTCGCCGAGGCGCGGTCGCTCGGCACAAGCCTGCCGCTTACGGCGCTGGTCGATCAATTCTATGCCGAGGTGCAGGCCATGGGCGGCGGCAGGCAGGACACCTCTTCCCTCATTCGAAGGCTGATCCGATGAAGCGACTGCTGGCCGCACTGGCGGCGCTGTTCTGCGCTCAGCTGGCCGCCGCGGACACGCTGGTCGACAACGTCAACGGCTACACCCTTAACGCCGACCGCGCCGTGGTGCGCTTCACCGGCATCGTCGTCGGCAATGACGGCCGGGTGAAGCAGCTGCTGCGTCGCGGCGAGCGCCGCCCCGAACGCCCCGATTACCGTCTCGACGGCCGCGGCCGCACGCTCATCCCCGGCCTGTTCGACGCCCACGGCCACGTCATGGGCCTCGGCTTCAACGCCATGCAGCTCGACCTCAGCGACACCCGCTCGCTCGAGGAGGCCAAGGCGAAGATCGCCGCCTACGCCGCCGCCAACCCGAGCCCGCGCTGGATCGTCGGCCGCGGCTGGAACCAGGAGCGCTGGGGCCTTGGCCGCTTCCCGACCGCCGCCGACATCGACTCGGTGGTGTCGGGCCGCCCGGTCTGGCTGGAGCGCGTCGACGGACACGCGGGCTGGGCGAACAGCGCGGCGATGAAGGAGGCGGGGGTCGACTCGAACAGCAAGGCGCCGACCGGCGGGCGCATCGAAATGGCAGGCCGTGCTCCCTCCGGCATCTTCGTCGACGCGGCGATGGACCTCGTCGGCAAGGCCGTGCCGCCGCCGCTCCCGCGCCTGCGCGACCGCGCGCTCGCCCGAGCCCAGGAGATATTGCTGTCCAACGGCATCACCGCCGCCGCAGACATGGGCACGAGCGGTGAGGATTGGGCGGTGATGCGCCGCGCCGGCGACAGCGGCCGGCTCAACCTGCGCATCCTCTCCTACGCCTCCGGAATCGAGCATCTGCTCGCCGTCGCGGGCACCGAGCCGACGCCCTGGCTCTACGACGGCAAACTGCGCATGGTCGGGGTAAAGCTCTACAGCGATGGCGCGCTCGGCTCGCGCGGCGCCTGGCTGAAGCAGCCCTACAAGGACGCGCCGGGCCAGCGGGGCCTCGCCTTCCTCAGCGACGCAACGCTCAAGAACCTGATGGTGCGCGCCGCGATGGACGGCTTCCAGGTCGCGGTTCACGCGATCGGCGACGCCGCCAACGCGCAATTGCTGGAGGCGATCGAGGAGCTTTCGGATACCTACAAGGGCGACCGGCGCTGGCGGGTCGAGCATGCCCAGATCGTCGATCCGGCCGATCTGCCGCGCTTTGCCCGCCACGGCATCATCGCATCGATGCAGCCGGTCCACCAGAGCTCCGACTGGCGCATGGCGGAGGCGCGGATGGGGCTG
>DASWSP010000021.1:0-11429 GCA_036402575.1 Allosphingosinicella sp. | reverse complement strand
AGCGGCTGGATTGGGGTTGCTTGAATCCGCGGGACGAAAAGCGCCGGCCGGGATGCCCGCAGCGCTGAAATTCCTGGCAAGCGCGCTTTCCAGGCCCCCCATGCGCCGCCGGCCCGGCGCGGGCGGGGCGAAAGAAAACGGCGGCGTCCGGGGACGCCGCCGTCAAGGGGACTCGGAGCGTGAAGAAGCTTAGGCGGTGGCGGCCGTCAGCGTCTTGCGACGCGACAGCTTGAGCGCTCCGCCGAGCAGGCCGAGGGCCAGCACCATCGTCGTCCAGCCGGCGGGCTCGGGGACCTGCTGAGCGCGGAAGGCGAGCGTTCCGGCATAGGCGCCGTTGCCGCCCGAATTGCCGCGGACCCGAAGGGTCTGGGAACCCATGTTGACCGGCACGTTCTGGATCGACCGGAACTCCTGGGTGCCGCTCAGCTGGTTGGTGAATTCGAACCCGTTCAGGGTCACCGACGTGAAGTCGATGTCGGTGATCATGTTGATCGCGATCGAGGTGATGTTGCTGCTCACCAGGCCCATGTCGGCGACGCTGAACGTGAAGGTGTCGTCGAACCCGCCGGCGCCCAGGTTGGTGCTGCTGAACGCACCGCTGGTTCCGTTGAAGTCGATGATCGGGGCGGCCGCGGCGGGCGCAGCGGCGCAGGCGAGAGCGGCAGCAACAGTGAACATACCAAGCTTCTTCATAAAACCCTCCGTGGCATTCCTCATTAAAACAGAACCTTGATCTACCATTCTTGTTTCGCCCCTTATAGCCGCCGAAAACCGCCCCCTGTCCCCAATCGAGACAGGCTCGCCGCTGCGCTTTGCCGTCGTGCCGGCTTTACCTCACCTTAGACTTTGTGTGGTTAGTGGCGTGGCAACTGACGAAGGAGCACAGGCATTGGGAGCGCAGGTTTCGCCACCGGAAACGGGCCAGGAGGCGCGCAAGGGAAAGCGCTCTCGAGTCCTGTTCAAGGCGATGATCCATAGCCAGTTCGGCCAGGCGGAGGCGCGCATCCGCGATCTCTCCAGGCTCGGCGCGCTGATCGAGATGGATGTGCCGCCGCCGCTCGGCGCCGAGGTCATGTTCGTTCGGGGGAGCATCTGCGCGGCCGGGCGAGTCGCCTGGGCCGGCGGCCAGCGCGCCGGGCTTCAGTTCGACGGTCCAATCGACGAGAAGGAGATCGTCGCCCAGGGCACCGCCAGATCCGAGATCGGACGTCTCGCCCGCTACAACGCCGATCCCCGCCGCCCCCCGGTCCAGCAATTCAGGCTGAGCGCGCAGGAGCGCAAGCTCGCGCAGGTCTGGGCGTCGCAGATGGGGCTGTCGTTCGAGGAATAGACGCGCCGGCCGCCGCCGGCGCCGCTTCGGCCGTGCTTTTCGCCTTTGCCTAGCGCCCGCTCGAGCCGCGGGCGAAGCCGATCACCCGGTCCGCGACCGCGGGATGGAGCGGCCGAACGAAATCGAGGCCGGCCTGGCCGTCGCTCATCCAGGCGACGCGCGCGTGCCAGCTCTCCAGTTGCGGAAGCTTGAGCCAGGCGTGGGTGCCGACGATGAGCTCGCCGGCGAATTCGATCCTGCAGCCATGAGCGGAGAAATCGACGACTTCGATGGCGATCCCGCTGCGGCCGCGCTCGCGCACGCCGGCCGGCAGGTCCGTCGCCACCCGCTCCGCCCGCCGCTCGTTGAACTCCGTCTCAAGATTGCCGGGCAGGCGCATTCGAACGTCCCCTAATTCGCCTCGGCCGGCGTCAGCGGCCGGGTCCGTCGCGGCAACGATGATCGGTCAGGGTGAAGATTCTGCTAAGAACGAGCAGGCAGGTTTTGCGGGGCTCAGGACGCCTTGACCAGGATCGACAGGACGGTGCGCAGGCTGAGCCCGTGCTCGAACTCGCAGCCGATGAACCTGCCGCGGCGCCACTTCACCTCGGCCGCGATTTCGTTGTGGCCGGCGAGTTGCAGCCAGAAGCGGGTGCCGATCGCAAGCGGCGTCTCGCAGGTGGCGGCGAAGCCCGCGGCGGAGAGGTCCTTGATCACCACCGGAAGGTTCGGACAGTCGTGGCGGGACAGCGCGGCTTCAAGCGAAAGCCGGCGCCGTTCCGAGCAGCGCAGGCGATAGCTGCCTGCGGGCGGATCGAAATCCTTGTCATGATACATGGCGGCGCCCCCCCGAGCCCATCATCGCTGCCCTTGCGACACGAACCGCTCGACCACGGCGGGATGGAGCGGGTTCGAGAATTGCAGGCCGACGCAATCCTCGCCGACCCATGCGACCCGGGCGTACCAGGCCTCCAGCCCGGGCAGCTTCAGCCACACCGTGCTTCCCTCATAGGGCGTCGGCCGAACCTCGACCCGGCAGCCGGTCTCGGAAATGTCGACCACCTGCACCGGGATGCTGCCCATGCCGCGCGGCCGCAGCGCCGACCGGATTCCGGCCGCCCGCCGCGCGCTGCGCCGCTGGTTGGCCGGACCTTCGACGAATTCGGCTGCTACCCTCAATGACACGCCGGCACTCCCCCCCTACGGCCGGCCATAAAGCCGGCTGCTAAATCATTGGTAAACTGCGGCAATCAAACCAGCGCCCCGGGCGGGCTGGTGCGCACCGCGGTCCATTCGCAGCGGTTGAGGCTGATCGGATCGAGGAACATGCCGCCCATCCTGACGCCGATCTGCCAGCGCACCTGCGCCTGCACCGCGCCGATCCCGGGAACCTCGAGCGCGACGAAGCTTCCGATCCCCACCGGCTCGGCGCATTCGGCCTGGAAGCCGCATTGCGAGACGTCGCAGATCTTGACCTCGATCGCGTACCAGCTGGAACGGCACACGGTCTGAGCGGGCGCGACCGCCCGGCGCTCTGAGCGCCGCTGCTTGAAGTCTGGCTGATCCCGATCCGGCTTCATCGAAGGACTCCGCTTTGGACCGCCTTAGTCTGGATTGGTGAACCGAGGGTAAAGGACGCTCGCCCGGCCGCGCGGCGCCAACATAAGGCTGCTCATCCGCCCCCGGCTGGTTTATCGGTCGCGGCCGATGGCGATTCGAGCGACGATCCTCGCGGCCTGCCTGCTGCTCGCAGCTTGCGAGGCCGCCGAAGACGGGCCGATTGCGGTCAGCGCCGTCGGCGGGCCGCCGCGGCTGGTCAATCCCAATCTGCAGCCGCTGGCGCCGCCGGACGCGATGCTGACCGAGTCGACCGCCCAGGGCCTGGTGCGCTTCGATCCCTCCGGCCAGATCGAGCCGGCGCTGGCGCAGAGCTGGATCGTGTCCGACGACGGCCTTCGCTACACCTTCCGCCTCGCCCGCGCGCAGTGGGCCAATGGCGGCGCGGTCACCGCCGAGCAGGTGGCGGCGCGGCTTCGGGCGGTCGTCAGCCGGGCGAGCCGCAACCCGCTGAAGCCGCTGCTGCTGGTCGTCGAAGACGTCGAGGCGATGACCGAGAACGTGCTCGAGATCAGCCTCCAGGCGCCTCGGCCCAACCTCCTCCAGCTGCTCGCCCAGCCCGAGCTGGCGGTGATCCGCAACAATGCCGGCACCGGCCCGTTCCGAGCGGCCGCGCGGGAGGACGGCAGCCTGCTGCTCAGCATGCACCGGCCCGAAGAGGAGGAGGAAGGCGAATCCGGCCACGCGCCCGATCTGCTCCTTCGCGGCGAGCCGGCAGCGCTCGCGGTGGCGCGGTTCGCGCGTGGAGAGGCCGATCTCGTCACCGGCGGCACGATCGGCGACCTTCCCATCGCCCAGGCCGCCGATCCGCCCGGCGCCGCGCTGCGCTTCGACCCGGTCAACGGCCTGCTCGGGCTGGTCTTCACCGAAAGCAGCGGCGCGCTTGCCCAGCCGGCGCTTAGGGGCGCGCTGAGCATGGCGATCGACCGGGCGGCGCTGGTGGCGGCGATGGCCGTGCCCGAGCTGCAGCCGCGCCTGTCGATCGTCCCGTCGGGGATCCGCGAGCTGCCCCGCCCGGCGGTTCCGGCCTGGGCGGAGAGCCCGCTGCCGGTGCGCCGCGCCATCGCCGAGCGCAGCATCGCCGCCGTCAGCGGCGAGCAGCCGGTGACGGTGCGGGTCGCGCTTCCCGACGGTCCCGGCTACCGGCTGCTGTTCGCGCATCTGCGGCGCGACTGGCGCGCGATCGGGGTCACCGCGCAGCGGGTCGGCTTCGGCGCCGACGCCGATCTTCGGCTGATCGACGCGGTCGCGCCGGCGAACCTTTCGACCTGGTACCTGCGCCGCTTCTCCTGCGATTCGAGCTCGGTCTGCAGCGAGGCGGCCGACCGGCAGCTCGATTCCGCGCGGCTCGCCCGGAACGCCGCCGAACGGCAGCAGCTGCTCGCCGACGCGGACCGGCTGCTCGCCGACGCGGTGCCGTTCATCCCGCTCGCCGCGCCGGTGCGCTGGTCGCTGGTCGCGCAGCGCCTCAACGGCTTCCAGCCCAATCCCTTCGGTCGGCACTTCGCCGGCGCCTTGCTTGTAGAGCGGCGCTGACATCCCTAGCTGGGGCGGGAGGAGCAAGCATGCCGACGCCGCAGGAACAGTTCGACCGGCTCGCCAGCCAGCTGCCGATCGGCCGCGATCCGGCCGCCGTGCGCCGCCGGCTGGAAGCGGTCGAGGGGGTGCTCGAGCGGATGTTCACGGTGCCGGTAATAAACCGCCCGATCGGGCTCGATTCGCTGGTCGGGCTGGTGCCGGTGGTCGGCGACGTCGTCACCGCCGCGATGGGCGCGTGGCTGGTGTGGGAGGCGCGCAACCTCGGCATGTCCAGGTTCCAGCTGATGCGGCTGGCCGGCAACGTCGGGGTCGACACCGCCTTGGGAGCGATCCCGCTGGTCGGCGACCTGTTCGATTTCGCCTTCCGCTCGAACACCCGCAACCTCAGGATCATCAAGCGCCACCTCGACAAGCACCACCCGGCGACGATGACGGTCGAGGGCGAGGTGGTCGCCGCGAACCCTAGGCTGCCGTGAAATCCAGGCCGATGTCCGCGGCCGGGGCGGACTGGGTGATCCGGCCGACCGATATGTAGGTCACCCCGGTCTCGGCCTTGGCGCGGATCGTCTCCAGCGTCACGCCGCCGCTCGCTTCGGTCGGAACGCGGCCGGCGACCAGCGCGACCGCCTGCCGAAGCGCCGGCACGTCCATATTGTCGAGCAGCAGGTGGGTCGCCCCGGCGGCGATCGCCGGCTCGATCTGGTCGATCCCGTCCACCTCGACGATGATCCGCCCGATGCCCGCCGCCGCCGCGCGCCGCACCGCCTCCTCGATCCCGCCCGCGACGGCGACATGATTGTCCTTGATCATCGCCGCGTCCCACAGCCCCATCCGGTGGTTCTGCGCGCCGCCCATCCGGGTGGCGTATTTCTCGAGGACTCGAAGGCCGGGGATCGTCTTGCGCGTGTCGAGCAGGACCGCGCCCGTGCCGGCGATCGCGTCGGCATAAAGGCGGGTGAGCGTGGCGATCCCGGACAGATGCTGGAGCGTGTTGAGCGCCGAGCGCTCGGCGGCCAGCAGCGCGCGCGCCGAGCCGCGGAGACGGAGCAGGGCGGCGCCCGGCTCGGCCTGCTGCCCGTCCTGTGCCTCCGCCTCGATCTCGACCTGCGGGTCGAGCGCCCGGAAGAAGGCCTCGGCCACCGCCAGCCCCGCCACCGTGATCCGGTCGCGGCTGCGCATCACGCCGGCGAAGCGCGCGTCGGCCGGGATCACCGCCGCCGACGTGACGTCGCCCCCCTCCCCCAGATCCTCGGCGAGCGTGGCCCTGACGAAGGCAGGCAAGTCGAACCCGGGCAAGTCAAAGCGCATGGAGGGCCCCCTAGCGGCTGCGAACCCGCTCGACAAATCGCAATTATGGCTATATTGATGGCCAGATTGGAGGCTTTGTGGCACATTTCAGCGTAGCGAAGGCCAAGGACGGCCTGTCCAGCCTCATCGCCAGGGCCGAGGCGGGCGAGGAGGTCGTCATCACCCGCCACGGCAAGCCGAGCGTGAAGCTGGTGCGGGCCGATCAGCCGAGGCAGATGTCCGGCCCCGGCACCCTCGACTGGCTGATCGCGCGCCGCAAATCGCGGCCCGGTGTCGGCATCACCTCGTCGCAGCTCATGAAGCTGCTCGACGAGGACGAAGGGGGTTGAGCGTCTACCTCGATGCCGACGTGCTGGTCGCGTCCCAGATCGAGGAGCCGAGGAGCGACACGGTCGATCGCTACCTTCGCGCCGCCCCGCGCCCGCTCGTCGTGAGCGATTACACCGCCGGCGAGGTCGCTTCGGCGGTCTCCCGCCTGATGAGGATGGGCAGGCTGGCTGAAGCGCATGCGCGCCAGGTGCTGGAGGATTTCGACGCCTGGCGCCTTGCCGACACGATCGGCGTCGAGATCGACAATGCCGATGTGCGGCTGGCGGGATTGTTCGTGCGCCGGTTCGCGCTCGAATTGCGGATGCCGGACGCGGTGCACGCGGCGCTGTGCCACAGGCACGGGCTGACGCTTGCCACCTTCGACGAGGATTTCGCGCGGGCGGCGAGGTCGATCGGAATAGAAGTCGCCACGCCCGCTTGAGGTCGGGCGAAGCTAGCCGGCCGCGGCGAAGACCGGTCGGCCGACGTCGCCCTGGCCGACCGTTCGACCCGCCATGTCGAGCATCCGGTCGAGCGATTTCTTGGCGGCGAGGCGCAGCGGCTCGTCCATCTCGATGCGCGGCTGGAGGTCGCGCAGCGCGACGTAGAGCTTCTCCATCGTGTTGAGCGCCATGTACGGGCACATGTTGCAGTTGCAGTTTCCGTCCGCGCCGGGGGCGCCGATGAACTGCTTGTGCGGCGCCGCCTTCTCCATCTGGTGGATGATGTGCGGCTCGGTGGCGACGATCATCGTCTGCGAGGGCGAGGCCAGCGCATAATCCAGGATCGCCTTGGTCGATCCGACATGGTCGGCGTGATCGAGGATGTGCGGCGGGCATTCGGGGTGGGCGAGCACCGGCGCGCCGGGGTGCCGCGCCCGCAGTTTCAGCAGCTCGGTCTCCGAGAACGCCTCGTGGACGATGCACACGCCCGGCCACAGCAGCATGTCGCGCCCGGTCTTGCGGGCGAGCCAGCCGCCGAGATTCTTGTCGGGGCCGAAGATGATCTTCTGGTCCTTCGGGATCTGGCTCAGGATGGTCTCGGCCGACGAGCTGGTGACGATGATGTCGCTCAGCGCCTTCACCTCGGCCGAGCTGTTTATGTAGGTCAGCGCGATATGGTCCGGATGCGCCTCGCGGAAGGCCCGGAACTGGTCGGGAGGGCAGCTGTCCTCGAGGCTGCAGCCGGCATCCATGTCGGGCAGGATGACGATCTTCTCGGGGCTCAGGATCTTCGCGGTCTCGGCCATGAAGCGCACGCCGCAAAAGGCGATCACGTCGGCATCGGTCGACGCGGCCTTGCGCGACAGGTCCAGGCTGTCGCCGACGAAATCCGAAATGTCCTGGATCTCGGGCGTCTGGTAATAATGGCCCAGGATGACGGCGTTGCGCTCCTTGCGCAGCCGATCGATCTCGGCTCGAAGGTCGAGGCCGCGAAGGCCGATTTGCGGTGCGTTCATGCCTGATCCCCTTCAGCCGCCTAAATAGGCGTTTGCGCGATGATTACGAGGGTTGCGAAAGCCGCCAGCGCTCGCCTTCGCGAGCCGCCGCGCCGCGCGCCTCGAGCTCGATGAGGTGCGCGAGCACCGATCTTTCGGCCGCCGGGTGGAGCCGCGGATCGATGTCGCGGTAGAGCGCCGCGACGATGCCCGCGACCGCCCCCTCCCCCCGCTCGAGCTGGGCTAGGATTTGCGCCTCGCGCTGCCGGCGGTGGAGCGCGAGCCCGCGCACCAGCTTGCGCGGCTCGTGAACGGCCGGGCCGTGGCCGGGATAATAGACGCTCTCGTCGCGGCGCAGCAGCTTGTCGAGGCTTGCCCGGTAGGCGGCCATGTCGCCGTCGGGCGGCGAGACGATGCTGGTCGACCAGCCCATCACATGGTCGCCGCTGAACAGGGCGCCCTCCTCCTTCAGCGCGAAGCACAGGTGGTTGGAGGTGTGGCCGGGCGTGGCGACCGCCTCCAGCGACCAGCCGGGGCCCGACAGCAGCTCGCCGTCGGCGAGTATCCGGTCCGGCGCATAGCCGCGGTCGAACGATTCGTCGCCGCCCTCGTCCGGCAGCGCCAGCGGGGCGCAGCCGACGATCGGCGCGCCGGTCGAATCGCGCAGCGCGCGGGCCGCGGGACTGTGGTCGCGGTGGGTGTGGGTGCAGACGATCGCCAGGATTTGGTCGTTACCGACAGCGCCCAACAGCGCTGTGATGTGCGGGGTCAGGTCGGGTCCGGGATCGATCACCGCCACCTGGCCGTGTCCGACGATGTGGGTCTGGGTGCCGGTATGGGTGAAGGGCGAGGGATTGGGCGCGAGCAGCCGGCGCACCAGCGGGCTCAAAGTCTCAACCTCGCCGGGCCGCTGCTCCATGAGGGCCGTTTCGCACCGCTTCGCGGAAATGCCAACACCCCTGCCGGATTTCCGGCAGCGGCGAAGCGCTCAATGCCTCGCTCGGCGGCGTTCGGCTTCGGCCTCGCGCCGGGCCTGCTCGGCCTCGATCAGCGCCTCGCGGGCCGCCTGCGCCGCCTCGCGCCGCGCCTGCTGGCGCTCAAGCTCCGCCTCGTGCGCCGCCTCGCGAAGCGCCTCCTGGCGCTCCTGCTCCGCCTCGCGCGCTGCCTCCTGGCGCTCCTGCTCCGCCTCGTGCAGCGCCTGCCGCCGCTCCAGCTCGGCCTCCCGAAGCGACTCCCGCCGCTCCAGCTCGGCCTCGCGCAGCTCGCGCTGCAGCTCGGCCTGCTCGCGGCGAAGATCCTCGCGCATCTCGGCAAGGTCCCGCTCCAGCTCGGCCCGCTCCTCGGGTGTCATGGCGGCGTCGGACACCCGGATCCTGATCTGCCGGGCGGGATGGACCATGGCGAACGCGCGAGCCGTATCGCCATCGACCACGGCCACCTGCACCCGCGCCTGGGCCATCGCCTTGCGCGCCGCCTCCATGTGCGCGTCCATGTCGACTCGCCTCAACTGCGCCTGCGCGCGCGCGATCGCCTCGCGCGCCCGCTCATGACGCTCGACCGGAATGATCGGGATCGGGTGAAGGACCTGCTCGGCGGCCTCGACGACCTCCTCGGCCTTCGCCGCCCGGGCTTCGGCCCGGGCCATTTCCGCCTCGGCCCGCTGAAGCGTGTCGCGGACGATCTTGCGGACCTCCGGGTCGTCGACCACCCGGCCGTTGCCGCAGACCATCGTCCGGCCCGCGCCCTCGTCCGATTCCACCGTGACGCTGCCGACGCCGCATTTCTCCTGCAGGGTCGCGATCTCGGAATCGCTGATGATCGGCGAGGGATCGCCGCGTTCCGCGACCAGCACGCGCGGCTCGGGACGAGCCTCCTCGCGCGCGAAGCCGGCGCTGCTGAGGGTCACGCCCGCGACCAGCAGGCCGGACAGCGCCACCGAGCCGCCGATCGTGCGCGCCGGGCTGGCGCGATGCTGCTTCATCATCCTCAGCCGCCGCTTGAGCTGGTCGGCCTGGTACATCGGGCAGGCGGCGATCTGGCCGGGTCGGCTCGCCGACTTGACCAGAGCGAGCGCGTAATCGTGCCGGCCGATTTCGTCGGTGCGGCGCGCGACCGCGGCGTCGCAGGCGAGCTCCTGGTCGGTCCGGAAGGCGCGGAAGGCGAAGTGCGCGATCGGGTTGAACCAGTTGAGCGCCAGCACCGCCAGCGCCGCCAAATTCCACCAGATGTCGCCGCGGCGGTGGTGGACCAGCTCGTGCTCGAGCGCGAGCCGGCGCTCGGCCTGGCTGTAGCGGGCGCCGAAGTCGAGCGGGACGACGATCCGGCGCTTGAGGAAGCCGACCGCCATCGGCCCGTCCGCGGATTCGCTGGCGACGACGGGGATGCCGCCGAATTCGGGCGGGTCGCCGCGGCGGCCCTCGCGGCCGAGGCTGAGCATCAGCGCGCCGTAGGCGGCCTGCTGCCACGAAACGAATACGGCCGCGCCCCCGGCCCAGAGGGCGAGCAACAGGGGAATCCACTGCCCGGAGCCTCCGGCGGGCGAGGAGGGCGCGACCGCTTCCCCGCCCGACGGGATCAGGATCACCGTGTGCTGGGGAAGAGCGATGTCGCCGCCGAACAGGTCGAGCGGCGGCAGGAAGAGGCGAACCAGCGGCAGCAGCCACAGGGCATAGGCCCAGCCGGCGCCGAACAGCGCCGCGACCGGGCGCCGCGCCGCGAGCACGAGCAGCATCAGCAGGCTGACCGCGATCAGCGTGTCCACCGCCCACGCGATCACGACGTCACCGCCCGCGAGATCGCGCCCCGAGCGCCCTCACCGCCGAGGCCGCTCACGACTTGAGCGCCTTCAAAAGCGCCTCGATCTCCTCGATATCCTTGCTTGTCAGCCGGTCCCGCTCCGCCAGATGCGCCACGAGCGGGGTGACCCGGCCGCCGAACATCCGGTCGAGCAGCCGGCGCGACTCGCGGCCGATGAAATCGTCGCGGCTGACGGTCGGGCGGTAGAGGTAGCGGCGGCCCTCCTCTTCATGGGCGAGCACGCCCTTGGCGAGCAGGCGGGAGAGCATCGTCTTGACGGTGCGGTCGCTCCAGCCGCGCCTGGGGTCGACCCGTTCGGCGACTTCGGCGGCGCCGAGCGGCGATTCGCGCCACAGCACCTCCATCACCTCATGCTCGGCCTCGGAAATGCGCTCGCTCATCGACCCGCTCCGCCGTTCGCGTATGATGTGACTACAGATGTAGTCGAAACGCTGAACGCGCGATGAACGATCCTGGCGGGGATCGAAGGCCCGGTGTCGGCTCCGGACACGCCTTTTCGTCGGACCGGCTTACACTCGGCGAATTCGTTAATTTCGCTCAACCACCGTGAGCCGCGCATTTCCGCGGGTCGCGGAAACTGGCACGGCTCCTGTATCTATATCGGCGTCCACACGGTTCACCCGAACGGGGCGGACAGGCGCTTTCTGGTCGCGCCGTCCGCCCCAACCTTTCAGCCCACAGAAGAACGACAGCAGACGGCTACCGTCCGCAGCTTCGGCGTCGCCGCGTGAAGCGCGCTGCAGCCGAACGAGCCGCGCTCAGGCGGCCCGCGCCACGCCCTTGTCGGCCAGCAGCTGCTGGAGCTCGCCGGCCTCGAACATCTCCATCATGATGTCCGATCCGCCGACGAACTCGCCCTTCACGTAAAGCTGGGGGACGGTCGGCCAGTCCGAATATTCCTTGATCCCGCTGCGGATCTCAGGGTCCTGAAGCACGTCGACCGTCTCGAAGGGGGCACCGAGATGGTCGAGGATCGCGACCGCGCGGCTCGAAAAGCCGCATTGCGGGAACAGGGCGGTGCCCTTCATGAACAGGACGACGTCGTTGGCCTTCACGATCTCGTCGATGCGGCTGTTGGCTTGGGTCATTTCA
>DASWSP010000020.1:0-16834 GCA_036402575.1 Allosphingosinicella sp. | reverse complement strand
GCGGCGGGCGGCGCCCCTGGGTCACTCGTCGATCAATCGAACCCCGAGCGAAGCGCCTACGACGCGGGCGAGCTTGCGATCGTAGTCGCTGAGATCCTCGCCGATGCGCGGGCGGCGGAAGCGGCTGTGGGGCGGCTGCTGGGGCGGCGCGGGAGCGCGGACTCGGACGTGGACCAGCACCTCGCTTTCCTCGATCGGCTCGACGAATTCGATTCCGACACGGTTGCCGGCCACCCAGGCGACGCGCGCGGGCACGATCGTGGCGCCGCGCTGGAACACGACCTCGTCGCCGACGGCGAGTTGATCCTGGCATTCGAGGAGGGCGCCGCGGCGCGAGAGATCGCGCAGCCGGGCGTCGAGCTCGCCGCGCGAAGTCTGCAGCTTGGCGGCGAGCAGCACACGTGACCGCTTGGCGTTACGAGCTCCCGCCTGTTCGTCCCCGGCGCGATCCTCGGAGTGCATCCTCTCGTTTCCCAACCCGGCCAGCCTCGACGCTACGAGGATGCGGCCTAAGAGAAAGTAAACGGAAGGTCAAAGCCAGCCTTATTCGTCGGTCAGGCTCACTCCGAGGGTGGCCCCGATCACGCGGGCCAGCTTGCGGTCATAGTCGCTGAGGCGGTCGCTGAAGCTGGGGCGGCGGAAGGCGGCCTGGCGGTTGGCCTGTTCCAGCGCCTGGATGTGGTTCTGCGGCGGCGCCGGCGCCCGGTTGACGTGGACCATCACCTCGCTTTCCTCGATCGCCCGGTCGAACTCCAGCCCGACGCGTTCGCCGCTGGTCCAGGCGATGCGCGCGGGAACGACGGTGTCGCCGCGCACGAACACGACCGCGTCGCCGACCGCGAGCGGGGCGGGGCAGTCGAGCAGGGCGCCCTTGCACGAGAGGTCTCGCAGCCGGGCATCGAGCTCGCCGCTGTTGGTGCGCAGCTTGGCGGCGAGCAGGACGCGCGCGCGCCTGAAACTGCGGTTTCCTGCGGGGTCGAGGCGATTTTCAGGTTCGGCTGGCTTCACTGGCTCTTCATTGGTTAGCTTGATCTGGCGGAGGGGCGGCGGTCCGGTCCTCTCGGAGGCGGCGGCCGCCGGAACCGGGCCGCCGCGGCCGGGCCCGCCGAACTCGATTCCGATGCAGCCGTCGCGGACCCAGCGGACGATGCCGTTGATGCGCTCCTCGCCGGGGAAGGTGAGCTCGAGAGTCTCGCCGATGACGGGCTCGATCCGGCATCGGATCATGGCGCCGGTCGACGAGATGTTGACGACGCTAGCGCCGATGTCGTCGCCGCGGAAGCCCATCCCCACGGGACGGTCGGTTTCGCGGCGCGGCTCCTGCCGCTGATTGGCGGCGCGGGCGGCCTCGCGCGTGATCTTAATGGCGCACAGGCTGGCCTCGCTGTTGCAGCGCGTCTTGGCCTTCTTGACGGCGAGCGGCGATCGCGACGGCGTGCCGGGGGCGTCAGGTCGGTCCATGCGCCGCTCGTCTCGCAGGGGATGCTCGGCGCCCATTCGCTCCATTTCCGGGTAAAACCCCGCAAAATCTACGCGCCGGGGCCTAAAGGGAGGTAAACAAGCGCTTCGGGCTGTTTGTCGGCCGCTGCGCCGACAGTGCGTTGACCTTGTGCCGCCGCCTATTATGGCGCGCTCATGCGATTTTTCTCCGATAATGCAGCGCCCGTCTGCCCCGAAGCGATGGCGGCGCTGGCCGCGACGAACCGCCTCGACACCGCCTATGACGGCGATGCGCTGAGCAAGCGCCTCGACGGCGCCTTCTCCGACCTGTTCGAGACGAAGGTCAGCGCGCTCTGGGTGGCGACCGGCACGGCCGCCAACTCGCTGGCGCTGGCCGCGCTCTGCCCGCCGCACGGCAGCATCGTCTGCCACCGCGACGCCCACATCCAGAACGACGAGTGCGGCGCCCCCGAATTCTACACCCATGGCGCCAAGCTGCTGCTGGCCGAGGGGGAGGGAGCGAAGCTGACCCCGGAGACGGTCCAGGCGCTGCTGGCGACGGTGCGCAGCGACGTCCACCAGGTCCAGCCGGCGGCGCTGTCGATCACCAACGCGACCGAATACGGGCTCGTCTACACGCCTCAGCAGGTGGCGGCGCTGGGCGAGCTGTGCCGCGGACGCGGACTCGGCCTGCACATGGACGGCGCGCGCTTCGCCAATGCGGTGGCGCGGCTCGGCTGCGCGCCGGCCGAGCTGACATGGCGCGCCGGCGTCGACGCGCTCAGCTTCGGCTTCGTCAAGAATGGCGGCATGGCGGCGGAAATGCTGGTCTTCTTCAAGCCCGAGCTGGCGGCGGCGACGCTCTACCGCCGAAAGCGTGCCGGCCACCTGCTTTCCAAGGGCCGCTACCTCGCCGCGCAGGTCCTGGCGATGCTCGAAGACGACGTCTGGCTGCGCAACGCCCGCGCCGCCAACGCGGCGGCCGCGCGGGTCGCCGAAGCGGCGGGCGAACGGCTGGTGCTGCCGGTCGAGGCCAACGAGGTCTTCCTCAACGTCACCGCTGCCGAGGCCCAGGCGCTGCGCGACCAGGGTTTCGACTTCTACGATTGGGGGCCCGGCGAGGCTCGGCTGGTGACGAGCTGGGACAGCGATCCGGCCCATGTCGAGGCGCTCGCCGCGGCGATCGCCCGCCTGTGACCGATCCAGGCGCGTTGCTCAAGCCGCGCGTCCTGATCCCCTTCGCCATCGTCACCCTGATCTGGGGCTCGACCTGGCTGGTGATCAAGGATCAGCTCGGCACCGTGCCGCCGACCTGGTCGGTCGCCTACCGCTTCATCATCGCCGCGGCGGCGATGTTCGTCTACGCCCGGGTGAGCGGCGCCTCGCTGCGCATCGGGCGCGAAGGACATGTGCTCGCGGCGCTGTTCGGCCTTCCGCAATTCTTCCTCAACTTCAACTTCGTCTACGCCGCCGAACATTACATCACCTCCGGGGTGGTGGCGGTGGTGTTCGCGCTGCTGCTGGTGCCGAACAGCGCGCTCTCCTGGCTGTTCCTGAAGCACCCCGTCGGCAAGCGCTTCGCCATCGGATCGACGGTGGCGATCGCCGGGGTGGCGATGCTGTTCGTCCAGGAGATGCGGACCGGCACCGCCGCGCCGGCCGAGGTGCTGATCGGCATCGGCCTCACCCTGCTCGGCGTGCTCTCGGCGTCGGTGTCGAACATCATGCAGGCTTCGCAGCGGCTTCGGGCGCGGCCGATCTCGAGCATGCTCGCCTGGGGCATGCTGTACGGGGTGATCGCCAACACCGTGTTCGCCTTCGCCGTCTACGGGCCGCCCGTGGTCGAGTACCGGCTCGGCTATTGGGCCGGCCTCCTCTATCTCGGGCTGGCCGCCTCGGCGCTCGCCTTCACCTTCTATTTCGGAATCATCCGCGCCGTCGGCCCGGGGCGCGCGGCTTATTCCAGCCTGCTCGTTCCGATCATCGCGATGGGTCTTTCCACCGCCTTCGAAGGCTATCGCTGGTCCGTGCTCGCCGTCGCCGGGGGCGTGCTCGCCTTGGCGGGCCTGTTCATCGCGCTGCAGGCCCGCCGGGTGGCTTGAAGCTGACCAGTTCGGCAAATGAGACGTCGCCAGGCACGAACAGATAGTCGCAATCCGGCGCATTCTCGCGCGTGTAGATGATGGAGGGAAATCCGCTCACCTCGGTCAGGCCGGTCACATGGCGCCCGTCGCTGCTCTTGTTGATCCGGGCCACCTTGTAGGCAGCCGCTTCAAGGGCATCGATGAGCCGCTGGTTGCGGCGCTCGTGGGCGTCCATGTCCGCATTGACGTCACAGTTCAGGACCTCGCAGACGATCAGCGGACGGCGCTGCCGGAGCGTGGCAGCCATCCCCTCGATGACCATATGTTCAGCGCCCTCGACGTCCACCTTGATCAGGCTGACCTCCCGGCCGCCGGTGAGATCGTCCACGACGTCGTCGAAACGGTAGGCAGGCACGATCATCTGCCTTCTTTGCTTCAGCGGCTCGACCTCCTTGAGGAGAGTCGCGCCGGGGTCGGTCTCGTCCACGACATGGAAGGTGAGGGGGCGCGCCTGATCCGCGAGCGCGGTGGGCACGATCGTGCAGTCGTCCAGGCGATTGTCGGCGATGATCTGCCGGAGATGGTCGACGCAGCGCGAGCTCGGCTCGAAGCCGACATAGCCCTGGCCATGGCGCGACGCGCAATAGTCGAACAGGGTCTGCCCCATGTTCGCCCCGATGTCGACGAACAGGCCCGGCCGGCGGGAGAGCAGGCCGTCGATCAGCTCGGTCTTCCAGTCGGGGGTCCAGCTAAGCAGCCAGCCCGTCCCGGGCGTGGCTCTGATTCGCAGCCTCCGGCTGCCGACGGCGACGTGGAAGGAGGGGCGGATGCCCTCCCAGACATGAATGGCCACCCGCTTCATCTTCAGCCGGGCCCTGCGGATGATGTTGCCTTGCACCAGAAACTCCTGGCGCGGCCGTTAGTCGGTTTCCGCCTCGCCGAGAAGCGCCGTCACTCGCAACCGGAGACGACAATAGCGGGTGCCGGGGGGCCGGCGATCCTGTTCTGCAGCGGCGAGCGGACGGGTGGCGCGCATTGCGCCCCGGTGCGGCGGAGCCTAGATCGGCTGGATGCTCGACGCCCTCAACGCTCCCGCCGCGCCGCCCGCCACCGTCCGCCGGGAGGGTTACCGGCCGCCTGAGTGGCTGGTGCCGGAGATCGCGCTCGACGTCGACCTGGCGCCGCAGCTGACCGTCGTTCGGGCGCGGCTGCAGGTCGAGCGCAACGGCGCCAGCGAGGCGCCGCTTCGGCTGGACGGCACGGGGCTGAAGCTGCTCGGCGTCAGCGTCGACGGCAAGCCGGCCCAATATGAACGCGACGACGGCGGCGTCACGATCGCGATCGCCGGCGACAGCGCGATCGTCGAGACCGAGGTCGAGATCGCTCCGGAGGCCAACACCCAGTTGATGGGCCTTTATGCATCGGGCGGCATATTATGCACCCAGTGCGAGGCCGAGGGCTTCCGGCGGATCACCTTCTTCCCCGACCGTCCCGACGTGCTCAGCAAGTACCGGGTGCTGATGCGCGCCGACAAGGCGGACTATCCGGTGCTGCTCGCCAACGGCGACCCGGTCGCCAGCGGCGAGCTGCCCGACGGGCGCCACTGGGCCGAGTGGCACGACCCCTTCCCGAAGCCCTGCTACCTGTTCGCGATGGTGGCGGGCGACCTGGTCGCCAACCGCGACCGTTTCATCACCCGGTCGGGCCGGACGGTCGAGCTCGGCATCTGGGTGCGCGAGGGCGACGTGCCCAAGACCGAGCACGCCATGCAGGCGCTCAAGACGGCGATGGCATGGGACGAGCAGGTCTATGGCCGCGAATACGACCTGGCCGCGTTCAACATCGTCGCCGTCGCCGATTTCAACTTCGGCGCGATGGAGAACAAGGGCCTCAACATCTTCAACTCGCGCTACATCCTGGCCGATCCGGACACTGCGACCGACGCCGATTACGACGCGGTCGCCGGGGTGGTGGCGCACGAATATTTCCACAACTGGTCCGGCAACCGAGTCACCTGCCGCGACTGGTTCCAGCTCTCGCTCAAGGAGGGCTTCACGGTCTTTCGCGACCAGCAATTCTCGGCCGACCAGGGCAGCGCGGCGGTCAAGCGGATCGAGGACGTGCGGATGCTGCGCGCCGCGCAGTTCCCGGAGGATGCGGGGCCATTGGCGCACCCGATCCGGCCGGAAAGCTATATCGAGATCTCGAACTTCTACACCGCGACCATCTACAACAAGGGCGCCGAGGTGATCCGGATGATGCACACCATCCTCGGCCCCGAGAAGTTCCGCGCCGGCAGCGACCTCTATTTCGACCGCCACGACGGCGAGGCCGCGACCTGCGAGGATTTCGTCAAGGCGATGGAGGAGGCGAGCGGCGTCGACCTCGGCGCGTTCAGGCTGTGGTACAGCCAGGCGGGCACGCCCAAGGTGCGCGCCGAGCTCACCCACAGGGACGGCGACGGCCGCGCCCACCTGACGCTCAGCCAGGAAGTGCCGTCGACCCCCGGCCAGCCGGCCAAGAAGCCGATGCCGATCCCGCTCAAGCTGGCCTTGTTCGGCGAGCATACCGGCGAGAAATATACCGACCGGCTGGTGATGCTGCAGGAAGCGCGGCAGGAGATCGTGCTCGACGGCATCGGCGAGCGGCCGGTGCTGTCGATCAACCGCGACTTTTCGGCGCCGGTGATCATCGAGGCCGACCGGAGCGCGGCCGACCTCGCCTTCCTGTCGGCGCGCGACGACAATCCCTTCGCCCGCTACGAGGCGATGCAGCAGCTGATGCTCGACACCCTGATCGCGGCCATCGCCGGCAGGGACGCGGACCATGAGCCGGTGCTGGAGGCGGTGCGCGAGACGCTCGCCAACCAGGCGCTCGATCCGGCCTTCATCGCGGAGGCGGTGCTGCTGCCGAGCGAGGCCTTCATCGGCGATCACCTGCTGGTGGTCGATCCCGAGGCGATCCACGCCGCGCGCGAGGCGCTTCGCGCCGACCTCGGCGGCGAGCTCGAGCGGCTGTGGCGGACCGCCTACGACGCCAACATCGCCAACCGCTTCGAATATTCGCCGTCGGCCAAGGGCGCGCGGCGGCTGCGCACGGTCGCGCTCGGCTACCTGACCGCGGGCGGGGCCGAGGGCGCGCCGGCGCTGGCCATGTCGCAGTTCCACAACGCCGACAACATGACCGACCGCCAGGGCGCGCTCGGAGTCCTCACCAACAGCCGCGCCGAGGAGCGCGAGCAGGCCTTGGCCGCCTTCTACACGCGCTACCGCGACAATGCGCTGGTGCTCGACAAATGGTTCACGGTGCAGGCGCTCTCGACCCGCGACGACACCCCGGACGAGGTCGAGCGGCTCGCTCGGCACCGCGATTTCACGCTCTCCAATCCCAACCGGCTGCGCTCGCTGGTCGGCGCCTTCGCGGCCAACCAGCGCGCTTTCCACGAGGCCTCGGGCCGCGGCTACCGCTTCCTGGCGGACATGATCCTGGCGGTCGACAAGCTGAACCCGCAGACCGCGGCCAAGCTGGTGCCGCCGCTCGGCCGGTGGCGCCGCTTCGACGAGGATCGCGCCGCGCTGATGCGCGCCGAGCTGCAGCGGATGGTCGACACGCCGGGGCTGTCGAAGGACGTGTTCGAGCAGGTGTCGAAGAGCCTGGGCTGACCGCGCCCGCCCCGCGCGAGCGGGAAGCTGTTACTTCGACGGGGCCTGGGTTAAGGTGACGCCGCTGGCAAACCGGAGGCGAACATGGGTCTGGTCGGTGTGGGTGCGCTGCTGGTGATCCTGGGCGTGGTGGTCACCGCCATATCGACGCTTCGGCGCGGGCGGCTCAGCGAGCCGAGGCCGCGCGCGCCGGAATCGCCGCGCGACACGCTCGAGCCGACCGGCCGCGGCCGCCGCCTCAGCCTCAAGACCGACCTGCCGGGCCTCACGCTGATCGCGATCGGCGCCATCCTGCTGATCGCCTCCGCGGTGACCCGCACCGCCGGCTGAGGCGGCACCGAGTCCGGCCCGGCGCGTTGCCACGATTGAGGCAACAGAAGGGAAATACGATGGGCCGTGGCTTTGCGATCGTGACGCTGGCGCTTTGGGTGGCGGGGTGCGGTCCCGGCGGGAACGGCCAGGAACAGAGCCAGGAAAATGCCGCCGCCGCCGCCAATGGCAGCGCGGGAGGCGAGGCGGCCGAGGCGGCGGGCGCGGCCAAATTGCCGCCCTGTCCGTTCCGCGACACCGGCACCTGGAAAGGCTCGGTCGAGGGCGGGCGGTTGCTCGTCACCGGCACGGTCGACCTCCAGATGGCCGGCTTCAAGCCGCAGCTCACGGCGCGGCCCGCGAGCGGAGGCGTGGCCGCGTTCGACCTTGCGCTGACGCCCGAGAGCGGCGCCGCGGTCAACGACAAGGTGCGGTTCGAGCGGAGCGGCTCGCCGCGCTACTCGGCCGGCGAGATCTGGTGCGGCGGCGAGCGGCTCGCCCGGTTCGACATGATCAACCTGTAGGCGCGGCGGGCGGGAACGCCGCCCGCCCGGCCACCGTCACCAGCGGTTGCGCCAGCGATAGCCGTCCCAATAGCGGCGGTTGTCGTCGTAGCGGTAGCCGTAGCGGCGGTCGTCGCGGTAACCGCGGCGATAGTCGCGGCGGGCGTCGCGGTAATCGTGGCGATAGTCGCGGCGGGTGTCACGCAGCTCGCGGCGGCATTCGCGCAGCTCGCGGCTATATTCGCGGCGGCTGTCGGCGCGCCTCAGCTCGCGGCGGCATTCGCGCCGCTCCTGGCGCACGTCGCGGCGGTAGTCGCGGTGATCGCCGCGATCGTAGCCGTAACCGTATTGGCCTCGATACTGGGCCTGGGCGCCGGCGGCGGGGATCGCGACCGCGGCAAGGGCGGCGGCAAGGGCAAGAACACGCATACTCTCTCTCCTGGTCCTCGTCCGCGTCCTTGCGGACCACAGGTTAACGAGCGAGCCCGCGCGCCGTTGCATGAACGGCGGATAACGGCGGTTCGCCGGGGGCGCCGCGCCAGCCTATCTGTCGTCGGCGCCGAAGCGCGGCCTGGGGGTGCGGTCCTTGTTGCGCTTGTCGGCGACATAGCTCTGGCCGGTCTCGGCGGCGCGGACGATCTCGAACAGGCCGGTCGCCTCGAACAGCTTGGGAAAGTTCCGCGCGCCGTAGTTGCGCGGGTCGATCGGCGCCTGGCGCTTGGCGGCGCTGCCGGCGGCGTCGAGCGGGGCCCAGCCGTCGTCGGCCGCCGTCGCCTCGACGGCGCCGCGCAGCACCGCGATCAGCTTGGCGTCCTGGGCGAGCGGCGGCTTGGGCTTTTCGGGCGCTGCGGCGGGCGCCGGCTTGGCCGCGGCGGCGGGCCGGGCCGCCGACGGCGCGGGCCTCTTGGCGGCCGGCGCCGGGGCGGGCGGCGGTCCCTCCTCGCCGAGGCTGTCGAGGTAGAGGAAGGTCGAGCAGGCGTTGACGAACGGATCGGGGGTCTTGCGCTCGCCGAAGCCGTAGACCTCGTGGCCGTTGGCGCGCAGCTGCATGACCAGGGGGGTGAAATCCGCGTCGCTCGAGGCGATGCAGAAGGCGTCGAGCTTCTGGGTGTAGAGCAGTTCCATGGCGTCGATGACGAGCGCCATGTCGGTGGCATTCTTGCCGCGCGAGTAGCTGAACTGCTGGATCGGCCGGATCGCGTGCTCGTGGAGCCGCGCCGTCCAGCCTTTAAGGCCCGCGCTCGCCCAGTCGCCGTAGGCGCGGCGGATGTTGGCGACGCCGTATTTCGAAAGCTCGGCGAGCATTGCCGCGATCTTGCCGTGCGAGACGTTGTCGGCATCGATCAGAAGCGCGATTCGTCGGTTGGTGGTGGGGCCGGCGGCCTTATCGGCGTCCATTGAGTTCTCCTGACGGGCGGGCATCGGTTCGCCCTGCCATAAGCCCGGCCGTGAAGGAAAACTGTTTCCACGCCGCGCGGGCGGCGGCGGCGTTCCGCTTGCGCCCGCTGCGGCTCCGGGCGATACGGCGCCCCGGATGAAGTTCCTCCTGCTTTCCTTCCTCGCCGGGATCGTCAGCGCCTGCGGCTTCGAGCCCCTGGGCCTGTGGCCGCTGACGCTGGCCGCGCTGGCGTTCCTGCTCTGGCTGGTCGACCGGGCAGAGTCGCTGCGCGGCGCGCTGGCGCTCGGCTACTGGTTCGGGGCCGGGCAGTTCGTGCTCGGGCTCAACTGGATCGCCACCGCCTTCACCTACCAGGCCGCGATGCCGGCCTGGCTCGGCTGGATCGCCGTCGTGCTGCTGTCGCTCTATCTCGCCGTCTATCCGGCGATGGCCGCCGGGCTGGCGTGGCGATACGGCAGGAACCGCGGGATCGGCCTGGTGCTGGTCTTCGCGTCGGCGTGGATCGTCACCGAATGGCTGCGCGCCGCGATGTTCACCGGCTTCGCCTGGAACCCGGTCGGGGTCGCCCTGCTTCCGACCGGCGTTTCCCGCCTGTCCACCTGGGTCGGCAGCTACGGCCTTTCGGGCATCGCCGCGCTGCTTGCGGGCGCGCTGCTGCTGGCCTTCCAGCGCCGGCGCCGGGCCGCGCTCGCGGTCCTCGGAGCGGTCGGCGCGGCGACCCTGCTGGCGGCGCTAACCACCCCCGATCCGCTGCCCGGCACGCGCATGCCGCTTCGGATCGTCCAGCCCAACATCGGCCAGGACACCAAGTACAATCCCGCCTTCGTCGCCGAGAATTACCGGCGGCTGCGCCGGCTCACCGGCCAGAACCCGGCCGAGCCGAGGCTGGTGCTGTGGCCGGAAGCGGCGGTGATCGATCCGATGCTGGACGGCCGCACCGATGCGGCCGCGCAGGCCGACGCGGCGCTGATGCGCAGCAGCGTCGGCCGGGCGATCGGGCCGCGCGACATCCTGCTGACCGGCGGCGTTGCGCTCCGCTCGGACGACGGGCTGCGGCTGACCGGCGCGACCAACAGCGTGTTCGTGGTGACCCCGTCCGGCCGGATCGTCGGCCGGTATGACAAGGCCCATCTCGTCCCCTACGGCGAATATCTGCCGATGCGCCCGATCCTGTCGGCGATCGGCCTGTCGCAGTTGGTGCCCGGCGATGTCGACACCGATCCCGGGCCCGGCGCCAGGACCCTGGCCATTCCGGGCGTGGGCCGAGTCGGCATGCAGATCTGCTACGAGATCATCTTCTCGGGCCAGGCGGTCGCCCGCGGGGCGCGGCCCGATTTCCTGTTCAACCCGTCCAACGACGCCTGGTTCGGCGCCTGGGGGCCGCCCCAGCACCTCGCCCAGGCGCGGCTGCGGGCGCTCGAAGAGGGGCTTCCGGTGCTTCGCTCGACCCCGACCGGGATCTCCGCGGTGATCGATGCCGAAGGGCGCCTGCTCCACAGCCTGCCCTGGCGGACGGCCGGCGTCATCGACGCCCGGCTGCCCGCGCCCAAGCCGCCGACGCCGTTCGCTCGGCTCGGCAACATCCTGCCCTTCCTGTTCGCTTTTCTGCTGGCCGGCATGGCGATTGCCCTGCGCCGCAAAGCGCGCTAGGGAGGCACATATAAGGATATCTTTATATCCGTAACTGCTTCCTATCCATCAGCAAAAAGGCCGGTTTCCCTGATGCGCAGCAACTATATCTTCACGTCCGAGTCGGTGTCCGAGGGCCATCCCGACAAGGTCGCGGACCAGATTTCCGACGCGGTCGTCGACCTGTTCATCAGCCGCGATCCGGAAGCCCGGGTCGCCTGCGAGACGATGGTGACGACCAACCGCATCGTCCTGGCCGGCGAGGTCCGCTGCGACAAGAACGTGACCCCCACGATCGCCGAGATCGAGGAAGCGGCGCGCGCGACGGTCAAGCGGATCGGCTATGAGCAGCACGGCTTCCACTGGCAGTTCGCCGACTTCGCCTGCCACCTCCACGGCCAGTCCGACCATATCGCGATGGGCGTCGACGAGAGCGGCAACAAGGACGAGGGCGCGGGCGACCAGGGCATCATGTTCGGCTTCGCCTGCGACGAGACGCCGGACCTGATGCCGGCGACGCTCCATTATTCGCACCGCGTGCTCGAGCGGCTCGCGCTCGACCGCCACGGCAAGAAGGTCGATTTCCTCGAGCCCGACGCCAAGAGCCAGATCACGCTCGCTTATGAGAACGGCAAGCCGGTGCGGGCGCTGAAGCTGGTCGTCTCGACCCAGCATTCCAAGGAGCTCAGCAACGACGCCGGCCAGGCGAAGCTGCGCGACTATGTGAAGGGCGTGTTCAACGAGGTGCTTCCGCAGGGCTGGATGCCCAACGACGACGAGGCGATCTTCGTCAACCCGACCGGCCTGTTCGAGATCGGCGGTCCCGACGGCGACGCCGGCCTCACCGGCCGCAAGATCATCGTCGACACCTATGGCGGCGCGAGCCCGCACGGCGGCGGCGCCTTCTCCGGCAAGGATCCGACCAAGGTCGACCGGTCGGCGGCCTATGTCAGCCGCTACCTCGCCAAGAACATCGTCGCCGCCGGGATCGCCCGCCGCTGCACGATCCAGCTCAGCTACGCGATCGGAGTCGCCGAGCCGCTGTCGCTTTACGTCGATCTGCACGGCACCGAAGCCAACGGCACCACCGCCGAGCGCCTCGAGGAAGTGCTTCCCGAGCTGGTGCGGCTGACGCCCAAGGGCATCCGCACCCACCTCGGCCTCAACAAGGCGATCTACGTTCCGACCGCCGCCTACGGCCATTTCGGCCGCAAGGCGGAAGGCGACCTGTTCACGTGGGAAAAGACCGACCTGGTCGACGCCCTGAAGCAGGCGCTCTGAGTCCCTGCTATGATCCGGCTTCCAAGGGGGAGGCCGGATCATGGTGACTGCCTATATTTTCATGCTCTCGGCGGCGGTTGCGTCGCCGACTCAGGCGGCTGGGCCGAGCCCTGCCGAGACGGCCGCGATCTTCAAGGCCGCCGGCGGGGTCCGGCGCGGCGGCAAATGGCTGCTCTGCGCCGAGGATCCGGCGGCCGAGGGTGCCGCGATCGAGCGTTTCGGCGACCTCAACGGCGATGGCCGGCCGGAAGCCGTTCTCACCGAGGGCGGCACCTTCTGCTACGGCCACACCGGAGCCGGCTTCACGCTTCTCAGCAAGCAGGCGGACGGGAACTGGAAGCCGGTGACCGCCGATATCGGGATACCGGAATTTCTCACCACGAAGGGTTTGGGTGGCTGGCCGGACATCTCGATCGGCGGCCCGGGCTTCTGCTTTCCGGTGCAACGCTGGAACGGCAAGGAATATGTCGTCCACCGCCATCAATATGAAGGAAAGGCCTGCCGGCCGTAGCCGCGCGCGGTAGAGAGCCGCGCGATGAACGACCCCACCACGATTCGCCGCCTCTATGGGCGCAGCAAGGGCCACAAGCTTCGCGCCGGCCAGGCGACTTTGGTCGAGGAGCTGCTGCCGGCGCTGAGCGTGCCGCAGGAGGGGCCGGTCACGGCGCTCGGCCTGTTCGGCGACGATCGGCCGCTCCATTTCGAGATCGGTTTCGGCAGCGGCGAGCACCTCGCCTACCGCGCCGACCTTCTGCCCGATCACGGCTTCATCGGCGCGGAGCCGTTCCTGAACGGGGTGGTCGGGGCGCTCCAGCACATCCGCGACAAGCGCCTCGCCAACGTCCGACTGCACATGGGCGACGCGCTGGACGTGCTTGAGCGGATTCCGGACGCCGCGCTGCGCTTCGTCTACCTGCTCCACCCCGATCCCTGGCCCAAGGCGCGCCACGCCAAGCGGCGCATGGTCAACCCGGGTCCGCTCGACCTGATCTCGGCCAAGCTGGAGCCGCGCGGCGAGTTCCGGCTCGGCACCGACGATCCGGTCTATTGCCGCTGGTCGATGATGGTGATGAGCGGGCGCCGCGACTTCGAATGGCTGGCCGGGAGCGCGAAGGATTTCCTCACCCGCCCCGGCGGCTGGCCGGAGACCCGCTACGAGGCCAAGGCGCGCCGCCAGGGCCGTGAGGTCTGGTACTTCCGCTACCGCCGGGTCTGACGCCCGGGCTGGCGGATGCTGCTCGGGCTCGACGAATGCTCGACCTCCTCGCCGCCGATCTCGACCCATGAATGCTTGCGGTGCTCGTAGATCGAGAACAGCGGCGGCGGGAAATCCGGATCGGCGAAGGCGCCGACCGGCACCGCGGTGAGGCCGGGGAAGCTGTCGAGCGTGTAAGCGACCGTCGAACCGCAGTCGGGGCAGAAGAGATAGCGCGCCTTGGCGCCGCTGTCGGCGACCCGCTCCCACGCCTTCGACGGCCCGCTCAATCGCACCTGCGAATCCGGCCAGCGCGCCTGGACCGCGAAGGCGCTGCCGCTGCGCCGCTGGCAGGCGAGGCAGTGGCAGGCCGAGATTCGCACCGGCTCGCCCTCGCACTCGATCTCGAGCGCGCCGCAGCGGCAGGAGGCGGAGCGCACGATCACCGCGCCGGCGTCAGCCTGAGCAGTCTGCCCCCGCCGCCGTCGTCGCCGTCCTCGAGCACGTACAGGGAGCCGTCCGGACCCTGCTCGACCTCGCGGATTCGCTGGCCCATGTCCCAGCGGTCGGCGACGCGGGCGCTGGCGCCGTCGATCTCGATCCGAAGCAGCGCCTTGCCCGACAGCGCGCCCATGAAGGCGCTGCCGCGCCACTGCGGGAACAGCGCGCCCGAATAGAAGGTCAGGCCGGCCGGGGAGACGACCGGCGTCCAGCTGATCTTGGGCGCCGCGAACTCCGGGCGTGTGTCATGATCGGGGATCGCGCGGCCGTCATAATGGTCGCCGTTGGAAACGATCGGATAGCCGTAGTTGCGGCCGCGCTCGATCAGGTTGAACTCGTCGCCGCCCGCGGGGCCCATCTCATGCTCCCACAGGCGCCCGTCGGGGCCGAAGGCGATGCCGAGCGGATTGCGGTGGCCCTTGCTCCAGATCTGCGCCTTCACCTGACCCTGGCCGTGGAAGGGATTGTCGGCGGGGATGCCGCCGGCGTCGGTGAGCCGCACGATCTTGCCGAGCGTCTGGTTGTCGTCCTGGGCCGGGTCGAACTTCTGGCGGTCGCCGTTGGAGATGAACATGTGTCCGTCTGGCGAGAAGGCGATGCGGTGGCCGTAATGGCCGCGCCCGGTGACCTTCGGCTCCTGCCGCCAGATGATCTGGAGCCCGTCGAGGCGCGGCGTGCCGCCCTCCCGCACGAGCCGGCCGCGGCCGACCACCGCGCCGCGCGTGTCGCCCTGGCCGGCCTCGACCCAGCTCAGATAGACGAGGTTGTTGCGGGCGAAGTCCGGGTGGGCGACGACGTCGCCGAGGCCGCCCTGGCCGCCATGATCGACCCGCGGCGCGCCCGCCACCGGGGTCGGCGCGCCGCTTCCGGTCCAGAGCAAGAGCCGCCCCTTCATCTCGGTGATCAGGGCCTCGCCCGTGCCGGGCAGGAAGGTCATCGCCCACGGCTCGTCGAAGCGCGCGATCTCCTGCACCTGGAACGGCTTGCCCGAGGCTGCCGCGTCGGGCGTCCGCGCCGCCGCCCCGTTGCCGGCCATCGGCTCGGGCGCGTTGCAGCCGATCAGGACGAGGGTGGAGGCCAAGAGAAAAGCGCGCATCGGCGTCTCCGCACTTAAGTTAGTGATCTGGAACGAACCCTTGTCGCCTTTGCCGAGTTTCATCAACCGAGCCTATCGTGAATTCCTTGCCGCGCCCGTCCCCTCCCGTCGCGCTGCTGTCGCTGGCCACAGCCGTCCCGGAGACCGTGCTTTCGCAAGGGGAGGCCAAGGCGCTCGCCCGGACCCTGTTCGGCGCCCGCGCCGGCCTGTTCGATCAGCTCGCCCCGGTGTTCGACAATGCCGGGATCGAGCGGCGGCACATCGTTCGCCCGCCCGACTGGTATCGCGGCGACCATGGCTGGAAGGCGCGCAACGCCGTCTATCTGGAGGCGGCCGAGGCGCTCTACGTCGAGGCGGCGGAGCGGGCGCTCGATCGTGCCGGCGTGGCCGCGGACGCGGTCGACGGCCTCGTCACCGTGTCGACGACCGGAATCGCCACGCCCAGCCTCGAGGCTCGGGTGGCCGGGCGAATGGGCTTCAGGCCCGATGCCGAGCGCGTGCCGATCTTCGGCCTCGGCTGCGCCGGCGGCGTGACCGGGCTGGCGGTGGCGGGGCGGCTGGCGGCTGGCGGCAAGACAATCATGTACGTGACCGTGGAGCTGTGTTCGACCTCGATCCGGCTCGACAAGCTCACCAAGGCCAACATCGTCGCCACCGCCCTGTTCGGCGACGGCGCGGCGGCGGCGGTGCTTCGCGGCGGCGAGGGCGGGATCGCCCGGATCGAGGGCGGCGCCGAGATCTTGTGGCCCGACACGCTCAAGATCATGGGCTGGGACGTCGAGGATCCGGGCCTCGCGGTCATCTTCGACCGGGCGATCCCGCCCTTCGTCGCGGACAATATGGCCAAGGCGGTGGACCGGATCCTCGAGCGCACCGGCACAGATCGCAGCAGTATCGAGCGCTACACATGCCATCCAGGCGGCGCCAAGGTCGTCGCCGCGCTCGAGCAGAGCCTCGGCCTCGCCGACGGCGCGCTCGACCACGAACGGGCGGTGCTGCGCGACTATGGCAACATGTCGGCGCCGACGGTGCTGTTCGTGCTCGAGCGGCTGCTGGCGGCCGGAATGCCCGAGCGGACGCTGCTGCTCGCGCTCGGCCCCGGCTTCACGACGAGCGGACTTTCGCTGGCGCGGCCATGACCGCCGCGGCCGCGATCCTCGCTCTGGTCACCCTGCAGCGGCTCGCCGAGCTGGTGCTGGCGAAGCGCAACACCGACGCCCTCATCGCCGAGGGCGCGCACGAAGCCGCGGCCGGCCATTATCCGCTGATCGTGGCGGTGCACGCGCTGTGGCTGGCGGCCTTGTGGTGGCTCGCGCCCGGCCGGCCGATCCTGTGGCCGCTGATCGGGCTGTTCGTGCTGCTGCAGCTGGCGCGCCTCTGGGTGCTGGCGACGCTCGGGCGGCGCTGGACGACTCGGATCATCGTCCTGCCGGGGGCGCCGCTGGTGACGGCGGGGCCGTTCCGCCTCGTGCGCCACCCCAATTACCTCGTCGTGATCGGCGAGATCGCCGTGCTGCCGCTCGCCTTCGGCCTGTGGGAGGTGGCGCTGGCCTTCTCGATCGCCAACGGGATCGTGCTGTGGATCCGGATCGGGGCGGAGGAGAGGGCGCTCGGCTAGGCCGGCTCCAGCGCCGGCCGCCGGGCCGGGTCGAAAGCGCTCGGCACGGCGATCGAAGAATTGCCCGGCGAGCCGTGGCGGCCTAGCAACGGCGGATGAAGCCGCTTCCCCTTATCG
>DASWSP010000019.1:0-15763 GCA_036402575.1 Allosphingosinicella sp. | reverse complement strand
AAAAATCGCGCTCCCCACCGCCAAGGATCACATACTCAATCATCAGGTTGTTTGTCTCATCACCGCGTGTGTCGTCGGTGATCGCCAGCACTCGCGTTGCAGCATAAAGCCCGTTGACGTTGCGCCAGATGACAATCTGCCTCAGGCGGGGTGTCCGCACCTTCATATGCGGCGAGCGCCTGATCGGTCCGGCCCGACGCCAGCTGCCGCGTGGCGGATCTCTGCCACTCCTCCTGCTGGCGCCGGATCTCTGTGATCTCAGCCCAGCCATGCCGCTCCGCAATCGACCGGAACGCCGCGCCGGCCTCTATGGCTTGTAGCTGCTCCGGATCGCCAACCAGAACGACCTTAGCGCCGCGCTTCTCTGCCTCGCCGATGACCCGTTCCATCTGTCGCGTACCGATCATGCCGGCCTCATCGATAACCAGCACATCGCCCGCTCCAAGCAGTTCCCGACCCTGTGCCCGCTGATACTCAAGGCTGGCGATCGTGCGGGACTGGATGCCGGACCCAGCTTCCGGGTTTTCGGCAGCAATGCCGGAGAGCGCCGCGTCCTCGACGCGGCAGCCGCCAAGCTCCCAAGCCTCGCGCGCGACGCTCTGCATCGCGGACTTGCCGGTCCCCGCATAGCCGATGACAGCGCCGATGCCTCGGGCTCCGGTCACGTGCTCGAGCACGCCCTGCTGCTCGGTTGTCAGGCGTAGCCCCCGCACTTCGGCACGGGCGATGGCCGACCTGCGATGCTGCTCGGCCACCGCATCATGCCGGTGCGCGTCGAGCCGCACGGTTGCGCGCTCAAGCCGCTGTTCGGTCTCCAGCATGGCGCGCGAGGTGAACCGCTCCTCGCCGCGACCATCCTTTCCGACACACACGACCTCACGCGATGCGCGGATTCCCGCCGTGATCGCATCGAGCCCGGCCTATGCGGTGATCGGGTCCGTAACACAAGGTGGCCATGGATATCATTCTGGAACAGTGGTAATTAGTGTCGTTCCTACATCTTTCGGCTCTGCAGTAACGATAGAGGGTAGGGGGACGGGTCCACACTATTGGGAAAATAGGATTGGCGGAGCCGCAATTTTCTCCGCGCTCGCAGCACGAGCGACTATCTCTTGTACGTTTGGAGCACTTTAATGCGCAGTGAGTTTAAGATAGCTCTTTTGGCAGCTTTGCTTTGCGCGAGCACATCTTGTGACAAATCGGACAAAGCCAGGACCAGAATGGACACCCAGCAGAATTATAGCCTATGCCCAAAAGCAGACGATGCTCGAGCGCGCTTGTATCCATTGATAAATGACTTTGCCAAACGGTATGGGGCGAGGCTCGTCGATAGAGGCGCTGGGGCTCAGAAGGAACTATCTGGGATGGAGAATGGAAAGGATATATTGGGATCGACTGGCGGCGATCCTATTTTACTCACCGTCGAAAAGACCGATGAATTTCGAGTTTCTCTTACAAACCTTGGGTTGAGAGAGAAGGTTGCTCTGTCCGTGAGATATTGGAGGCCCGGTGAGAGAGACAGTCGCATCGCGGCGCTAATTGACGATATCGGGCGTTTTTGGAGCATGCAACGGGTAGAGGGGAGCGTTACCGATGATCCCTCGTGCGCTCCCGCTTTATAGACATAATACTTGTAGGAACTCCCTTAGTCCTGTTCATTCCTGTCATTGCCCAGACCTCGCCACCGGTTACGGTGCTACGTTGACAGTGCACTAATTGGCTGATTGCGAAGCTGGCGATCCTCGCCAGCTTCGCATGTGCTGCGCCTCCCCGCTGTTCGCCACTACGCAGGTGACCGCGCTCAACAAGACGGTCGATTATTGCGCGCCCACCGCCATTAAGCTGCACCTACAGCCAGGCCTGGCCGAAGGCGGCGCTGACCTCGACCGTCAGCGGCGGAACGCAACTCGACACGCTCCAGGACGTGCTCGGCAACACGACCAACGCCACCCTGCGTAGGTGACCGTGTTGGGGAGATTCTTGAACGTAAGCCGCGACAGCGCGTCGTAGCTATAGCCGATCACCTGCCCCTCCCGCACCCGCAGGCTCGTCACGTTGGAGCCGGCGTCGTAGCCGAGCTCCTCATAGTCGGTCGTGCTGCTCGCCAGCGCGCCCTTGGCCGGCATTGGATAGCGAGTGCGCGCCAGCCGGTCGTGCCCGTCATATTCGTAGGTCGTGCGGTTATTCTCGGCGTCGGTGAGGGTCTCGACCCCGCCGTTGTTGCGATAGGTCGTGCTGACCTCGTCGGCCTGGTCGACCGTGCCGTAGGCAGACTGCGCCTTAGTGACCTGGTCTGCCGTGTCGAACACCGCTTTCGCAATTCGATCAGGGCCAAACGAGCCCTGCGTTCCCAGCGAGCAGGCGCTGGGCGGCAGCGATCCGAACGCGGCCGGGTTCATCCGCTGCGCTGTGCAGTCGAGCCGCCCCTTGATGTTGCTTTAAACCGGTGGAGCCTGGGATTTGGCTGAACCACTTCGTTCCGGTCCAGCGATCACATATTAATCGGGTCGCACTTTGCACCGCGTCGGAGCCGTGCAAATCACTGCCGATCCTGTTCCACGCCCCCGTCAAGATGCCAAGCGGCTGACCGCGAGCGAATGGGGTGCTTAGCAGCGGTGGCGACAGATCTAGGCGTGATCCTCGTCCTGGTGGATCGCTGATCCTGTCATCTCGACCAGCTTCACCCTGAGCGCGTAACTCTCTTCCTCAAGCAGCACATTCCGTCAGTCCCTGCCGGTCGCATCAGTTCTCTATCATGGATGGACAGCCGCAGCGGCGCCCTCAGCGACGTTCTCGATCGTTACGAAGACCCTCTGGACCCATCCCGGCGTCATCGGCTCAGTGCTCAACGCCCAACTAAGGCGCCGGCGGCGGGCGGCGGGGGCCCGGAAGCGGGGGTCAGGTCCGACCGGCCAGCCGCTTGACGTCGCCGACATGGCTTCGGCCGATGCGGATGTCGTGCCCGTCGGTGAGGCGCGCGGCCCAGTGGCCGGCGCCGTCGCGGACCAGGCCGGCGATGGTGTCGCGCCTGAGGATGACCGAGCGGTGGATGCGGATGAACAAGGCCGGGTCGAGCTCTTCCTCGAGCTTGGCGATGGTGCGGTAGATCAGCCAGCTGCGCTGGCCGACGTGGAGCCGCATATAGTCGCGCTCGGCGGTGATGCGGTCGATGTCGCGGGCCGCGATGCGCACCAGGCCGCTGCTGTCGGGCACCCAGAATTCCTCGACATAGCGGGTCGGCGGCGCCCGGCGCTCGCCGGAGCGGCGGCGCGCGACCACGTCGCGGGCGCGCTCGAGCGCGCGTGTCAGCCGCTCCGGATCGACCGGCTTCATCAGATAGTCGACCGCCGACACGTCGAACGCGGCCACCGCGAAATTGTCGAAGGCGGTGACGAAGATCACGGTCGGATCCACCCCGGCCGGGCCGAGCGCCCGGGCGACCTCGATGCCGTCCATGCCCGGCATGGCGATGTCGAGCAGCAGCAGGTCCGGATTGACGGCAGCGGCCATCCGCAAGGCGGCCTCGCCGTCGGCGGCGGTGCCGACCAGGGTCACGCCCTCGCACCGGGCCAGCAGGAGCTGCAGCCGTTCGACCGCGAGCGGCTCGTCGTCGACAACGAGCACGCGCAGCGTCTGGGCTTCACTGATGACGGACGATGGGCAGGATGACATGGACGGTAAAACCCCCCTCAGGATCGGGTCCGTGGAAGCAGCCGGCCTCAACTCCGTAGCGCGCGATCAGCCGCTCGCAGACGTTCTTGAGGCCGACCCCGGTGCCCCCGCAATCGGCGCCGTCGGCCGGCTTGGTGTCGCCATTGTCCTTGACCTTGAGGTGCAGCCGGCCGGCCTCCTCGTAGGCACAGATGCGCACGGTGACGGCGTCGCGCGACCTGGCGACGCCGTATTTGATCGCGTTCTCAACGATGGGCTGGAGGATCAGCACCGGCACGCGCACGCCTTGCAGATGTTCGGGGACGTCGACCTCGACCCTCAGGCGCTCGGGAAAACGGATCTGCTCGATGTCCAGATAGAGGCGCTGGAGCTTGATCTCCTCCTCGAGGCTGATGTCGGCGGTCGGATCGGCGGAGAGCGTGGTTCGGAAGAAAGTCGACAGGTTCATGATCATCCGCTCGGCGATGTCGGTGCGCTGCGACAGGATCAGCGACGACAGCGAGTTGAGCGTGTTGAACAGGAAGTGCGGGTTGATCTGGTAGCGCAGCGCGCGAAGCTGCGCCTCCTGCGCCTCGCGGGCGAACGCCGCCGCCCGCCGATCCGAAGCCCGAAGCTGCGCGGCGACGCTGGTCGCCATGTAGAGCGACGCCCAGGCCGCGAACAGGAAATACCAGCTCAGCGTTCCTTCGGCGATCATCTGGAAGGCCATCTGGGCTTCGCTCATCTTCTCCTTGGCCGGATCCCACTTGGCCGCCTCCAGCGGCGAGAAGATGTAGAAGATGGCGTAGTTGAAGGTCGCATAGGCGGCCGAGGCCGGCAGGCAGATCAGGCCGGCGAGCACCGCCTTCCTGGGCAGGCTCATCGCCGCCATCGGCCGCATCGCGAGATAGACGAGGAAGGTCAGCGCGGCGCCGACCAGCGCCGCCATCGAGCGGCGCTCCAGCAGGTCCCAGAATCCGGGAAGCCGCACGACCACGCCCCGAAGCGTGATCAGCACCATGTACAGCACCCAGAAGGCGGCGATGGTCTTGATCGCGATGTCCACGTCCGGGAGCCGGCGCGTGATGAAGTTGCGAGACTGCATGTCCATGCCGTCTGTTAACTCACCGTTCAGGAAAAAGCCCTTGCCGAAGGTGTCGTTGGTAGAAGGCCCGGCGGGGTTGGTCGAAAAGCCGCGCGCATAAGGGTCGTCGAACTCCGAATCGTCATCGAAGTGGTCGCCCTGATCCGGATCGAGCAACCGGTCCGCCATCTTCCCCCCGGAGGTGAGTTACCTGCTTATCACACCTGGGGTGGGAATACAGCCGCTTTTTGCGGCGCGGCCAGCCTGTTAGGGAGGGGCTTGGGAGGCGGCTCGGCTCGCCTTCGCGGCAGCGGAGCAGCGGACCGGATGCGCCTCAGGATCGACGCCACCCTCGACTACGACTTTCCCGCTCCCGCCGACGTGCTGCTGCAATGCGAGGCGGCGCCGATGCCGGACCAGCGGCTGATCGAGGACAGGCTCGTCGTCTACACGGCGATTCCGCTGACGCCGATCCCGGGGCTGCAGGGGATCGGCCGGCGAACCTGGACCGGCGGCGAGGGCAGGTTCGTCGCGCGCTACCAGGCGACCGTCGAGGTCGACCGCGGCGCGACGGACCTTTCGCGACTGGGCGCGGTGCCGATGCGCGAGCTGCCCGGGAGCGTCGTCCATTTCCTGTGGCCGAGCCGCTACGTCCAGTCGGACGCGCTCAAGGATTTCGCGGCGGCGCAGTTCGGCGCGCCCGGCGGCGGCGCGGTGGCGGCGATGGCGGCGTGGACCCAGCAGAATGTCGAATATCTCCCCGGCTGCAGCAACGAGGCCACCACCGCCTGCGACACGTTCCGCCAGAAGAAGGGGATCTGCCGCGACTTCGCCCACGTCATGCTGAGCTTCGCCCGGGCGCTCGACATCCCCGCGCGGATGGTGAGCGCCTATGCCTGGGACGTGAACCCGCCCGATTTCCACGCCGTGGTCGAGGTCTATCTCGCCGGGCCCGAAGGCGGCGGCTGGTATCTCGTCGACCCGTCCGGACTGGCGCCGGTCGAGGGGATGGTGCGGATCGGAGTCGGCCGCGACGCGACCGACATCAGCTTCATGACGATCTTCGGCGGAAGCGCGACGCTCAACAACCAGACGGTGACGGTCGAGCGGCTCGCCTGACGGCAAGCACCGGCTCGGCTCAATTCTGTGGATAAGCCGCCGGGTGCCGGTTTTCCGTGGATAACCCGCTTGCGCATCGGGAAGGCCGCTGATTCGGCTGTTCCCCGCCGGACCTGTGTGGCGCCGGGGTAACAGTCTCAAAATGGCGAAAGATTAAGGAACCAAAAGAGTTGCAGCCGACTCCCAACTCTGATTCAATTCTGAACGGGGAGCGGGGAATTGGTTAAGCCTTAAGTAAGTCCTTGAGGCGCATGATCTCCGCTAGGGCAAAAGGAGTGGGATCATGGGTACGCAGACCAAGCCCGCCGACGGCGCGCTGACACTGGTCGAAATGAAGGAGTTCGCCGGCTTCTCCAAGGGCACGCAGCGCTACATCCGGCGCTCGCTCGACGTCGGGCTCGGCCGCCGCGACGCGATGAAGCGCTGGTCGCGCGATGTCGGCGAAGCCGCAAGCATTCGCGCCCAGGCCCGCATCTACCAGCGGCTCGACCACATCCGCGACTATGTGCCGGACGACAGCGGCCTCGACGTGATGGAGCCGCTGATGGGCCCGCTGATCACGATGACCGCCTTCGACCTCGGCCAGGACCGGCTCCCCGATTTCGCGTCCTACCGCTTCCTCTACGAGCGCCTGATCGGCGCGGCGGTGCGGCCGTGGCTCCCCGGCGCCTTCTGCGCCGCCGCCGCGCTCCCGCACCTCCACCCGGAAAAGCGCCGCGCGCTGCTGCAGTCGATCAGTGAAGCGGCGGCGACCGCGCCGGGCTGGTCGAACCGCGAGCCCGCTTTCTATCCCGAGTGGGTCGAAAAGGTCGACGTCACCGTCGCCAATTGAGGTCAACATAGCGAAGCAATCCAGCGCCCACTGGATTGCTTTCGCTCGCTGACCGATCATTCCTTCGCCACCACCGCTCCGACCACGGCGATCCGCTCCACCTCCGCATACGCCGGCTTCTCCAGCTCCTCCCCGAACACGTCCGGATCGATCTCGCGGTAGCGCAGCGTGCAGCCGAGGTCCGGCAGGGTGCGCTCCAGCGTCTCGCGCAGCGCGTCGCGCCCGCCGACGATCGCGGAACCCGTGTAGAGCAGCATCCTTCCGCCCGGCTCCAGCCGGCGCGCGGCGGCGAGCGTCCAGTCGAGCGACAGCCGGGCGCCGTGCAGGTCGCCGCCGTGGCGATAGGTGCGATCGCCCTCGTCCATCAAATAGGGCGGGTTGGCGATGATGAGATCGATGAGCCCCGAGGCCGCTTCGATCCCCTCGCCTTCCACCAGCTCGACCCGGAGCCCGGCGTGGCGCGCATTTACCGTCGCGAAGCGGAGCGCCAGCGGATTGACGTCGAGCAGCGTCAGGCGCGCGCCGGGCAGCAGCGGCGCCGCCGCGATCGCTCCGACCCCGGCCCCGGCGCCGACGTCGACCAGCCGCCGGACCTGGCCCGCGCGCGGCAGCTCGGCGCGGACGAAGTCGGCGAAACGGTAACTGTCCGGCCCGAGGAAGACCGCGTCCTCGGCGTCGGTGGGGAAGGCGGAATGGACGAACAGCCGTTCGCCGAGGCTTGCGACCCGGACCCGGCTCCTGAGCAGCGCGCCCTCGGCGACGACCAGCCCGGCTTGCTCGAGGCTGCCGAGCAGGTCGCGGGCAAGCAGGTCGGGCGCGAACGGCAGGCTCCAGCCGAACGCGTCGCGAAGGTCCCGCGCCTGGCCCCGGTCGGGCCGAGCCAGCACCCGCGCGTGCGTCGCCGGCGTCGGGGTCACGAAGCGGTAGCCGGCGCGGGCGAGCGCGGACAGCAGGTCGAGGAGCGCCGGCTCGGCGTGGGCGGTCAAACGCAATCGGGATCCCCGCTCAAATGGACAGCCGGCAAACGCCTCCGGAACCGTCCGGCTCCCCGGTTCGTAAATTGGCGATCACCAACAAGGAGGGGCAAGATGTTTACCCGCACTGCGACCGCGCGTTACGAAGGCTTCGGCAAGGAAGGCAAGGGGCATGTCTCGACCGGCTCGGGCGTGCTTTCGGACCAGGCCTACGGCTTCAACACCCGTTTCGGCGAGGAGCCCGGCACCAATCCCGAGGAGCTGGTCGCCGCCGCCCATGCCGCCTGCTTCACGATGGCGCTGTCGTTCGCCCTGGCCAAGGAGGGCTTCACCGACGGCACGCTCGAGACGAGCGCCAAGGTGAAGCTCGAGAAGGACGGCGACGGCTTCAGGGTGACGCGCTCCGACCTCAGCCTCGAGGCCCGTCTGGCGGGGATCGACGCCGGCAAATTCGCCGAGATCGCGCAGGTCGCCAAGGCCAATTGCCCGATCTCAAAGCTGCTCAACGCCGAGATCACGCTGGAGCATCGACTGAACGCGTAACCGGCGCGCATTAACCAAATTCGCCTCGTTCATGGCAGCGAAAGCCGCCGGTTCCTAGGCTCGCACTCGGTTCAACGCAGCGGGGGCACCACCGAATGGAACCGGTCCGGCTTGTTGTTTGGGGTTCATGCAACTCCTGCAACAAACTTCGCGTTGATCCAGCAGATTTCACCACTGAAGGAAAAAGTCATGCGTAAGCTCACTATGGCGTTCGCCGCCGCGGCGATGACCGTTCCGACCATTACGGCGCTGCCGGTGCCGGTGATTGGCGCTGAATCGGCCGAAGCCCAGCGTTACCAGGGCCGCACCTGGCGGGGCCGCGACGGGCGCACCTATTGCAAGCGCCGCAACGGCACCACGGGTCTGCTCGTCGGCGCCGCCGGCGGCGCGCTGGTCGGCCGCGCGATCGACACCCAGGGCAGCCGCGCCACGGGTACGATCCTCGGCGCCGCGGCGGGCGCCCTGGTCGGCCGCGAGATCGATCGCAACCGCAAGGGCGGCTATACCTGCCGCTAAGCGGAAGACTGATCCAGATTGCTGAACTTTCCGAGGCGGGGCGCTGAACAAGGCGCCCCGCTTTTCGTTTGCGCCCTTGAGGCGCCGCTACCCAGCAAGGTGCTCAGGCAGGAGGGCGCCCGGTGCGGATCCATCACCTCAATTGCGGCACCGACTGCCCATTGGGCGGCGCGTTCTTCGACGGGCGAAGCAAGGGCCTGACCGGCCGCCTCGTCTGCCATTGCCTGCTGATCGAGACCGACGCCCACGGCCTGGTGCTGGTCGACACCGGCTACGGCCTCAAGGACGTCCACCACCCGCATGACGGGCCCGAGCCGCGGATCACGCGCAAGATGCGCTCGCTGCTCAACATCAGGTTCAGCGAGCAGGAGACCGCGATCCGCCAGGTCGAGCGGCTCGGCCACAAGGCGGCGGACGTGCGCCACATCGTCCTCACGCACCTCGATTTCGACCATGCCGGCGGGCTCGAGGACTTCCCCGGCGCGGCCGTCCACCTGATGGACCGCGAGTTCACCGCCGCGACCGGCCCACGCCGCGGCTTCGTGCCGCGCAACCGCTACCGGCCGCGGCAGTTCGACGAGGTGCAGAACTGGCGCCGCTATTCGGGCCAGGGCGAGCCGTGGTTCGGCTTCGAGACGGTGCGCGGCCTCGAAGGGCTGCCGCCCGAAATCCTGCTGGTGCCGCTGCCCGGCCACACCTGGGGCCATGCCGGAGTGGCGATCCAGGGGCCCGACGGCTGGCTGCTGCACGCCGGCGACGCCTATTTCTACCGCGGCGAGATGCGGCGGGCGCGGCGCAAATGCACGCCGGGCCTGCGCTTGTACCAGACGATGATGGAGACCGACCGGGAGCTGCGGCTCGCCAACCAGGAGCGGCTTCGCCGACTGTCGGTCGAGCATCGCAAGGACGTGCGCATCCTGTGCGCGCACGATCCGGTCGAGTTCGAGCGCTTCGCCGCCGGGCGGCCGCTCTAAGGCCTCCCCTCCCGCGCGGCGGGAGGGGAGCGTTTCCTTCAGCTGCCGGCGCCGCCGCCGCCCGAGCCGCCGGTGTCGGAACCGCCGCCGCCCGCCGGAGCCGAGCCGCCGCTCTTAGGCGGACGGCCGGGGCCGCGGCGGGCGCCGCCGGCCGACTTGCCGCGGCCGGCGCCCGTGCTGGCCTTGGGAGCCTTGGCCGCGCCGCCGGACTTGCCGCCGCCGGACTTGCCGCCGCCGGCGCGCGAAGCGCCGCTGCCGCCGCCGCCCGCGGAAGCGGCGCTGCGGGCGCCGCCCGAAGCCTTGCGGCCGCCTGAGCCGGCGCGCGATGCGCCGCGGCCGCCGGGAGCAGCCGACAGCCGCTCCTCGCCGCCCGAGCCGCCACGGCCGCCGGACGAGCCGCCGGACGAGCCGCCGCTGCCGCCCATCATCTTGCGCACGACGTCGCTGGCCGCCGACACGAACGCGGCGCCGATCTTGGTGGCGCTGTCGGCCGCGGCCTCGGCGCTGTCGACGGCGTCACGGCCCGCCTGCTTGGCGGTGTCACGCACCCTGGAGCTGGAGGTCAGGGCCGCCGCGGCCGCGACCAGGCCGGCGGCGAGCATGTTGCGCGCGAGCGGGTTCTGGGCGAGCTCTGCGGCACGCTGGCCGGCGTCGCGAAGCGCGGCCGGGATCTTGCCCTCGCCGGAGCGCGAGGACTTCTTCGAGCCGCCGGACGACTTGGAGCCGCCGCCGCCGGACGAGGCCGCCGCGCTCTTCCTGGCGCCGCCGCTCTTGCCGCCGCCGCTGGACTTGCCTCCGGCCGACTTGCCTCCGGACGTCTTTGCCTTTGCCATTGCAGTCTCCTGGATTTTATAACTGATGCGTAACAGACGTGCAGCGCGCGGAAGGGTTCCAACGGTCCCGATTCCGCCTGCGCCGCACGAGCGAAGGGCCGCCCACGCGGGACGGCCCTCCCTTCATATCACCGAAACGATCAGCGATCGCTTTCGATCTCGTCCTGGCCGCGGCGCTGATGCCGCTGCTGGTCGCGTTCGAACTCCGAGCCGCCGCCCTGCTGGCGGTCGGATTGGCCGCCCTGCTGCTGCTGCTGTTGATTGAAGTCGCCGCCGCTCGGGCCGCGGCCGCCGCCCTCGTTGCCGAACTGGCCGGCGCTGCCCTGCTGCTGGTCCCAGTCGCTGCCGCTCTGGCCGCCCTGGCCGGAGCCGCCGCCCTGCTGCTGCTGACCGGAGTCCTGGCCGCCCTGGCCGCCCTGCTGGCCATCGAAGCCGCCGCTCTGGCCGCCCTGCTGCTGTTGCGGGTCAAAGCCTCCGGTCGAGCCGCGGCCGCCGCCCTGCTGCTCGTCGAACCGCTCGCCGCGGTCGCGCCCGGAGCCGTAGCCGCTCTGGCTGGCCTGGTCCTGCTGGCCCTGCTGGTTGTTGATCGTGTTGGCATCGCTGCCATAGCCGCCGGTGCCGCTGCTGCCGCCGGCCTGGTCGAGATCGCTCTCATTGGGTCCGCCGCCCATCTGCCGCCCGCCCTGGCCGCCCTGCTGCTGCTGGTCCTGCTGGTCCTGCTGGGCGCCGCTGCGGCCGTGATCGTCGCGACCGGATTGCGGGCCACCGCTTTGCGTGTTGCGGTCGTCAGCCATGGCATCTCTCCTTGCTTGCTAACCCTGTTGATGAACAAACGTTAAGCAGGCTGCGCCGTTCCACCATCCGACCGGACGGAAGGTGCTGGAAAACCGCGCTTTTCGCGTGTCGCCGCGCCGGAGGGTGCTGCGCTTGCGCCGCGTTGCGGGCTAACGGCCCAAATCGTCGTAGCGATAAGGCTCGCCGTCGGGATTGGCGGCGGGCCGGGTCGGCTGAACGGCCGCCTTGCCTTCCTCGCCGCGGCCCTTCTCGTCGGCGAGGCCTTCGGGGATCTCGTTGTGGCGCGCCTCGTCGCTTTCGGGAAGCGGGTGGCCGGTCTTCCTGCCCGCCATGGTCAGCGCCCCTCATCCTTGTCGATCGGACGCGGCACCGCCTCGTCGATCGGGCGCGGCCCGTGCGGCGGCTCGGCGCCGGCGCCGGCCATCGAGTCGCTGTCATAATCCTCGCGCGGATTGCCGCCGCCGCCCGCGCCGGAGCCGCTGCCGTGCACCTCGCCGGTCGTGGGGTCGAACGTGGCGCGCTTGCCCCGCTCGCTGTCGCTGTCGCTGTCTCTGTCCGGCATCTTCGTCTCCTCGGTCGAGCAGGGAAACGCGGCGGCTCGACCGGCCGTTCCGCCCTTTTATCGCGGCAGCGGGCACCGATGGCGGGGCCGGCGCGTTGCCTATCCAGAACAACACCCCTGGAGGAAAAGTCCATGCTAGAACCCACCACGCGTTCGGCCGACAGCAGCCACGACATCAGCGTTCTCAACAGCCTGATCGAAACCACGATCGACAGCGTCGACGGCTATCGCCGCTCGGCCCAGGAAGCGACCAACAGCCGCTTCAGCTCACAATTCCTCGAGCGCGCCAGCGAGCGCGAGCAGGTCGTCAGCCGGCTGCGCGAGCGCGTCCGGGCGCTCGGCGGCAATCCGGAGGATGACGGCAGCGTGCTCGCCGCCGCCCACCGCGCCTTCCTGACGCTGCGCGACAAGGTCACCGGCAGCGACGACACCGCCGTGATCGCCGAAGTCGACCACGGCGAGAGCTACCTCAACGGCAAGTGGGAAACCGCGCTTAGCGACGATCGCCTGTCGAGCGAGACGCGCAGCGTGATCCAGCAATGCTACGATTCAGTCCGCGAGGGCCGCGACACGTTCCGCCGACTTCACGAGGACATGTCATCGACCACGACGTCAGGCGACCGCTTCTAGCGGCGCCGATGGGCGGGCGCGCTCCATGGGGCGCGCCCGTTATCCTCTCGCCCGAAGCTCCGGGCCGCTTTAGCGCGCGCGGCCTTGCCCTTGCGTGTCGCGGCCGACCGCGGCCGGCTTGTCGGCATCCTCGATCTGCTTTTCCTGCCGCTCGCGCTGGAGCTGCTCGTCGAACAGCCCGGGGGCGCGGCCCTGATCGGCCGCCTGATCCTTCTCATTTGTCATAGCAGCGAAACGAGCCGGTCGACCCGTCCGTTCCGAGCAGCCGTCGTGCGAGGATCAGCGGCGCGGCTCGGTTTCCGCCCCCGCCTTGTGCGCCTCGATGATCTGCTGCTGCGCCTGGAACTGCTGCCGGCGCTGCTTGCGCGCCGCGTCGCTCACGGTCGAGTCGCGCAGATTGTCCTTGGTTCGGAAGAATGCCACCGGACCGCCTCCCGGCTGTCGCTGTACCACTTCCGGCCTGGAAGATGAAGAAGCGCGGGCCGAGCGACGACGATAATTTCCACCGCCGGGCGCGCTGTTTCGCGAGCGCCGGGCGCGACATCACCGGCGCGCGCCGTTCCGCGGTTGACGCGCGCCCGCCGCTCGCCCCAAACGCCAGCGCATGACCGGCGCCCATGTCTCGACCATCGCGCACACGATCCAGCTGGCGCTGGCGCCGGTGTTCCTGCTCGCCGGCATCGGCGGAATCCTCAACGTCGTCGCGTCGCGGCTGGCGCGCGTCGTCGATCGGGTCCGAAGCCTCGAGCTGGACGTGCCGACGGCGGACGCGGAATTGCGCCGCCGCGAGCTCGGCGAGCTGGCCGTGCTCGACCGCCGGATCCGCATCTGCCAGCTTTCAATCGGCCTCTGCACCGCATCGGCGCTGCTGATCAGCCTGGTCGTGATCGTCATCTTCGTCGCCAACCTGGTGACGATGCAGCTCACCGTCGCGGTGTCGCTGCTGTTCATCGCGGCGATGCTCTGCCTCACGCTCGGGCTGCTGCTGTTCCTCGCGGAAGTGACGATCTCGACGCGCTTCCTGCGGGTCCACGAGGATTATGTGGCGCGCCGCCGTGACCGTCGAGGCTGAACGCCGGCTGCTCCAGGCGGCGACCGCGCTCGCCTGCCTGGTGCCGCTGTCGATGGGCGCCGCCAGCGTGCTCGGCAGCGCCGCGGTGCTGAAGGGCGTGACGCCGCCGCTTCCAGTCGATCTCGACAGCCATTTCCGCTACCTGTCGGGCCTGCTGCTCGGGCTCGGTGTCGTCTTCCTCGCCGCCATTCCGCGCATCGAGGCCAAGGGCCAGCTGTTCCGCGGCCTTGGCGTAATCGTGGTGGTTGGCGGCCTCGCCCGGCTGCTGTCGCTGATCGACGCGGGGGTGCCGAGCGCAGGCCATCTATTCGGACTGGTGATGGAGCTGGCCGTGGTGCCGGGCATCGTCCTGTGGCAGGCGCGGGTCGCCCGGCGCTGGCAGGACCGCTAGCCGCGGCACTCGTCGACCAGCGCACCGATCTGCCGGTCGGCGGGGAGCACGAGCCGGGGTTCGTCGCCGAGATCGAGCTCGATGCGGCCGCTGCCGCGCCCAAGGCTCTCGACCATCCGGTCGCTGAGCTTGAGCGACACCCCCCCATTCGGCAGGCCGGCGCCGTCCGACATGACCGGCAAGGTGCGGGTGCGGTTATCGGCGGTCACGGTCATGCTCCCGATCCCGCCCGAGGGAGTCATCGTCATCCGCTCGACGAGCAGCGCGTCGCGGTCGCAGCTGATCGCCGCGAGCGGAGGCGCGCCGCTTTCGCCGAACAGCAGCACCGGCCGGTCGTCCACGTCCCTGCGCCGCCATTCGCCGGCGGCCACGGACGCCGATGCCGGTTCCAGCTGCGCCGCCGCCGGCGTGTGAGGTATGCGGGCGGCGGCTTCGACGCCCCGGCTTGGCTCGCACGAGCGAAGCAGAAGCGCCGCCGCCAGCACCAGGAGCAAATCGCGCATGGCTGTTGAACGCGGTTCGCCGCCGCTTGGTGCCGACGCAAAACCGCCCCGGCTGGACCTCCTCCAAGGCAGATGCCTCAGTGGAAGCCGTTGGGCAGAAGCCGGGGCGGCCCTCGCGTAATGGGCAACGCAGTCTTTACCGGAAGGCTTGCGGCCTCACTGGCCGCACAGGAGCAATGTCCGTGCCAGCCGCGCAGGAATGCCGAACGCGATGGTAAATTGCGGATGAAGTGTAAGCGTCGGCGACAGGCGGCGAAAAAAACTGCCGGACAAGTTGAAGGGCCGCCGGGGCTTGCCCGACGACCCTCCGAACATGGTCAGCGGCCGGAAGCTCCAGCCCGAGAGACCAGGAAAGCCTAGGCTTTCATCCCCCGAACGAGCAGAACCGACCCCCTTGCTGAACCATGAGACATCGGATCACCTCCTTTCGCTTGTTGAAGACAGGACGAATATGAGTCGAGCCGAATCGCCAAACAAGTCTTGTTTTCATTTATTTTGGCGCTAGCCTCGTTGCTTCGCGCCGGTACCCGGCGCCCTTCCTTTTCGGAACATGGCGAGGCCCCGATGCGGCCCACTTTGCGCCCCCTTCCCCTCGCTGCCCTGCTGCTCCTCCCGCTCGCCGGCTGCATGGAGCAGTCGCAGGAGCTGCTGCCGATCCCGGCCTCGATCAAAAGCTCCAGCGTGGTTCGCCAGGTCGAGGTCGCGGTGCGGCCCGGCGCCCTTGCCAAGGTCGCCGCGCTGGACGAGCAAGCCAAGGCGCGCAACCGCAGCGATCCGTCCGGACTGCCGTTCGCCGAGATGATGCCGCGCGTCATTGCCGACGTAACCCGCGCCTGGGGCCTGACCGGCGGCCGCGAGCTCAAGCTGCTGATCGAGATCGACGCGATCGAGACCGCCGGCACCGCCGCGACCCTGTTCGGCGGCAGCCGCGACCGCATGGCCGGATCGGTGTTCATTCGCGACCCCACCACTGGCGAGCCGCTCGGCCAGCTCTATGTCGACGTCGTCAACTCGCACAGCGGCCCGGTCGGGCTGCTCATCCGCGGCGGCGGGATCCGCGAGGAGTTGGCGGAGGAATTCGCGATCCACATCGCCCGAGCGCTGACCGGGCGCCGCGACCGGCCGCGTTAGTCCCTCGGGGGGTTAGCCCCGGCAATCCTCGACGACCCGCGCCGGCTCCGGCCAGGCGGGTATCACCAGCATCGGCAGCCCCGGAGTCTCGACCGTGAAGCGGCCGCGGCTGAAGGCGATGCCGTCGAGGAAACGGTCGCTCGCCGCGAGCCT